>DATDRP010000006.1:0-308150 GCA_035291665.1 Patescibacteria group bacterium | reverse complement strand
TGGCACTTCTTATACTTTTTACCGGAACCACATGGACACGGGTCGTTGCGTCCGAGCTTAGCTCGGCCACTTCCCCGCTCAGCGAGGCGGCCTGTTTTGTTAGTTTGTGCATTAGTTAGTTGATTACTTTGACTTAAACTTGAACTGAAAGCGGGTTTTCCCGCTTTTGCGGTCAGATCCTCTCCATACGGAGCCAGTCCTGTTGAATCCATCTGGTCAACATTTGTCCTTGCCTGCTCCAGAGGTATCGTCGGTGCCGGAGTTCTGGCTACACCTATCCGGAAAATTCTTCTCGTCAGCTCGGTATCAATTTTTTGCAGAAGCCCTTCAAACAAGGAAAAGGCTTCACCTTTAAATTCTGATAATGGGTTCTTTTGGGCATATCCCCGAAGCTTAACGGCATCTTCAATCCCGTCAATCGTATCAAGATGGTCAATCCACAAATGATCTATTGATCCCAGATATGCAAATTTTTCTATTGACCGCATGACATCTCCCCCGACTTCAGTCTCTCGTTTTTCATAAACATCTTCCAGGGTTTTTTCAAAAAATTTTCTGATACTCTCTTCATCGGAAACTTTCTCAAGCTGTTTTTTTATTTCTTCACGGGACTTATCATCAAATGGAATAATTTCAGAAAATCCGACCACAAGTTTTTCATAATCGAATTTATTCGCTACGGAATCCATTGAGGTCGAAATATTGTAGCTGACTTCCGATTTTAATTTTTCGTATATTTCATCTTTCAGACTTTTACTTTTTAGAACTTTATTTCTAAGGCCATAAACAATCTCTCTTTGCTGGTTTTTTACATCGTCGTATTCAACAAGAGTTTTACGGGCATCGAAATGAAAACCTTCAACTTTGCTTTGAGCTGATTCAATTGCACGGCTGACAAAACTATTTTCGATTGGCTGGTCTTCCGGCAGTTTCAACCTGTCCATCAAAGACCCTATTTGCTCTCCGCCGAATATCCGCATTAAATCATCTTCAAGCGATAAATAGAATCTTGACGAACCCGGATCCCCCTGTCTTCCGGAACGACCCCGAAGCTGATTATCAATGCGCCGGGATTCATGTCTTTCGGTTCCCAGAACATGAAGTCCTCCGGCTTTGACCACTTTTTCATGCAATTCAAGCCAGCGTATGTAATCTTTGGATTTTGTATAGTCTTCCTGACTTATTCCCTCGGGGCGGTCGGGCATGGATCCTCCAAGAACAATATCAACACCCCGTCCGGCCATGTTTGTTGCAACAGTCACAGCCCCCGGTTTTCCTGCATCGGAAATGATGAGAGCCTCCCGTTCATGGTTTTTGGCGTTCAAAACATTGTGGGGGATTTTTCTTTTCTTGAGATACTCGTCAATGATCTCATTTTTCTCGATTGATGTTGTTCCGACGAGTATCGGCTGACCTTTTTTACTCCTTTCGGTAATTTCATTAACAATAGCCGTATACTTGGCACCCAGATTTTTATAAATCGAGTCGGGATTGTCAATTCTTGATAGAGGTTTGTTGGTTGGAATCACAACAACATCAAGCTTATATATTTTTTTGAATTCTTCCGCCTCGGTTGCGGCCGTTCCTGTCATACCCGACAAATGTTCATACATACGGAAATAATTCTGAAACGAAATCGTGGCCAGGGTTTTACTTTCCTGCTGAATCTTTACCCCCTCTTTTGCTTCTACCGCCTGATGAAGTCCGTCACTCCAACGGCGTCCGAACATCAACCTTCCCGTAAATTCGTCAACGATCGTTACGGCATCATCTTTGACGATGTATTCCCGGTCTTTCAAATAGAGAGTTTTGGCGCGAAGAGCGTTTTCAATATGATGTATTGAGTCAAAATCCTTCTCATACAAATTTTCAACTCCGAGAATCTTTTCTACCCTTGAAATTCCGTGTTCCGTCAGAGTTGCACTTTTCAATTTCTCGTCAATTGAATAGTCAGTATCCGGATTTAATTTTTCAATGAGTGCGGCAAATTTATAATATTTATCAGTCGGTTCTGTATCGGGAGCAGAAATAATCAAAGGAGTCCTTGCCTCATCAATCAAAACAGAGTCAACTTCATCAACAATTGCAAAGTAATGGTGTTTCTGAACAATGTCGTCAACCTGCTGAACCATATTGTCCCGAAGATAATCAAAGCCAAATTCATTATTCGTCCCATATGTAACGTCGCATGCATAACTTTCTTTTCTTGTCGTAGTTTTCAAATGCGCCAATCTTTCATCACCGTGACTTGAATCGGAGAATGCGGGGTCATAAACATACGATTTCATTTCCTGGGCAATTGCACCCGTTGATAAACCAAGAAGCCTAAATATCGGAGCGTTCCAGCCTGCATCGCGTCGTGCCAGATAATCGTTAACTGTTACCAGATGTGCACCTTTTCCGGCAAGCGCCCGAAGGTAAAGCGCCGGAACTGCTGAAAGAGTTTTTCCCTCGCCTGTTTTTTGTTCTGCAACTTTTCCCTCAAATAATGCAACCGACGCCATCATCTGCACGTCATATGCCCGAAGTCCCAACTCCCGCCAAGCCGCCTCGCGAACCAAAGCGAAACTTTCGGGAATAAGTTCCTCCAAGATTTCATCTTCAGAAAAACGTTTCTTAAATTCTTCAGTTTTTTTTGCAAAATCAGCACTTTTAAGTTTCTTTATTTCACCCTCAAAAGAATTAATCCTGTCAACAATCTTTGACAATCTGTCAATTTCCTTTTGATTTATATCAAGAAGTTTTGAAAAAAGATTTTTAAACATAAGAAAACTACAAACCTTGTCTTTTTGGACTGGTTCACTAATTTTATGCCGGATTATATTAAATCTACCGGATCTCTATGGCTAATTATTTTAGCACTGATTCCAGCCATCTGCTACCGGAAGCCGTATTATATATATTACAAACTTGAAAAAATAGGCATAGATTGTATAATATTTCGTATTATGGCAACTAAGAATTCATCAAAAAATTCCTCAGGCTCAACAAAACTTTACCGATCGGAAGAAAATAGGATGTTAGGGGGTGTTTGCGGAGGTTTTTCTGATTTTTTCAATGTTGATGTCACACTCATAAGAATTTTATTCGTCATCGTCACAGTCTTCGGGGGCGGCGGACTTTTCCTCTATATTATTCTCTGGCTGATAGTTCCTTCCAAATCTTCGCTGTCTGAATTGTCAAAAGAAAACTTTGAGAAAAATGTTAATGAGATGAAAGATAAAGCGCATGAGATCGCGAAAGAAATAAAGTTGAATACCAAAAGAGCCGACTCAAAACAATTCTTCGGATTGGTAATTTTAGTTTTCGGGTCATTGCTCCTGCTGGGCAATTTCGGTATCTTGAACATCGCAAAATTGTGGAGGTTTTTTCCCGGTGTCGTAATAATAATTTTAGGTTTGGCAATCTTATCCAAACGAGATTAAAGTGACAAATATCGAACCCCAAGAGAATACTTCAAAGAATACAAAAAGAACGTATCATTCAGATTTTCTTGGCGGTATTATATTTATCCTATTGGGTTTAATCCTGCTTCTTAACAACTTAAATATAATTCCCTGGAGCATCTGGCAAATACTGTTCCGCTTCTGGCCGGTTCTCCTCATTATTTCGGGGATACAACTCGTTGCGGGCAATAATGGGTTTATTAAAATTGCTGCCAACATAATGGGGCTTCTTATCGTGATTTATATTTTTTCGTATGCCTTTTCAGAAGTAAATATAAATTTTAAGACCTGGGCAAAGGCTAAACTTCCAATGTTCGAAAAGTTTTCAAAATTGATCCCTCAAAAAAAGTCCGGCGTCTACGATGACTATGGTTTATACTTCAACCGCCGCCCCAAGTATAGCTACTAAACAAATTAGTAGCTGCAAATCAGCATCAAATTCGCTTGCGGATAAAAATACTCAACTTTGCTAAAAGTTTTTTCCAGTTTTTGACCGAATTTTGAAGCGGATGAACGTTTTTCGTCTGAATATAAACGGTTAAATATCACCCTCCCCTGCTCATGCAGCAAAGACTTAATATGTTTTATAAATTCATCACTCTCAAACACAAACGGATATTCACTCCCAACATACAGATCAATTAATATTAAGTCATATTTATGATCGAATTTTGCTTCATTTTCCACAAATTCATACGCATCGCTGACAATAAGTTTTACATTAATATCGTCAAGACCTAAGTATTTTTTACCCAAATCAACAATCACCTGATCAAAATCAATCCCCGTAATCCTTGAATACTGCCAAAATTTTCTGACCAATTGGGCGTTGCTTCCTCCGCCGATTCCCAAAATAAGACAATCTTTGACATCACTGTTTTCTTTTTTCAACTTTGTCAAAGTTGACTTCCAAATATCCCGAACAACACCTCCGGATTGGGTAAGATTACCAACTGACAAATAGGTTCCCCATGCAAGGCTTTTGTGAACGGTTATTTTCCCATTCACAGGTGAGGTTACCTCTTCCAAAACAGTTTCCCCCTTCAGAAGACTACCGAAAAATCCCATACATATATGATACTACAAAGGATTCCAACCAAAAAAACGGAAGTTACTCTTTTACCGGTGAATGATGCACATCACAAATGAAAACCGGTCTTTGCCAATGCTTTGTTACAATTTTTGCAACCACCAAGGCAACGTTCACCGTTTCTTCAAAAGTGCGAAAATGGGGATAGGGATTTCCCGGACCGGCAACGGACCCATGGTTTTGTATTCTGCCGTCTTTATTCAAGTGTTTAACCTGTATCAATACGATATCTCTTTCCATCGGATTTCTTTCTAAATTTTCAAATGTAGTTTAGTTCCGATACTAATCGAAGTCAAAAAAATATTTATAACCCGGTTTTGATTTTACTATATATGATACAATCTGCGTGTATGACCGATGAACATTTCAAAAAATCAGACTTTTACGAAAGATCTTTGGTCATTGACAGGACTTTACGATCAAACATCCTGAGAGTTCTTATAGCAAAAGCTAAGCTGCAATCAATAATAGTCCAACAAACTATTCTAAACGAAGGAAATGAAAAGGTGAATCAAATGCTTACGGAACTGGATAAGAAATTACACTCTTCAAATGAAGAGGATAAATAGACATTCTTAATTGCTTCGGTTTATATTCGGATGTAAAATAATCTTATGAGTATTATACCGCTTCCGGAGAAACTTCGTCCCAATAACTTGTCGGGTTTTATCGGACAAGATCATATAGCAGGAAAAGACGGGGTCGTCCGGAAATTAATTAAAAACGCCAAAAAAGAAAATTATTTTCCTTCATTAATATTTTGGGGACCGCCGGGGACCGGAAAAACAACTCTTGCCAGAATAATTGCCCATGAGCTTAAAAGAGAATTTTATGAATTTTCAGCAGTCAATGCAAAAACCAAAGAAATTGAGCAGGTTGTTCAAAATATACTCAACTCACCCCTAATTGCCCACAATACACAGCCTATTGTATTCATTGATGAAATTCATCGTTTTAACAAAGCCCAGCAGGATAAACTTTTACCGTATGTTGAACGGGGTAATATTGTTCTCATAGGCGCAACAACTGAAAATCCGTCATTTGAAATCATCGGACCTCTTCTTTCCCGCTCCAGAGTTGTAGTTTTACATCAGCTGAAAGAACCAAACCTGAAAAAAATCCTGAAAAGGGGTCTTACGGAACTTGATATCAAAATTGATAAAAAAGCTGAAAAATTCCTCATTGAATCATCCAATGGTGACGCAAGAGTCCTTTTGAATGTACTGGAAATAGCATCAAATTTGCCTACAGATAACAGAATGCGATCTGCTGATAAAAAAAACAAGCAGCTATACTCTTCTACTCTTACACTCTCCACTATTGAAATGGCGCTTCAAAGAAAGCAGCTGACTTTCGACAGGCAGGGGGAAGAATTCTACAATGTTATTTCGGCTTTCATCAAATCAATGCGTGCAAGCAATGTCGATGCGGCTCTCTATTACCTTGCACGAATGGTGGCTGCGGGACAGGATCCATTGTATATTGCCAGAAGAATGGTCGTATTCGCTTCAGAAGATGTTGCCTCTCCAACCGCACTAGTCGTTGCTAACGCAGTCTTTCAAGCCTGCCAGCAGATTGGGTATCCTGAATGCCAGGAAAATCTCGCTGCAGGAACTGTTTATCTGGCAACAACCAAAAAGGATAGATCAGCATATGATGCTTATATGAAAGCCTTGGGTGATGTCAATAATTTCGGAAATCTTCCAATCCCCCTCCAAATTCTCAACGCCCCGACAAATTTGATGAAGGAATTGGGATATGGTAAGGGTTACGAGAAATATACACAAGAAAGTTTGCTGCCGGATAAAATTAAAGGAAAGAGGTACTATAATAAGCCAAAAAGAGATAGCTAAAATGAAAGAAAAAATTACGGGAGCAGTCAAAGAGTCAAATTCTCTGGCACAAGTAAGAGACTCTCTCTTTGGTGTATTTAGAGAATATAGGCTTGCCGGATATAACAGAATTGGATATGTTTCAGGGGCAATTACAGCTGACGGGAAAGAAAACATACCAAAGAATATCGCAAGGCTTGGGAGATTTACTGAACAAATAAGGACACAACAGGAATTTCCAGTGTTTTCTGCAACGGAAGTTTTTGATGATGAACTTTTCAAGCGATTAGATGCAGCAGGTTTTGTAAACTCTGATTGGGAAGTATTTTGGAGGGAAGTACTTGGCGCAGAAGAAAAATTTGTAACCGATATGTTTATGACCCCCAGATGGGAAAAATCCCGTGGAGCAACTGATGAACACAAAGTTGCACAGGAAGTTGGAATGACCATCGTTTATATTGATAAAGAACTTGACTAAATATGGTTAAAGGTACGGAAAAGAAAATACCGCCAAGCAAGAAATAAAGTATAAGAACTTTCTAAGTATATTTTTTAACTTATAATGATATTATCTATGGAATACCAAACATGTCCGCAGAACAAGCATTTTTTCTTTGTACGACTCTCTCAAAATATCTAAGTTTAAGTTTGAGTAAAACTGATGACATCCTCCCCATTCTTACGAATGGGGTTTCCTTTAAAGGAGGATGACATATCAGAATCCAATTCATCCCACGAGCTCACGCTCGGGGTTTTCTTGGGTTCTGCTATAGATTCAGATTACTTAAAGTAAGGCGTTTATCCGGGATTTCCATTAATATTAGTGTTTCCAATTCAACAAGGATGCTGAAAGATCACATGAATTTTACTGATATTGCTTTGACATCGCTCGAAACTAAGATCCAGGAAATACGGACCAATTGTCAAAACTCTTCAACCTGTAAAAGGTGTCCAATAGGACCGCATTTATTAAAAGGGTACTAAGTATTGATGTTTTCTGACTCTAAGCAGTTTTTCTTCAGTTTGTTTCAACTTCCGAAATTAACAAGAACGGCAAGTATATGCGTTGCTAGTTTGTTAATGCGACTAATTTTCTTATGAAGATTTCCGCACTGTCTTCGTCAGGAATCAGCATGGATTCTCCGGGATCTAATTTATTCAGATTTCCGATTATTTCAACAGGCAAAATAGCATCGATAATAGGCTGCCATTCACCCCCCAGAAAAACTTCAATATTTATCAGGTCGGATTTTCTTTCCATGGAAATCAATTAAATATTTTTGATAAAACTTCCTGAAATTTTGCGGGGTTTTCATCAATAAAGTTATGAGTTACCCGGGGAATTACAATTAAATGGGATTTTTTTAACAATTTGATTGCCTCAAAGCTATCGGTTTTTATGTAGTCTTTTTCTCCGGTAACAATATTAACTTCTTTTGTAATTCCGGAAAGATCAGGTGCCAAATCTGTTCCAAAAATTGTTTTTAAGGTTTCAAAAAATGGTTCGAGCCGGACTTTTTGTAATGATTCATACAATTTTTGATGGTAGGGATTTTGGATGTTCATTTCGACTCCAAACATAATTTTATGAAGATTACCGCCTCCCGATATTAATTCTTTAAAAAATATTTGCCTTATTTTTGGCGACATGTTTGCAAACTGCAAAAAAATACTTTTTATCGGATCCATATATCTTGAGAATTTTATTGCCGGAGAATATACAGAAACTCTATCAACCAATTCAGGATAATCATTGATAAACCTCAAAGCAATACTGCCTCCAAATGAATAACCAAATAGGTCAATACTTCGACTTTCGCTATTTACATATTTGTACAACCATTTATTAATACCCGAATAGGTTATTTCTTGTTTATAACCCGATTCACCCCAACCGGGTAAATCCAAGGCGATAACTTTTTTATTAAGCGCTAAACCGGGTATTACCAAAGAATATAATTCTTTTCCGAACGGAAATCCCGGAAGTAAAATCAGCGGTTTTCCTTCACCGGCCTCAAAATAGGAATATTTATTATCGTCAATTTGTTTTTCCTTTACTTCAAATTCTGGTAAACCTAATCGAATATCCGCAACATTAATTTTATGCATCTCTTTTTTTATCATCCGGCAAATTATATACCAAGAAGTTTGTTCATCGTACTTTAGGAAAAAAATTTAATCGAAGCGAATAATTAAATACGCAATCTTCTTAATCTTAGGGAGTTGCCAACAACGGAGATAGAGCTTGCTGCCATCGCAAAAGCTGCAATTTCAGGACTTAAAAATTTTCCGATAAACGGATAAAGCACACCCATCGCAACAGGTATTAAAATCACGTTATACCCAAACGCCCATATCAAATTCTCCCTAATTATGCTTATTGTTTTTTTACTTAGAGCTATCGCTTTGGCAACTGTTTTCAAATCCGTATTGAGGAGCGTCATATGAGCCGATTCCCGGGCGACGTCGGTCCCGCTTCCCATAGCCATACCAACATCAGCCGATGCAAGAGCTGGTGCATCATTAATCCCATCACCGACAAACGCCACTACACCTTTTTCTTTTATTTCCAGCACTTTCTCAGCCTTTTTGTGGGGCAAGACTTGCGCGTAAACAGAATCAATACCAAGTTCAAGTGCAACCGCATTTGCGGTACGCGCGTTATCGCCTGTAATCATTACAGATGAAATGTTAGCTTTTTTCAAAAGAGAAATGGTTTCCGATGCACTTTCTTTGACCGTATCGGAAACCGCAATAAGTCCTCCGATCTTATTGACCTTACCAACATGTCTTCCCAATAGCATCACCGTCTTACCCTGATCTTCAAGCTTTTCAATCTGGTTTTCAATACTTATAATTTCCTCTTTTTCAAATAATGATCTATTCCCAAGTACAACAAAGGTTCCTGCAACTTTTCCCTCCACTCCCTTTCCGGTATGAGCAGTAAAGTCAGTGACCTTCTGAAGTTCCAACGAATCTTTTTTTGCTTTACCGACGATTGCTTCCGCAAGAGGATGCTCCGATACCTGTTCAACTGAAGCTGCGAATCCCAAGACTCCTTTTTCGGTTAATTCACTAAAAGTAACTACATCCGTAACGATTGGTTTTCCATGAGTAAGCGTTCCTGTTTTATCAAAGACGACATATTTGGTTTTATAGGCTGTTTCCAAAACCTGCGCATCTTTAACCAAAATTCCGTATTCCGCCGCCTTTCCTATTCCAACCATTACAGCTGTCGGTGTAGCAAGCCCCAGTGCACAAGGACATGCAATAACAAGAACTGCAATAAAATTTGAAAGTGCCGGACCAAAACCACTGATTATGAACCATATAACAAATGTAGCAACAGAAATCATTAGAACAATGGGGACAAAATACGAAGAAACCGTATCTGCCAATCTTTGAATGGCAGGCTGGGAACTTTGAGCTTCAGACACCATCTGAATTATGCGTGCCAACATTGTATGACTTCCGACCTTCTTAGCCTGTATCAAAAGCGTTCCGTTTTTATTAATTGTTCCGCCAATAACCAAGTCTCCAACCTTTTTTTCAACCGGTATTGATTCGCCGGTGACCATAGATTCATCAATGCTGGTATCTCCATCAATAACCATCCCATCTACAGGTATTTTCTCTCCCGGCCGGACACGGATTAAATCCCCGACAACAACCTGATCAAGAGGTGTATCTATTTCCTGATATTGTTCTTTTTTTGTAAAACTTGTCATTTGTAATTTATCTTTTGTCATCGACCAAAGAATTCTGGCTGTTTTTGCCTGTAAACCGGCTAATTTTTTTATCGCATCCGAAGTTTTTGCTTTTGCTTTAGTTTCCAAAAACCTTCCCAGAAGTATGAGAGTAATAATCACGGCTGCTGTATCGTAGTACATTGCCGTTTGTACGCCCAAAACCATAAAATATTTTCCGAATAATGTCATCAAGGCAGAGAAACCGTATGCAGCTGAAGTTCCTATCGCAATCAGCGTGTCCATGCTGGCAGTTCTGTTTTTTAAACCTGACCAAGCTGCCTGATAAAAACTTCTGCCTGCCCAAAATTGAACCGGAGTAGCAAGAAGCAGTAAAAAATATTTATCATTAATAATACCCAAGTCGCCAAACCACTTCGGAAAACTGCCGATAAAAAGAATTACCGATAAAAATGAAGAGACTAATACTTTTATCTGCAGATCCTTAAGTTCCCTTTTCTTTGCCGCCTCTTTCTGTTTTTCAACCGACTCGGATGAAGAATCGGAATTTTCCGTAATTAATGCCTGATATCCGGCTTCCTCAACAGCATACATAACTTTCTTCTTATCCACTCCGGTTCCTTCAATGATGGCTTGCTCACTTCCGTAATTAACAACTGCATTTGTCACTCCGGGAACTTTTTCGAGTTTTCGCGAAATGAGTTTTGCACAAGATGCACAGTGCATCCCGACAACGGGAAAAGTGATTCTGGTTGTATTATTCAACGATGAGTTTTCCATGATTCATATTCATACCACAATGAAAGTCCCAAGTACCAATCTGTTCGGGATTCAGCTTAATTTCAACGACTTTATTCATAGGTAAATACTTCTTGATTTTGAAATCAGGGATAATAAATTCCTCCAAGCAGGGGTTCGAATCTGTTCTTGTTAATAAAAGGCTGGTTGCTGCACCCTTTTTTACTCTTATAACATCAGGTTTATACCTTCCACTCACTAAAATTTTTACCTTATCATTATCATTCGCCACAACTTCATTGTATTTTTTTCCAAAAAAGAACCAGTAGACAAAACCAATTAGAGATAGTCCCGCAGCCAAAACAAATATTTCACTAAGGTTCATGTCTTTTCCAATACCTCCATTATTTCTGCAATTGCTTTTTTCCCTTCACCTTTTTTTATCGATTCTGATACACATGTTTCGAGATGGTTTTTCAAAACCAGCTGGTCGGCTTTTTTCAGGGCAGCCTGAACTGCCAGTGATTGATGTACAATGTCCACGCAATAAACGCCCTCCTCAATCATTTTGATAACTTTCTTCAAATGACCTGACGCAATTTTGTATCGATGAATTATGTTTCCATTGTTATTCATATATATTTTAATATTTTGGTGTTATTTACTCCCCTTGACTTAATCCCCCCCCAGGGGATATCATTATCATATTATTTTACAGGACAATAGTCAAATGATATATTCATTTACTCTACAATTAAATCTGATTTAAAATATTAAAATGGGAAATTTATGGCTGGCTTTAATAACGGGGTTAACTTCAGGGGGAATTTCCTGCTTTGCAATTCAAGGAGGACTTTTGACATCGTCTCTGACTGAAGTACAAAATAATAAAAGGTCGGAGAAAATGAAGCATGTTATTTTATTTCTGCTGGCAAAACTTCTCGCCTACACTACTTTGGGGATGGTTCTTGGATATTTGGGATCGTTTTTATTGCTCTCGATAAAGTTACAAGCTTTTATTCAGCTTGCCGCCGGTATTTTCATACTCGGAACCGCGGGCAAGATATTAAACTTGCATCCTGTTTTCAGATATTTTTCTATCCGGCCTCCGAAATTTGCATTCAGGCTTGCCAAAAAAATCAGTAAAGATCCTACAACTGTCACCCCGCTAACCATGGGGGTATTGACGGTTTTAATGCCTTGCGGTGTTACCCAAGCAATGATGCTTCTTGCTATGTCTTCGGGCAACTGGCTGCTTGGAGGGGCTATTATGGCTTTGTTTGTGATCGGAACGAGCCCTGTCTTTTTCACTATGGGTGCAGTAGCCGGTGAACTTCTGTCAAAAAAAGCTTTTTCATATGTCGCATCGGCGTTTCTATTATATTTTGGGGTTACAGCCATAAGCGGCGGATTGGGACTTTTGGGCTCACCCCATACAATACAAAATTATAAAAGCGCTATCTCGTCTCTTTTCAAAAGTGATACCGTAGCCGGATCAAACAAGCCTACTTCTGTAACTGTTACAGCTGATGGATATCAGGATGTCACAATCAACGTCGAAAATAATGGTTATAAAGCATCAACCGACACTTTGAAAGTGGGTACTCCGGTAAAACTTAAACTCGTTACAAAAGGGGTTTTCAGTTGTTCAAGGGCTTTCACAATCCCCGCATTTAACATTTCAAAAATTCTTCCTGAAAAAGGGGAAACGATTATTGAATTCACTCCGACAAAAACAGGAAGACTTGCATATACTTGTTCGATGGGTATGTATGGAGGATCATTCACCGTTATAAATTAAACATGTTCAACTTCTTTAAAAAAGGTCAAAAATCAAAAGTTTACAAGATTCAAGGCATGCATTGTGAATCCTGTGCGGTAATGCTTGAATCGGATTTGGAAGAGGCGGGAATAAATGCAAAATGTTCATATCCCAGGCAAACTCTGGAGGTTGACGAGTCGGCTGATATCTCTCAAGTTAAAGAGATTGTATTAAAGTCCGGGTACGAAATTTAATGAAGTTACTTTATCCAGGGACAATCAGCGTGGCAAACAAATTTACCGTCCGGAGTTCGTTCTAAGTTTGTTTTATATAAGTGCGGGATACTAAAAAATCCTTTCCCTTCAACAACACAGGTGTCGCTTACGACCCTTGAACCATTAGCTGCAACTCGGGGGTATGAAATATTAACAGGGACTCCCAATAAAGACTTTTTATATCCGCAGTCGTCAGGGCGAACCTGTACTCCATCGCCGGAATGATTCAATAACAAAGGGTTAGCGAAAGTCTTTGCTAATTCATTCATAGTAATACTATTTTACCACATTATAGGCTTGGAAATCAATTTTCCACCGGAACTATTTCGGTTCCGTATCCGTCAGACACAACCGAATATTCTCCAATATCAGGGATAATTGTCTGAACGCAACCTCCGGATACTTTAGCGTGGTCAATAGCCGACATTAATCTTTCCCTACCTTCGGCATCGGGATCAGGAAGAGCTCCCAGAATCCTATCAACCATTCCGGTTATTTTTTTCCCAACCGTTACTTTAACTTTCTCCGCTTTTTTTTCTCTCTCTTTTTTCATAAAATCACTCTCCTTTCATTTACTTCACTTATTTCTTATTTCTATTTCCTACCCCCTACAACCTATCGCTATCTCCCATATCCCACTTCTCACAACTCACTACTTATTTCTCTTCTCAACTTTTTCTTTTCCCATCCATTTTCTTAATACTTCAGGGATTGTAACAGACCCGTCTTCATTTTGATAATTTTCCAAAATAGCCAAAGGCGTGCGGGATGTTGCAATCGCGGTACCATTGAGCATATGAACAAACTCTATCTTCCCGTCTTTTTTACGGTATTTTATATTCAGATTTCTTGCCTGATAATCGGTGCAGTTTGAGGTTGATGTGACTTCTCCATAATCATTGCGTCCCGGCATCCATGCTTCAATGTCGTACTTTCTTGCTGCCATTGCGCCAAGGTCGCCTGTGCAAATCTCCAATACTCGATACGGGAGTCCTAGGTTTTGGTAGATCTTTTCTTCCATTTCCAAAATATGCTGGTGCATTGCCTCTGATTCCTCCGGTTTGCAGTAAATAAACATCTCTGCTTTCGTGAATTGGTGCACACGATACATTCCTTTGGAATACTTTCCATACGCCCCCGCTTCCTGTCTGAAACAATGGGAATAACCGATATATTTTTTAGGGAGTTCGTTTTCAGGAATAACTTCATCTGCGTGTTTTCCGGCAAGCGTTACTTCGGCTGTTGCGATAAGTCCCAAATCCTCCCCTTCAACAATATAGGTCTGAGCTTCAACTCCTTTTGGAGCGTAGCCTGTTCCCAAATAAAATCTTGATTTGGCAAGGTCCGGTGTAATCACAGGAAGAAATCCTTCTTTTGAAAGAAGCTCCATCGCATACTGAACTAAGGCAAGTTCCAAAAGTGCCCCGTCTCCGTAAAGGAAATAAAACTGCGAACCCGTCACTTTGGCACCGGTTTCGAAATCCAAAATTCCCAATTTGGTTCCCAGCTCAAGATGGTCCTTCGGGGTAAAATTTAATTTCCGGATTTCTCCGACTTTTTTAATTTCAACATTTTCACTTTCATTCTTACCTACAGGAACGTTGGGAAGCGGCAGATTAGGAATCTGGTTAAGAAGCTCAAGAAATTTCGTATCAACTTTGTCAAATTCAGGTTCCAGCTTTTTCAAATTCTCTTTTATTTCTTTACCCCGCGAAGCTTCAGAGGGCTGGGGCTTACCTGCCTTGGCAACTTTATTTCTCTCTGATCTTAATTCTTCCACTTCCAATTGGAGTTTTTTTCTTTCTTCATCCACCTTCAAAACCTCATCAACAATTGACGGGTCAAATTGCTTATCAGTAACACCCTTTTTTACAAGATCTTTATTTTCGCGAATAAATTTAATGTCTAACATAAAACGTTAATTGTCTTTTTATTAATTTGATTATTCGAATTATACAATATACCTTCAAAAATATTTAAAATACTTTCAAATTGTATTATAATACGACTTATTATGTCAGCAGAAGCATTAAAGGGTATAACCGATACGCTCGAATTATTAAAAGATCCTGCAACATTAGATACTATTCGGCGAAATTTTGTTCCTCTTGCATCAGTAGGGGTAGGAACGGTAACTTCGCTTATGTTAGGCGCCTATGCCCTATTAAGAAAAGCAGAATTTAGAGGAAGTGCAGAAACTGGAGCACGATTAAAATAACTTGTAATAATCCCAAATTATCATTATTGAGGTACAATCTTTACTTTATAATCTTTGTATTCCTTAAACCCTTCCTCCTTCAAATTTTTAATCTGGGCTTGTAATATCCTTTTTAATTTTTGAGCTTCACCATAAGGAATCATAACACCTTCCACATTTGTAGAATCTACCACCGATTTAACTACAATTCCCTCGGGATTATTTCTGAAATCGAGTCTATCCATTTGTACTTTTTGGATTACTTCAACATTGTATCCTAATGGATTATTATGTCTGAATATTTCCATATACACTTAAAATTTATAATACACTAAAGTCCCAAATCATTCGAGATTCCCTGCATCGCAGAAATCGCGATCTGGATAAATTCAGGAAGGGGTAGATTCAACTTTTCTTCACACATCTCAATTTGTTTCCGATTAACTCCGGCTGCAAAACTTTGCGATCCCCACTTCTTCATCACCGATTCAACCGTAACTGAGGCAAGTTTTTTATCTGGTTTTACCAAGGTAACGGCGATAATAAGTCCGGTCAACTCATCACAGCAATATAAAGCCCAACTCATTTTGTTTTTAGGCTCGGGCGCAAAATCCAAAAAACCCCACGCATGCGATACAACAGCATCTCTGATATCGGAGTGGGCATCGGCCTCTTCAAGCCATTTTGTCACATGCTTTGTGTGGGAGTTCTTTGCGTCTTCTTTGGTAAGCTCATAATCCGCATCATGGAGCAGTCCGGCAACCAGCCATTTCTCCTTTTCTTCCTCGCTTTTCTTCCCATTTTCGAGACGGTCATATAAAGCTCCCATTACCGCTTCAACAGAATAGCAATGCTTCCGAAGATTCGGATTCTGCATATTATCATGAAGAAGTTTAAGCGCCTGTGTTCTATTCATTTAATTACTAATTAGCTACAAATTTTAAACTAATTTTCAACAAAAAACTATTCTCTATTCACTTTTCGCTTTTATCTATTCGCTATCAACTAGTACACATCCATATATGAATAGCATCCGACTTTCGGATTCGGGATTTCCGTGCTTTGGACTTCATTAAACCAAAAATTTCCGATAAATTTGCAAACATATTTATTCTTTTTCGAGAGGACGTTAACAAGAAGATATGTTACTGCTACCAATACAACGAAAATAACTATTGCCTGAACAAAAAAATTATTCCAAATTAAAGATTTTTTTTCTTGTTTCATTAATCTATATATAAATACCAGTATTCCTAATCTTTATCTTTCTCCGGTTTCAAAAGAGGGAATAATACCGTTTCGCGAATCGGTTTATCTGCCAGGAACGAAAAAAGTCGTTCACTTATCCCAAAACCCGTCACGGGTGGCATTCCGAATTCCAATGCTTCGACAAAATCTTTGTCATGCATCTGAGCCTCAACATCGCCTTCCTCACGCATTTTTTGCTGAGTTTTAAATCTTTCTGCCTGATCTACCGGATCGTTTAGCTCCGAATAACCATTACCCATTTCACTTCCGGCCAAAATAATCTGATATCTTTCTACCATTTTGGGGTTGTCCTCTTTTCTTTTTGCCAGAGGCGATACTTCAACCGGATGCCCGACTAAAAACACCGGACCGGCAATTCCCTTTCTGACACCTTTCCAGAGATTATCAATCAGCCTCTCCCTGGGTTCTTTTTCGTTAAACTCCTGCTTGAGTCCTTTTAATTTCGCAACAATTGTATTCTTATCAGCATTTGAAATATCAACTCCGGTATTTTGAAGAATGGTATCTCGGTAATCGATCTTTTCCCACTTCTTTTTCAAATCAACTTCCTGATCTGTAATCGTAAATTTCAGTTTGCCAAAGGTTTTATCGGCAACATATTTGTACATTTCTTCAACCAACGACATAGAATCCTCGTAATTAGCATATGCCCAATAAAATTCCATTTGACTATAATCCTGTAAATGTTCGCGGCTCAATCCCTCATTCCGGAATTGCCTTCCTACCTCAAATGTTTTTTCAAAACCGGCAACCATAAGTCTTTTTTGCCAGAGTTCCCCCATCGAAATCCTCAAGTAAAAATCAGTATCCAGTGCATCATGATGTGTTACAAAAGGTTTTGCGTCCGCCCCACCGGCTGTTGCTTCCAAAGCTGGGGTTTCGACTTCCAAAAATCCTTTATTCACCAAAAATTCACGCATGCTCTGCCAAAATATTGCTTTTTTCCTGAAGAGATCTTTTAGTTCGTCGTTAAGGAGTAAATCCAAATATCTTCTTCTGTACCTTTCTTCTTCATCCTTAAGTCCGTACCAGATTGAAGGCAAGGGTCGAATAGATTTTGTTAATATTTGGTAGTTGGCAACATCAATCGAAATTTCACCTGATTTTGTTTTTGCGACAGTTCCTTCTGCGTACAAAAAGTCGCCTATATCAATTAGGTTTAAAACTTTATATTGTTCATTCAAATTATTTTTTTGAAACCAAAGCTGAATTTTTCCGGTTTCGTCCTTCAGATCAGCAAATGTAACATTCCCATGAGATCGAAACGACATCAACCGGCCCGCAACAGCAACTTTTTTATCCATAGAATCTAAGGCTGTCGCAACTGGGGTGGTTGGGCCTTTTGCTTTTGAAGGATAGGGATTAATTCCCATTTCACGAAGTTTTTGGGCTTTTTCAAGCCTTATTTTTCTTATTTCTTCCAATCTTTGGTCTGCCATGGTTCGTTTCCTTTCAGTCACTCACTGCAAGTGGTTCGACTTCTAAATCTCGGATCTATTTCCAAGTTTAACAATTTTACAATCTATAGTAAATTAAACGCTTTGAATATACGAGGTAAAAATCATCGCAATTTTCTCCAAATCAGCGATTGTTACACTCTCCTTGAGAGTATGCGGATCACGTCCCCCGTCACCGATATTAACAAGGTTGATCCCATTTTTAATAAAAGTGTTTGCATCACTACCGCCAAAAGCTATTTCGTATTTAGGTTTAATTCCTAAACTTTTCATAACTCCCGCAACCCGATCCACATATTCATCACTTTTCTTAAATACATAGCCATTGCAATAATTGTTAGCAATAAATCCAAGATCAGCTGCGTACTTTTTGGTAGTACTTTCAAAAGTTTTCTTAATTTTTATAATTTGATTATCAAGCTTTTTTCTGGAAAAACTCCTGACTTCTCCCTGCAAAAACACTTTCTCGGGAATTGTATTCATCACACTCCCACCGCTAATTACACCAATATTGGAAGTCGTTTCGTCATTAATCCGTCCCCAATCAAGATTAGTAATCGCATTTGAAGCAACTGTCAGGGCATTTATCCCCTTTTCCGGAGATCCCGAATGCGCACTTAATCCGTTAATCGTAATCTCCAAGTTTTCGATCCAGGGTGATGCTAATTCTATGATCCCGACATCCGTTGCTTTATCTGCAAGAATCCCGGTTCTTCCTTGAAGTAGCGAAAAATCAAAATCAGCAATTCCGCCATCGGTTTCCTCGCGCACCGAAAAAACAATCTCCAGGGATCTTCTGCGATTGGGGTTTACTTGCTGTAAAGCATTAATGATGGAGGCAATTGCAATTTTATTATCAGCTCCCAAAATTGTCGTACCGTCACTTTTGATCACCCCGTTAATTATCTTCGGCTTAATATTCTTCCCCGGTTCAACCGTATCCATGTGCGCAGACAAAATTACAGGAACACCAACCCCATCCACTTTGGCAAACAAATTCCCGGATTTATCAACTTGAGATTTTACTCCCATAGCAGAAAGTCGTTTTTGAATATAAACGCAAATTTTTTCCTCTTCCCCGGAGGGACTATCGATCTTCACTAAATCAATAAATGTTTCAACTAAATTCTTTTTCATGGATATTTTTTAGATGGTACTTTCGTACCACAAAAAAACCTCCTGTAAGGAGGTTTAAGCATGTGAACACAAAACCTCCTTCAGGAAGTTGTGTGTTTTTTGTTATTAGTAAGTATATTCATATGATGAAAGGTATTATATTGACGATTGGAATCTTAGTCAATTGATAAAACTTTGTAGGTCAGCTTTCCGGCCGGAGCCTCTACTTCAAAAGAATCCCCGACAACTTTACCAATCAATGCCTGTCCCAAAGGTGAGCTATGGGATATCTTTTTCTCCCCAGGATCCGCTTCCCACTCGCCGACAATTTCAAAAATCTGTTGATTTCCGTTAATTTGGACCTTCACCCTTGTCCCGATTGATACAACATTTCCGCCTTTTCCCCCCGCAATTACCATGACATTTTTCAGAACATCCTGGAGTTCTTCAATTCTACCGTCAAGAAATTCAAGCTCATCCCGTGCGTTTTGGTAATCGCTATTTTCTGCAAGATCTCCTTGAGATCTCGCATTGGCAATTCTGTCGACCAATTTTGGCCGTTTTTCGTCCAGCAAAATCCTCAGCTCTTCTTTCAATGAGTCGTATCCCTGTTTTGTAAGTTGTACTTGATCTGTCATAGTTCTAAAATTCTAAATAACGTTTCTGCCACCTTTGATTACTTATATTTTTGCAATAGTATTAATAATACAAACAAAGAGAAGGTTTTCAAGGGTGTGTTTTTTTGGGCAGAACCATGTTTACCAGAGGGTATTGTAACTATAGCGGGGATTATTGTCAAGTTTTACCTATACCATTAAGCTTATCAAAATCTCTCAGTTTCGAGGCTAAGACAAGACTTTTTTGTAACAAAAAATTAGTCTGGTATTTTCGGTAATATTTCGCTTTTTAATAATCAGTTATGACATTACCCGAGCCTGACTCTGGGTTTTCTTGAATGCTGTTATAATATAGAGCTTGTTGAATTATGGTTAAGAGAAAATTAAAAAAAAGGAAAATACTTGGGATAATTTACGTATTATTCTTATTTACACTTGCGGCTACGGTTACTTATGCTATCCGGACATATAATAAAGTTGTTGTCAAATCACCGGATGATCCATCAATTACTTTAGCTCCCACCCCAACACCAGACCCCCTACGCATTAGAAATATACTGCTTCTTGGTTATGCGGGCGGAAACCACGAAGGAGCAACATTAACTGATACGATGATGCTTGCAAGTATTCGTCCTAAAGAAAATAAAATTATTCTGATTTCAATACCAAGAGACATTTTTGTACCCATTCCGATTTCAAAGGACAACATCGAAAAACATAAAATAAACCACGCTTTTGCAATTGGACTTGATGATAAAAAGTACCCAGAAAAACCGGATAAATATAAAGGGATTATTGGAGCCGGCAATCTATCCAGAGATATGGTTGAATTAGTAACAGGCATACATCCTGACAATTTTATTGCGATAGACTTTCAGGGATTCATTCGCATCGTCGATATTCTCGGAGGTGTGACAGTATCCGTTCCTTATTCATTTGAGGATAAATATTACCCTATCGAAGGATTGGAAAATGATATATGCGGTAAATCCGACGAGGATATTAAAGCTCTTCATGCAACACTATCGGGTCAACTCCTTGAAAAAGAATTTACCTGTAGATTTGAAACAATACATTATGATAAAGGTACTGAAACACTCGACTCAGAAAACGCACTGAAATTCGTCCGATCGAGACATTCCGATATAAACGGAAGTGATTTCGGAAGATCCCTCCGCCAGCAGGCGTTTTTGGTGGGTGTCAAGAATAAATTATTATCATTCTCAACACTTACAAAAGTTATACCTGTTATTAATACCCTCTCCGACCACACCCTGACTGACATTGATATTCAAACGTTTTACGAAATCGCTAAAGATCAGAAGGAGATTCAGGATGTATCAATTTCGACAATATCTCTCAATACAGATAATGTTTTGATTGATGCTATTTCTTCCGACAAACAATATATTCTGCTTCCGAAATCGGGTGAGGGAAATTGGGACCAGATTCATGAATTTATTAAGAAAGAATTAGAAAAAAAGTAAAAGCTTTTTTGTACACACTCCCACAATTCTTTTGTGGGAGTGTGACGGGGTAAAAGACAAATCAATTTTCCATTCCAAGACATCATCCTACTTGAGGGGATTTTTCAAGCCCCTTTAGAAACTACCCATACCCATGTGCATCTTATTTCCTCCTGATCCAAATCCGATGTATTGCATCAATTTATCCTGATCGATTCCCTGATCGCCTATCCATTTTTGCATCTCATCCCGGTGCTGTAATTTGATCGCCTCCATTTCCGCAACATACTCCTTATGTTTATCAGAAATACTTTGGCTTTGCTCTTGAGTGATAACCCCGGCAGCAACGGCTTCCGAAAGTCGTTGTTCATACAAAGCCTGTCTTTGGTCCTGAATTCTCACTCTTTCCTGATCAAAAACCTCAGTGACATCGCTTTCATCGACCCCAAACTTATCCGCAATCGCCTGAACAATCGGAGGATAACCATCAACATCATCTGCTAAAACTTTACTTCCCCCATAAAGAGTGAGTAATGTAACAAATGTCAAAATAAATGCCGGATATAAAAACTTCTTTTTCATTCTCATCACCCCCCTTCAGACACTAAATATATTTATCTCTTCTTAGAAAACGCTTAAAAGCCATGGTATTTACGTGTGTATAATGAATCATGACATCCTCCACGGACTGTAGTCCGTGGTTTCCCCTGAGGGAGGATGACATATCAAGTTCAATTCCTCCACGTTCAGTTTACATGAACGTGGTTTCCTTGAAATTGCTATGAAGAAAAAAATAATTATATACACAATAATCGGGGTGTTGGTTCTTTCAGCGATTATTTTCGTCGTTACCAGTCTTTGGACCGGGAGTGATGTTAAAAATTATTGTTCAATTGCAGAAAAAAGATACGGAGGCGACTGTGTCGAAGCTTTAATTATGGTTTTGGATGATAAAAACAATCCTTATGATGAAAGGAACTCCGCGATTTGGGCTTTGGGACAACTCGGAGATCCGAAAGCGATACCGTATTTGAATAAATACTACACACCAGGATCGGTAAAATATGGAAACGATACAAACTCTATCAATCAAGGTAAATTGGAAAAAGCCTTAAAACTCACTTCCGGAGCCGCAAACTTATCTGCAATTATTTGGAGACATAATTTACCCTAAGCTTTAGGCAATTTAACCAAAAATTCGCTCCCTTTCCCCAATATGCTCTTTACTGAGATTGATCCTTGATTGTTATCAACAATATTCTTTGCAATTGACAAACCCAATCCATAACCATCTGAATTGTTTTTCGACCTGGAGGAGTCTGCTCTGTAAAACCTTTCAAAAACATGCGGCAAGTCCTGTTTTGAAATACCTATGCCATTGTCAACAATCTTCACATCAAATTCTTTATATTTTCCGACAATTTCCATTGCAATTTTACCGTTAACCTGTGTGTATTTTATTGCATTATCCAGAAGAATCGTCAATAATTTTTCAAAATCGTCTCTGTCGAATTTTGCCGAAAAATTACCTCCGCTTAGCTTTATTGTTAACTTTTTACTATCTGCAATCGGTTTTAATTTTTTAATCACACCTTGGGCAACGTCTTTCAAAATATGTTTGCTTTTATTTACTGAACCGTTTTTACCTTGAAGTCTGGACAGAACCAAAAGATTGTTAGTTAAATTTGTCATCTTATTAATATCCTGAAGACTTTCATGAAGTTCATATTTTGCCTCGCGAAGGGTGAGTTTTTTATCCCGAAGGGCAACTTCGATTGACGTTTGAAGTGCAGTTAGTGGGGTTTTCAGTTCATGTCCGGCATCTGAGATAAATCTTTTCTGTTCGTCCATAGCTTTTTCAATCGGAGAAAGGGTTTTTCCCGCAAGCAAATATCCTCCTATTGCAGATATAACCAAAATCGTAATATTGGTGTCCAAAAGAATAAACAATAATTTTTCTTTTGCCTCCGTAAGGTCGTCGAGAAGTACATACAACTGCCCCTGCTGGGGATCAACCATCCCTCTTCTTTGTAAATTCAGTCTTGTTTCGATTGCCGTAAGTCTCCTTTGAAGATCTGATGCAACAATGTTATAGATGAAAACACTAAAACTAAGACTGATCGTCATAATGATCAGCAAATACCAGATCGTTAACTTTAGTCGCGCTGCTTTGAACATTAAATTATTTATTTTCAATCTTATATCCAAACCCGCGGATTGTTTTTATTAAAAGTCCGCTCTTACTGAAAGGTTTTTCTATTTTATTCCTAAGATATTTTACATAAACTTCGACAGTGTTAGGTAGAATATCCGAATCATAATCCCATACATGGTTCATGATTTGTTCTTTAGTTAAAACTTTTCCCTTGTTCCGTAATAAATATTCCAACAATGCGTACTCCTTTTTTGATAAATCAATTTTTTTTCCGGCACGTTCAACTAAAAGTTCATTTGTGTTCATCACAAGGTCGCCAACCTTAAGAACATTATTCAGAGTTTGTAGTGGACGTCTGGATAATGCCCGAATCCGGGCAAGAAGTTCTGAGAAAGCAAAAGGTTTAGGTAAATAATCATCAGCTCCTGCATTCAATCCCACAACTTTATCATCAACCGACGATTTTGCTGTCAGCATTAAAATTGATGTATGAACACCTTCTTTACGCAAACTCTTACAAATTGCAACGCCATCCATTTTCGGAAGCATCAAATCCAGGATGATTACATCATATTCTTCAGTCGAAGCAAGATCATATCCTTCTTCACCATCGTATGAAACGTCAACGGCAAATGATTCCTGGGTAAGACCTTTTTTAATCGAATTTGCAATCCTGTGTTCATCTTCAATGACTAAGATTCTCATAGCATACGATATTATACCCGAAAGCTTAAAATAATCTGAAAGAATCTACCTGGAGAATCGCAATTTATATCCCAGAAATGATAAAATACGATTTAGTTGAGTATATTTAATACATATCTTGATTAAAGTCCCATCGTCTGAAGCGAAGCTAAGAGTCGAGTTTGACTCGACGACATGGTTTAAGGATATTAGATCGTGAGGTCTTTAAGAGTAAGTATTTAACAATTTATTGATATTTGACTAGGCCCTATCGTCTAATGGTTCAGGACATTGGATTCTCATTCCAATAATCCGGGTTCGAATCCCGGTGGGGTCACAAAAAAGCTCCCCTTTAGTGGGAGTATTTTTGTGACTTTATCTGGTGAGAAGTCGGTTGCGGTTTCGTACTTTTCGACGCAGTCGAAATGATAGCGGAGGAACGAGCAATCCCGGTGGGGTCACCGAGTCTGACTTGGTGTGGATTATTTTCTTTAACCTCTTTGCAAAACAAATTATTTAAAAGTTGATATAAAATATCTTCGTATGAATATCTATTTGGTAAGACATGGTCAATCGGAAGGGAATCTCAAGAAATTCCACCAAGGTGCTGATGTTCCCTTATCCAAAAACGGTAAGGTGCAGGCGAAAATTCTTGCCCAAAGATTTAAAAAAATTCCTGTAGATAGTATTTACTCAAGTCCGTATATCAGGGCAAAACAAACAGCAGAATTTATTTCCAAAGAATTAAAGCTCCCTATTGAGTATTGGGATATTTTACGCGAAAGAAAACGACCGTCCGAAATTGAAGGGTTATCATTAGATGATCCAAAAGCAATCAAAATCAATAGTAAAGTATCTGAAAATCTTTTTATACCTGATTACAAATATTCTGACGATGAGTCATTTAACGATTTGGTAGGAAGAGCAGAAAAAGTGAAAAGGCATTTACTTATCCACCACAAAAACCAAAATGTTGTCTGTGTATCACATGCGGGTTTTACGAAATTGTTAGTCTTAAGTATAATTTTGGGCAATATGCTTACTCCCGAAGTATTTTGGCAATTTTTTGCCCATACATCGACTGAAAATACCGGAATAACCCATTTGGAGTATACAGAAAAATACGGCTGGAGATTGGAAACCTGGAATGACGTATCGCATATTTGATTACTAACAAAAATGTGCTGAAGTTCTCAACTCTTATCAAATCCTACAGTCTTATTATTTTTTCCCAAGGGAAGGAATTCCTGCCAAAATGCCCGTAGCGGGCGGTTTTTTCGTAAATCGGTCTTTGGAGATCTAGTCCTTCGATAATTCCCCGGACCGAAAGATCCAGCAGTTTACCGAATGCAAAGTCCTCTATAACCTTCATTTTAGTTTTACCAGAACCGAATGTTTCGATTGATTTTGTTATTGGTTTTGCATGCCCGATTACATAAGCAAGCTGGACCTCAACCCGGTCAGCTAACCCGTTTGCGACAATATTTTTTGCTAAATATCTGGCTGCATATGCTCCGCTCCTGTCTACTTTCGTCGGATCTTTCCCGGAAAAAGCTCCGCCTCCGATACGAGCCATACCGCCGTATGAATCGACAATTATTTTTCTTCCGGTCACGCCGGTGTCTGTCGCAGGACCACCAATTTCCCATTTCCCGGTCCCATTAACAATCAAACCTTTTGGTTTTAAAGAAAAACCGTACTCCTTCAATACCGGTAAAACCACGTTTTTGTATAGATCGTTTTTAATTTTATTTTTATTTACTTTCGGATTATGGGGAACTGCCAGAACTACTTTTTCCACCGACACGGGAATCCGGTTTCTATATTTTATTTTTACCTCGCTTTTACCGTCAGGCCGTAGGTATGGAAGAACTTTTGTCATTCTTAAAATATCCATTTTTTCGACCAACTGATGAGAAAGAACAATCGGAAGCGGCATATAATTTTTTGTTTCATTCGTTGCATATCCGAACATCATACCCTGATCACCTGCTCCGTCTGCGTCAACTCCTTTGGATATATCGGGAGATTGCGAATGAATATAAACCAATACATCCGATTTGTCAGTAAAATTAAATATAGGATCGGTAAAACCATTTTTACGAATAATTTTCCTGGCAATTTTTTCAAAATTGACCGGTCCGGGGCAAGTTACTTCTCCCGCCAAAACCACCCGGTTGGCCGTAACCAGAGTTTCAACCGCAACACGGGATTTTGGATAAATCTTTAAGGCACCGTCCAACACTGAATCAGATATTTGATCGCAAATTTTGTCAGGATGCCCAGAAGCTACTGATTCAGAAGTAAAATATTTGTAGTCCATATTGGTTTGTCCACCCAAGGCGGACCGTATCTTATTTCAGATTTAGCACCCTAACCTTTGAAGGGTTGCTGGATAGATCGTCGGGCTGTGTCCCTCCCTATCCTCTCGATACCTAACTATTAATAGTAATTGTAAAAACTTTTAAGTCAAGAACAATTTTACTGTCCAATCCTCTGATTGAACACTTCTCCTCCGATCTGAATGTTTTGAGCTGATATGCTTCCGTCCGAATTTTGCGTCCCGAAGACAGTGACTTTTATCCCGGCTTTCAGGTCTTCCTTCGAACCTTTTTCTGTTTTATTGATTGAACTACTGTCCGAAAGGATGACAATTTTACTGCTACCGTCAGGTAGTTTGACGGTGATGCTTTTCTCGTCACTTTGGAGAATCTCCCCGCTAACCGGACGCAAACCTAGATTTGCATTGCCGTTTCCGAACTGTCTTCTTCCATCCTGAGAATTACCCTGAAAATTTCTGAAAAATTCAGGTGTTTTCTTTTGCTGATATTTCATTCCGCCAAAAAAGCCCAGAGTTCCGGAAATGACTAAGGTAATTATTACCACCGGCAACACATTACTTTTTTTGTTTTTCAACGTTTTTTCCTCTTCGTTTTCATCCATATACTTCACCTCCAATCAACAAAAAAGATATTGGGAAACTCAGATATGCTGGTATCTCATTCATAGCGCAAAGCTTCAATCGGTTGTAAGTCCGCAGCTTTTCGTGCCGGGTACCAACCGAAAATAATTCCGACTCCTGCCGAAACTGCAAATGCCAAAAATATCGAACTAAACGATAAAACAAAAGGTAAACTCATGGATTTTGAAAGGATATACGAAACACTTATTCCGATTACAGAACCAACAACTCCGCCAATAAAAGTAATCATAACCGCTTCGGTTAAAAACTGATAAATAATTATTTTCTTTTTGGCGCCCAGAGCCTTGCGAAGACCAATCTCACGCGTACGCTCGGTAACAGTCACAAGCATAATATTCATAATGCCTATCCCCCCTACAACAAGAGATATTGCTGCAATCCCCGATAAGAGTGTAGTAAAAGTAGCAGTCACAGACGTGGCAGTCGAAAGAATATCTTCCTGTGAGAATATTCTGAAATCAGCATCATCAGGATTTTTAATTTTATGTCTTGCCAGTAAGTATGAAGTAATTTCATTTTTGGCTTGCGTCATTAATTTCTCATTAATTGCGCTTACCGATATCGAATTTATTTGAGTTTCACCGAACAAGAGCTTTTGTGCTGTTGTGATAGGTACATATACAACATCATCCTGATTATTAAATCCTGTTCCGCCTTTTGAAACTGTAACACCTATAACCGTAAAAACCTGGCCGTTAACCCGAACCGTTTGACCAATGGGGTCAGCCGCATCTCCGAAAAGATCGGTTACGGTGGTCGGACCTAATACTGCAACTTTATTAAGGCTATCCAAATGTTTTTGATTGATGAAAGTGCCGCTCTTAATCTTCACATTCCTGACTTCCAAATAATATGGTTCTACTCCAATAATTTGAGTATTAGTGTTATTTTTTCCTGCCGTAATTTGCCCTCTTGAAGAGTATTCTGCTGAAACCTTATCGATTGCATTCAACTGTGAAGCTTGACGCAACGCTTTTGCATCTTCATAGGTAAGAGTCTGAACATTTCCCGACCCCCGCACTCCGCCTTCCGATTGAAATCCGGGAACAACAGTCAGTAGATTCGATCCCAAAGATTGAATAGAATCCGTAATCATTTTCTGAGATGCCTGACCAAGAGAAACTAAGGCGATTACACTTCCTATTCCTATAACTACTCCAAGCATAGCAAGTCCTGTTCTAACCTTATTAAGAGCCAGGGTTGATATGCTTTCAGTAATAAGTTCTGATAAATCCATACAAGTATTGATTAATTAATAGATCGGTCTTTAATTGCTATTTAGAAATCCTTCGCTTTTGCAACATTTGCTTTACCGTTATCAATGTCCGCATCTATTTTCCCGTCACGGATTTTGATAATTCTTTTTGCATAGCCGGCAATTTCTTCCTCGTGCGTAATCATTAAAATGGTGTGCTGTTTTTTATTCAAATCCTGAAAAATTTTCATTACTTCTTCAGCTTGTTTCGAAGCAATGTTTCCTGTCGGTTCATCAGCCAAAATTATCGCCGGGTTCATAACCAGAGCGCGTGCAATTGCCACCCTTTGCTGCTGACCTCCGGAAAGTTGTCCCGGAGTGTGGTTATATCTATCCTTCAAACCAACCATATCAAGAAGTTTTTTTGCCAATTTAATCCGATTCTTCTTTGGAACACCACCGTACATCATCGGAATCATTACATTTTTTGTGGCTGTTGTTCTCGGAAGAAGATTATAAAATTGAAAAACAAAACCTATCTTATGATTGCGAATCTGGGCAAGTTCATCTTCATCCAGTTTCTCAACATTTTGCCCATCTAATAAATATTCACCTGTTGTTGGCTTATCAAGAGCTCCTATTATATGCATCAGTGTTGATTTTCCGCTTCCGGATGGACCCATGATGGCAACAAATTCACCTCTTTTGATATCAAAAGAGACATTATCAAGTGCCCGAACTTCCACTTCGCCGTTATCGTATACCTTCGAAACGTTTCTGATGCTGATTAATTTTTTTACGTTTGGCATATTTCATGAATTATTTTCCCATATCAGAATCGGGGTTTTTCCTGAATACATTTTTTATCATCTGATAAAAGCTCTTCCCGTTCCGGATCCGCCAACAAAGAAAGTTCCCTGCGAGCGGGTGTTTCCTTGAGTAGACTCGTTGGTTGTTGAGGAAGTTTCTCCCAAGACGACAACGTCGCCTTCGGATAATCCCGATATGATCTCTGTACGCGTATCATCGGCTATACCCGTTTCCACAACCTGACTCCTCTTTTGGCCATCTTTTTCAACCATAACAATAGCAGTTTGGTTATCATAACTGATTGCCGAGGTGGGAATTATCAAAATGTCCGTTTTTGTATCCAGAATAATATTTGCTGTAGCCGCCATATTCGGAAGAATTGAATCAGACGCTAAATCAAACTGAATTATTGCAGGATAGGTGGTTACATTATTCGATTTACCACCCACCCGATCAACACTTACCACTTTTCCTGTAAATGTTTTATCCGTTATTGAGTCGATCGTGATAGTTGCCAACTGAGCGGTTTTTAGGTTAACAACATCAATTTCTGAAACATTGAAGGTGGCAATAGGCAATCCGCCTGTTTCAATTGTTGCAATTCTTTGATTTGCCCTGCTGCCGCTTGAAGTCTCGGATGCTCCGATATTCATTCCTTCGGCAATTGTTACGCTTTTAATAATCCCCGAAACGGGAGCGGTAATCAGAGGTTTTGTTGTGGCTAATGCTAAGGAAGATGCAGAAAGCCTTATTTCGGCAAGTCTAACCGAATCGTATGCATTGTCATTAGCGACCTCTGCTTTTGTTCTTTTATCTTTCATTTCCAAGGTTTCATCGCTATCATGTCCTTTTATTTCGTCATAAACCAAAGCCAGCGAGGATTGAGTCGATCTGTAACTGTTTTTGGCGGACGTCAAAGAGTTAACAGCACCGACATAACCGGAATAGGCAGATAAATAATTCTGCTTTCCGACAACATCAAGCTCAATCTCGGCCAATTTTTGACCTTTCACCACTTTATCGCCATCGCTGACAAAGACCTTGTTTACTGTTCCGCTTGCTTGAGTGGTAATGTTTTCGATATTTGAAGAAACGATCGAACCGGAAGTTGTAATCGAAGAAACAATTGTA
Organism: Patescibacteria group bacterium; assembly: GCA_035291665.1. GTDB lineage: Bacteria > Patescibacteriota > Microgenomatia > UBA8517 > UBA8517 > DATDRP01. Next base: position 278,220 of record DATDRP010000006.1, on the reverse strand, counting down.
CCTTTCTGAACTGTAGCAGTTTGAACTGTAGTAACCGCGTTTTTATTTGATATTTTTTTGTATGCAAAATAACCGGTTATTAAGGCTATTATCAAGAAAACAACAGCAATTTTTCGATTGATTTTCAGTTTTTTTGTCAAATTCTTTAAATTTTTATTCATTTTTAAGTATGATTTGGTGTCAGTTTGTAATTAAAGAGAGTCGAAATTACCAGTTCCAATGTAATCCAATTAACCAAGCTATGGCTGTAGCTTATTTTTAATTTCTGAAAAAGAGCTTAAAAAATTAAGGTCCTACTTTCTGCCTAATGCAAATACACTTCAGCTGTTAGCATCTTAAAATTACCTCTTAGAAATGGTATAATACTTATTACAATTATTTAAAGGATAGTCGATCCGATTTAACGAATTCGATTTTCACTTCTATACTTAATTGCATCTTTATTTGAGAGGTTCGGATTTATGACAAAAATTACAAGTTACAAGGTCGGAGATAAAATTATAGAGTTTGATCAAATATTTCAAATCTTCAAAATAGAGTATCAAAAAAATGGCGACGGTGAAAAGGAACCGGTTATGTTTTTCAAAACATATTTCGAAGAAGGCATCTTAAACCCGGTTGTCTGCTCAATACCGATAAAAAATTTATCCCTCACGGATATCAGAAAACCCATTTCAAAAAAGGAGTTGAAGATTATATTAAATAAACTCAATTCCGGAAGAATCTTAATCAAATTCATTAATGTTGATCAAATTAAGGATATGCTTAAAACAAGAAATCTTTATGATGTCGTTAACGTCATTAAAATTCTTTCCAAAGAAGAAAAAGATAATCCTGAAAAGTTCAATCGCAATAAAAAAGTATTATTTGAATCTGCTGTCAAAATACTTGCTCAGGAATATGCATTAGTCAATAGAACTGAAATGAAGAACGCCCGCGAAAAAATTATGAAGCTAGTTTAACCTCTTATTTTATTAAATAATTAAACTCCGAAACCAGTTCGCCTATCATAACACCCACTACAAGAGCGATTCCCCCGAGGATCAGAGTACGAAAACCTGATTTAATCCAATTCGTTTTTGTAAACCGGCTTGTTCCAACACCCAATAGAAAAAGTGACATTAACGTCGTCACAATAGAAACTGTTACTGCAACTGAAATTGGAAAGCAAAAATACGAAATTAACGGAATAAATCCTCCGAAATTATATGAAATAAACATAAAAATGGCATTTTTTATGGGATTTTGTTTGACTAAAGGTGATATCCCAAGCTCTCTAAGTTCGTGTTCCATCAGAAGAAGCTTATTATTGCTCGATGCAAACTTGGCCATTTGCGATGATAAATATGGCGGCCATCCGTCGCGCGAAAAAAGTTCTACCAGTTCCGAATATTTTTCTCCGGGAAGATCTTTCTTGAGAGCCTCTTTTTCCTCCTCTACATTCTTATCATCAACTTCTTTTGAAGTTTTGTTGGACAAATAGGAACCTATTCCCATTGAAATTGATTCCACACTGATGAAAACTATACCTGCTAAAAGTACTGTAAAACGGTCCCTGCTTCCTATCGCAATCCCCGTGATTGCACCAAGAGTGCTTACCATACCATCTTCCAAACCAAAAACAATTTCCCTTATCAAGGAGCTCAGTGCAAAATTATGTTTATGAATATATTTCAACACTTCTTTTATTTTATTCCAATACAAATCCAAAAACCATTGAGAAGTAGAAATTAATTTATATGGAGATAATTCAAGTCAAGGCAATTTTCATCACATCTTCGTAGTTGTCTGCAAAAAGAAACTGAATGTCTTTTTTAACTTTCTCGGGAACGTCTTCCATATCTTTCTTGTTATCCTTAGGAAGAATTATTGTGGTAAGACCAGCCCGGTGACCGGCAATTACTTTTTCTTTAACTCCACCTATTTCCAATACTCTTCCCCGGAGTGTAATTTCACCCGTCATTCCGACACTTCTTTTTACGGCTTTTTTTGTCAACGCCGACACTAATGCCGTTGTAATTGCAATTCCCGCTGACGGTCCATCCTTGGGTACAGCTCCCTCAGGAACATGAATGTGAACGTCCATATTACTTCCGAAATTTTCTTTAAGTTTCAAAAGTTTCCAATGTGACCTTGCCCATGTGAATGCTGCGCGCGCCGATTCTTTCATCACGTCTCCCAGCTGTCCCGTCAGGGTCAGCTTACCCTTACCGGGCATAAGCGATACTTCAATAAACAATATTTCACCGCCCGCGGGGGTTACGGCAAGACCAGTTGACATTCCAACCTCATCTTTTTTCTCGACGATAAGATTTGAAAACTTTCTTGGACCCATGTACTTGGTTATGTCCGATGGCTTTATTCTTTTCGTGACCCTTTTCTTTTGAGCATAAAGCCTTGCAATTTTACGGCAAACGGTTGCCAAACTCCTGTCAAGACTTCTCACACCAGATTCTCTTGTATATTTCTCGATTACTTCATAAATTGATTTGTCGTCTATTTCAAAATTCCTTCCTTCGAGACCCTGATTTCTGATCTGTTTTGGCCATAGGTATTTCCTGGCAATAAAAAACTTTTCATCCTGCGTATAACCGGGAAAATTAATAATTTCCATACGGTCCCGAAGCGCGTGCGGTATTGTATCAATCACATTCCCTGTCGCAATAAACATTACCTGAGAAAGATCAAACGGAACTTCCAAATAGTGGTCCGAAAACTCTTTGTTTTGTTCGGGATCAAGTGCTTCCAGTAAAGCCGAAGAGGGATCACCCCTGAAATCCGTACCGATTTTATCTATTTCATCCAGCATAAAGACCGGATTTTTGGTCCCGGCATTTTTTATTCCCTGTATAATTCTACCGGGGAGAGCTCCCACATATGTCCTTCTATGACCTCTTATTTCAGCTTCATCGCGTATCCCTCCCAAGGAAATTCTGACAAATTTACGTTTCAGTGCACGTGCAATAGATTTACCGATAGAAGTTTTACCGACTCCGGGAGGACCTATGAAACATAAGATCGTCGGCTGGGAATCGGTATATTCTTTTGAAATCTTTTTATGTTTGTTATGCGCTTTCAGCTGCATTACTGCCAAGTATTCCAGGATTCTTTCCTTGGCTTTTTCGAGTCCGTAGTGGTCATTTTCAAGTATTTTTTCAGCGCGACTTATTGACACATTGTTCGGCGTCATTTTGCTCCAAGGCATATCGCATAACCAATCAAGGTAGTTCCGGATATACCCGCCTTCAGGGTTGTGGGGAGACATTTGAATGAGTCTTTGAAGTTCCTTTTTCGCTTTCTCCTCAACGTCCTTCGGCATTTTTGCTTCTTTTATCTTTTTCTTATATCCTTTTGTCTCTTCACCTGAGAGTTCTCCGAATTCTTCTTCCCCGAGTTCCTCTTCTATAGTTTTTTTCTTCTCCCGAAGCATGGCTTTGCGCATTTGATCTTCAAATCTTTTTTGAGTTTTTGACGATATGGTTTTCTCAATATCAAGTACATTCACTTCGCGCGAGAGATGAGTCAAAACTTTCTGCAGCCTGTCCTTCAACGAAATTGTTTCCAATATTCTTTGTTTTTCGGTCGATTTGATATCCAATAATGATGCAATTTGATCCACTACTTCATATGGTTCCGGAGTTCCGGATACGATCTTCATCACTGTCATCACCTCAGCCTGCTTACCCATATTTATGGCTTTTTTGAAAAGTTCAACCAGCCTGTTGGTGAAAGCCCGGGTTTCATCGCTCACTGCTATATCACCTTTAACTTCTTCAATTAATCCGACAAGAAACGGATCCTTTGAAATAATCTCTTTTACTCTTATGCGCTCCTGACCTTTGACTACTGCGTGAATCTCACCGTCGGTAGACATCATTTGACTGATTGTGGCAATGGTACCTATTTCGTGGAGATCATCCTTTCCGGGTTCAGAAGTTTTTGGATCTTTTTGCGTAAAAATAGCAATAACCCTGTCTTTTTGGAAAGCATCGTTCACTGCGGCAACACTTTTTTTCCTGCCGAATGTCAGAACCGTATCGGTATGAGGAAAAACTACCGATCCTCGAATCGGTACAATTGGAACTTTTCGGTAGACTTTGTCTAATTTTTCGTCCATTTTATAAAAATTTTACGGATATCCGCAATTTTTAATTTATTAAAATACATCGAAGCTGAATTTTCAGAAAATGTAATGACATCCTCCCCGCCTTAATAGGCGGTGTTTCCCTAAGGAGGATGACATATCAGAGTTCAATTCATCCCCGATTTAATCGGGGTTTTCTTGAACGCTGTTATAATAATTTTAGTCTTTAATTTAAGCTTCTAGCAGTCTAGTGTCTTATCTGCTAATTGTCAAGAGTTAAAACTTGAATGTTTTCCTGATTTTCTTCAGGTCTATCCGCTCGATAATAATAACCGCCAAAATTCCGACACCTGCACCGGCTATCACATCCGAATAATAATGAACATGACTGAATACCCTTCCTAAACTGATAAGAATGGCTATTAAAGCAAAAATGATAAAAACCTTCTTATCGGATTTTCTGAAAGATACAGCAATTGCAAATGCGGTTGATGCATGCATAGACGGAAATGAACCGTCCTTGGGAATAGTAAGCGTAAGGGCGTTTAGTCCGTCAATCATAAACGGCCTCGGGGTGGGAATTATTTTTTTGATTATATCGGTCAAAATCCACGCCATTATGCCTGCCAAAAAAATCCTGAATACCTGGTTCCTGGGTATCGCCTTTTTGAATAACCAAAGATAAACGACTCCGGCAGCCATCAACCAGATTAACAAACTCGCAACAAATGTTATCAAAACATTAAAATTCATGACATCCTCCCGAATACTTTCTGATTCAAATATAATTGTAGCATCCAAAGGCATTGATTCTAAATAAATGCTTATCCGAAAAAAACTTTCCCGGTTTAATGACATCCTCCCCGCCTTAAAAGGCGGGGTTTCCCTAAGGAGGATGACATATCTGAGTTCAATTCATCCACGCCCTAAAGGGCGTGGTATTCTTGAACGCTGTTATAAATATCCATTTACATTATCTTGTTGCAGGACTTACACTAATACTTAACAACATGGGCTTACGTCATACAACTCTAAAAAGTTTTTCTTACGCATTCCAGGGATTGAATACGGCGTTAAAAAACGAACCCAATTTCCGAATCCATCTTTCGTTTTCCGTCTTTGCTCTTATTCTTGGTCTTATACTTAAACTTAATCTTCTGGAGTGGTTATTTCTGACTTTTACAATATTTTTTGTGTTGGTATTGGAACTTTTAAATACGGTCCTGGAAGCTATCGTCAATACCACAAGTCCCGAGGTTAATCCTTATGCAAAAATTGCTAAAGATGTTGCAGCAGCTTGCGTACTTCTGGCCGCTGCCATGTCGATTATCGTCGGCATCGTACTTTTTTTACCGAAGATAATTACAATCCTCACTTAGAATAGAAGAATCGTAACCAGCCCGAGAAGAATGGCATAATAACCAAAGAGTTTGAATTTTCCCTGTTTTAAAAATCTGTATACAAGATTAATCGAAACATAACCGATCAATAACGCTGTTAAAAATCCTAATATGTAGATATTAGCAGGAAGAATACTAACTTCACGATGGGAAAGAAATTCAAGTATATTTGCTCCCAGAATTGCAGGAACCGATAAAAGAAATGAAAATTCAGCTGCTTTCTCTTTACTGATACCTAATTTAACCCCGGTAAAGATTGTTGCTCCCGATCTGGAAATCCCGGGTATTATACTTATTGCCTGGGCAACACCTATCAAGAGCGAATTTCGATAATTTAAAACTTTTTTTCCGTCATCGGGTTTGTCTATCATAATATTCAAAACCCCTGTTATCATGAGTTCAACCCCCAACCAGCCGATGCTGGAAAACATCACCTCAAAACTTTTCCGAAAAAGAAGGCCAGCCAGAACAGCCGGTACTGTTCCGGCTGCAATAAGCATCAGATATTTCAAGTTAATGCTTAATATCTGTTTTCTGAAAAACAGCAAAACGGAAAACAAAGTTCCAAAATGCAAAACTACATCAAACAAAATTCCGGGTTGAGAGAAATTAGGAATTAGGTTTTGGATAAGAACCAAGTGTGCTGACGAGGAAACGGGCAAGAACTCGGTCAGCCCTTGGATAAATCCCAGCAATATTGATATTTTTGCATCGATCATTCTTTCTTTATCTTAATTCTTTTTGGTCAAAACATACACTACATTAGCCTTGTCATCACTTATATATAAATTCCCTTTTGAATCAAATACAAGATCAACCGGACGCCCGATAACATTTCCTTTGCTGTCGGCAAAACCCGTAATAAAATCCTTCATGTCTACGGCTTTTCCGTTTTCTATATCGATTCTGACTATTTTATACCCGACTTTAGATGTGCTATTCCATGATCCGTGGAATGATACCAACAAATCGCCTTCATAAGATTTGGGTAATACTCCGGATTTGATAAAAGTGGTCCCGAGCGGTGCATTGTGTGCCGGATAATTGAATTCAGAAGCCCGCGTAACTGAACAATCAAAACCTGCGTTCCGATTGAAATCGGAGTCGATTGCCTTATTGCCATAACACCACGGCCAGCCATAATTTCCCCCATTCTCAATAACATTCAACTCATCAGGAGGCAAATTGTCTCCCAAAAAATCCCTCCCCATATCACTTCCCCAAATTTTAACTTCTCCTGAGCTTCCCGATGGAGCAAAATCAAAAAACACAGTATTACGAAGCCCCGTCGCAAAAACATTCAAATTTGAACCGTCAAGATCGGATACAAGTATTGAAGCTCTATCGATTTCTTTTTCAACACATACATCGCAAGATGACCCTACTGATGTATACAATTTGTTTTCGTATACTTTTATTGTTCTTGTAAAATGTCTTCCACCCCCCGGTAGATTAAATAAAAACTCCTTCTCTCCCAACTTACGGTCAGAACCGTATTTATACCTGACCACCCGGTCTGTCTCGGCAATATAAAAATAATCATTGTAAAAAACAATTCCGTGAGGACGGTTTAAGCCTTTTGACACGACTTCAATCCTGTCCGCTTTGCCATCCGCATCTGCGTCCGGCAGCGCCAAGATTTCACCTTTTCCGGTAATTGATGTAAAAAGTGTCCCCGAGTTGTCAAAGCTCAGAACCCGGGGTGCTTTTTCACCCAGATCCGCAAAAATACCGATTTTATAATCACCATAAATAGTAAAAGGTCCTGAGTTTGTCGGATTTTCATTAATCAGTTTGACAACGTCCTGCGAAGGTGATTCAACAAGAGTTTTTACGGCATTTTCATCAATGTGGAAATATTTTGTTGCTATAAAATAAGCTCCGGCTACAAAAACAAAAAGAGTTATTAGAATATATACAATTTTTCTGAACATTATTAAATGTTAAACGAATACTCCTTCCAATTTTCGCTTGTTAAGGAATCAAGATCAAGAGCGTTTTTAATCAAATACTTTCCAACTTGTGAGCGTTTAAGATTTGATAAATATGCAAATGTTCCAAGCTTCCTCCCAAGATCCCGGGCAATTGACCTAACATAAGTACCGCTTGATACCTTTACATTTAATTTTATAACCGGAAACGAATAATCAATTAGTTCAATTGAATAAATTACAACTTTTCTTGAACTTAAACTTAGACTTATCCCCTTCCTTGCATACTCATATGCATTTTTTCCTTTTACCTTTATGGCTGAATATTCCGGAGGTATCTGAACATGCTTTCCTACAAATGACTTCAGCGCATTTTCAACTTTCTCTCTGGACAAAGTTGGTAAACTTTCGATACCAGCTTTGTCATCCCGTACAGATTTCGTGTTGTGTGAAATACGAACCTGTTTCCGGGATAGATCTTCTCTTACACTTAGACTTAGACTTTTTACAATTTTCCCCAATGCATCATCCGTATCCCTTTCTTCTCCCAATGTTATCTCAGCAAGATATTCTTTATCCAATTTCAGAAATTCTGATAATTTCTTTGTTGAATCCCTACCCACGGCAACAATCAATAATCCAGTTGCATTTGGGTCCAGTGTTCCGGCGTGCCCAACACGCTTTTCTCCGGTTATGCGCCTTATTCTGTTAACAACATCGTGCGACGAAATTCCTTTGGGTTTGTCTATCAGAAGAAACATTTGTATAGATAATTATGCAACGTTCCCGTATCTTTAATCAATTTTCTCTTACCTGAACCAATTGGAAATAATTACCGTCTGAATCCTCAAATGTTGAAATGTAACCATATCCTTCAACATGGTATTTTTCCTGTATTTGTTTGACATCATTACTTTTCAACTTCTCTACTTCCTTGTCAATGTCATCAACCTCAAAATTTATTAAATATCTTTCGGGATTCTTATTTTTCCCCTTAACTTCTGAATGCGACATTATGAAAAAGTTTTCTTTTTCACCGATATCAAATCCATATAATACATCATTATTTTCTCCCATTTCGCCTTCCATCGAAACCTTCAAGCCGACTTTCTCAACATAAAAATCTTTCAATTTCTTGGCATTCTCGCTGAAAAGTCCAATTGAATCTATCTTTTTTATCATAATCATCACCTCCTTTGCCCTCCAAAGTTAAAAAAATAAGAAGGATATAAATTTGTCAGATTTATTTCTCCATTAAACCAAGTACCTGCATAACTTCATCAGCAGATTTATAGGTCTTTTCCATAAGATGTTCTTCAAACCACTTTTTGTCTTCGTCCGAAAAATCCGACAAATCGTCGCATTCCTTCACAAGATCCTCCTTTGTGGCAGGATACTTCTGATGATTCTTTAAATGTTCAATTGCATTTTTCTTGTCTTGCATATTTATCACCCCCCTTCACATTTGCCATATTTTCATAATGAGCAAATAGCTTATGAAGTCTATTAAAGCTGGTATAAAAAATCTGTAGTCGAAATTACAGTTAATTAATTCGTCAAATAATGACTAAACCGAACCGACAACTTCTGATTTGATTCGGATTTTTGATATAATTCCCTTAGTTAGAGTTATTTTTTCTACTTATAACTAATAACTAATTACTTTTTTTATATTGGGGGATCTGGTACACAGCAAGAGTCGAGTCAAACCCGACGACACGGTAGGACTTCCCGCAATGCGGGATTGAGGATTTGAAATTTATTGTACGTTAAAATTAATGTGATATTGGGGGATCGTCTAACGGTAGGACTACAGATTCTGGATCTGTCAATCGGGGTTCGAATCCCTGTCCCCCAGCCATGAAGTAGAGCACAGCTCACTTCATGGTCGTGAAGTCAACTTCGTTGTACTTCACCGACACTTTATGTTTCTCCAAAGACAAATTAATATAAATAGTATGTCAAAACTCAATTGGTGTACGTATGTACTTTTAAGTCAAAAAGACGGTCTTTTCTATATCGGATCCAGCTCTAATTTAAAAGAACGTTTAACTGCACACTTTCATGGCAAATCAAAAGCCACTGCTTCAAGGCGTCCTTTTAAATTAATATTTTGTGAATATTTTGTTTCGAAGCATGATGCACTAAGAAGGGAAAGATATTTCAAAACGAACCCCGGAAAAAAGACCTTGAAATTAATGTTGAGAAAAAGTTTAGATGAATTAAAAAGTGAGTGAAGTGAATCCATGTCCCCCAGCCTAAATTCCAGTAAACTGATCATGGTGTCTGGAAAAGTCGGTATTTTCCCCAAGTGATTTAAGCAATCTACAGAATTTTCATCTTTTAATAGCAAATTATTGAGGCTGTCTTCATGATTTCTTAATAGTCAGATTTGTAAACTACCATTAGTTCGATGGATACAATAGTAAAAGATAAGGTTTTATCAGAATTGTCCACTGCAAAAAAATATCTGAATAAAACATTATTTTTATTCGAGAACCATGATGAGTGTATTAAGGTAGTAAAAAGTTCCCGAAAAGCACAACGTGCTTTGGAAAATGCGCGAAAAATTATGCTTGAAGGTCATTTGAGTTGTTGTTTACGGGAAAAGATTAAAAGTTTAAATGGTAACCGAGAATTTTATAAAATTGTTCAATTCTTAAGCAATAAAAAATGACTAAAGATACGAAAATACTTATCGGGGTACTGGTTTTTTCTTTTCTACTTATCGTTGGTTTTGCAATATGGCAAGGAGGAAAAGAATCTCCGGCAAAAGAGGTTGATGCTATAGCATCAGTAGATATTAAAGACTTGGAAGTTAGTCCTGCATCGTATGATGTCGGCACGATCAAAATGAAAGACGGTAATGTGGTTAAAACTTACGAAGTCAAAAATACGTCTGCAGAATCTATGAAACTTCAAAGAATTGCAACTTCATGTATGTGTACCAAAACAAAAATAAAAATCGGCGACAAAGAAACCAGAGAGTTCGGGATGGAAGGGATGGGAGATAAAAATCCTCCGGTAAATCTTGAATTACCTTCAGGACAAACTGCAACTGTTACTGCAATATTTGATCCGGCTGCACACGGTCCAAAAGGGGTAGGTCCTTTTGACCGCACGGTTTTTCTTTACTTCAGTAATCCGTCCGGAACAAAAGAACTCAAATTCAATGGTAACGTTGTTAACTAAATATGTGGATAATATCTTTTATTCTTCTATCTTTTTTGGTTGTTAGACTTTTAACACCTTCACTAGCTTTCGCGCACTGTCCTTTATGTGTTGCAGGTGCTGCGGCCGGTATTACTTTAACCAGATGGGTGGGCGTTGACGACTCAATTACCGGAATTTGGATCGGAGGATTATTGGGTGCGATTGCCTTTTGGCTTTGTAATTCTTTGGGTCAAAGAAACAAAATATTTTTTAATCGCTTTGTAGGACTATTAGTATATATTCTTATTTTCGTTTCGACACTTTGGTCTTTCTATGTATTCAAATTAATTATAAGAATGGACAGCATCTTTGGTTTTGATAAGTTAACTTTCGGCATGATCTTGGGAAGTGTAGTTTTTTACTCGTTTGATATTTTAAACATCTTTATAAAAAAGAAAAACGGAAAAAGACTCTTCCCCTACCAATCCATGGTTTTCAGTTTGGGGTCGATGCTAATGGCGAGTATTGCCGTTTACATATTAATAAATTATTACATATAACAATTCCAATTCATGATTTATTTTCATCTATTCACGATTTCTTCATAAATGATTTCGTATCCTTAACATATGCCAAAAATAAATTCAGATAATCAAGAACCCAAAAACGAAAACTTTTTAGCCTTATCTATAGGAATTGCACTTGTTAGTCTATTCTTTGTCGGATCATTGTACACCCGTGTAAAATTTCTAGAAAAAGAACTGGGAACCTATAAAAACGGTTCTCAAGTCGAAGGAATACAGGTGGAAGCGAAAGGAAATGATACCAACCCGACTCAACCCTCTCAGCCTTCCGCAGTAGCTCCCGAGTTAAAGGGTGAGATAAAATTGACTACTGATGATCATGTAAATGGAGAAAAAGATGCAAGGATATTTCTTTTCGAATATTCGGATATGGAATGTCCTTACTGCAAAAGGTTCCATCCGACAGCCCAAAAGATTGTAGATAGCTACAAAGGAGACGTTGCTTGGGTCTACCGACACCTGCCACTACCCTTCCACGCAAATGCAGCCAAAGAGGCAGAAGCTTCAGAATGTGCAAATGAATTAGGAGGAAACACCGCATTTTGGAAATTTGTAAATGTACTATTTACAAAAACCAACTCAGGTGGAACAGGTATTGCTCTTTCGGATTTACCGGACTTAGCAAAAGAAGCTGGAGTAAATGAGTCCAAATTTACGAGTTGTCTGGAAAGCGGAAAGTATGCGGACAGAGTTAAAAGTGACGCAGATACGGCAGCAAGCTTAGGTGTAAATGGTACCCCCGGCAACATTCTATTGGATACAAAAACGGGCAAAACAAAATTAATGCCGGGAGCTTACCCATATGAAGATTTCAAAAAGGCAATTGATCAGATGTTGGAAAACTGATTATAACATTCTCCATGCCATTAGGCATGGTTTCACCCCTGAGGGAGAATGATATATCAGGTTCAATTCCTCCGTAAACTATTAAGTTTACGGTTTCCTTGAAACTGTTATGAAAAAAACTATCGTACCAATAAAGGGAATGCACTGCAGAAGCTGTGAACTCTTAATAGAGGATGAATTAAAAAACATCCAAGGTGTTAAAAAAGTAGACGTTTCGCATAAAAAAGCCTGTGCAGAAATTTGTTATACAAACTCCGAATTGAAAGTAGAAGACATAGATAAAGCAGTCCAAAATGCCGGTTATCAAGTGGGTTTTGCAGAAAAACCTCCCATATTCTCAGCCAAAGTTGAAGACTATATGGACATAATTTATGCAGCTATTGTCCTTTTCTTTCTTTTTATTCTGGTCGATGGACTTGGATTGTCAAAGTTTTTTGCGGTAAATCCCGGTCACCCTTCAAATTTACTTACGGTTGCACTTATTGGATTAACCGCAGGATTTTCAACTTGCATGGCATTAATCGGAGGAATTGTACTTGGAGTTTCAGCTCGTTTCTCACAGAATAATGCCAACGCAACCCCTTTTGAAAAATTTAAGCCCCATTTATTATTTAACTTAGGAAGAATTACTTCTTACACTATTCTCGGAGGCGCAATAGGACTTTTGGGATCATTCTTTCAGTTTTCCGGAACAAGTCTTGGACTTGTTACTGCAGCCGTTGCACTCGTAATGCTTACACTCGGATTACAACTTACTGGCCTTTTCCCAAGACTCCAGAATGTTAGTTTTTCAATGCCTAAAGGAATATCAAAACTATTTGGAATTAAGGAACAAACACAGAAGGAATATAGTCATAAAAATGCATTTTTAATGGGCGGGTCAACTTTTTTCCTTCCATGCGGGTTTACCCAGGCAATGCAACTTTATGCCGTATCAACTGGTAGCTTTGTTCAGGGAGCAGCAATTATGGGTATTTTTGCCTTGGGAACCGCACCTGGACTTTTGAGTGTGGGAGGTTTAACTGCAGCTATCAAAGGTGTATTTGCTCAAAAGTTTTTTAAATTTGCTGGATTAGTAGTTTCACTATTGGCTTTCTTTAATCTGAATAACGGCCTCAATCTTTTGGGAACAAATCCTTTTAATGATTTAGGCACTCGAATTAATGCATACGCTGCATCCGATAAAAATTCAGGAATTCAAGAACAAGACGGAGTTCAGATTGTGAGAATGGACCAAACGGCTAGAGGATATTCACCGAATAAATTTACTGTTGCCGTTGGTGTTCCTGTAAAATGGATAATAACCTCCAAGGATCCTAATACCTGTGCTTCGAGCATTGTCTCATCGAAACTAAACGTTCGTCAAAGTCTGCACCCTGGAGAAAATATAATCGAATTTACTCCAAAAGAAGTTGGAACAATCAATTTCTCCTGCAGCATGGGAATGTACACAGGAAGTTTTGCGGTTGTTGAAAAAGGCACTTCTAATGGTCAGGTAAACAATAACGACAATAAGGTGCTAGCAGCAAACACAGCTCCCGCTGTGGGTCAACCGGTGGCAAATGGTAGTTGCGGAAGTGGTAGTGGGGGCTGTGGTTGCGGAGGTGGAAAAGCACAAGCGGCTAAAGTTGGTGTGGGGGTGACACCCACCCTCGCCAAAAATGAAAACGGCGTCCAGATATTAAATACCATCTATAAAAGTGATACGGACATCTCTCCTTTTGAATTTACCGTTAAAGCCGGAAAGCCTGTACGCATGGAAGTGGATGTAAAAGATGAAGGTAGCGGCTGCATGAGTACTATTTATATACCTCAACTAACTGATAATCCGCAGTTTTTGGAAAAGGGAAAAACACTAGTCTTTGAATTTACCCCTGATAAACCGGGTAAGTACCCTATCACTTGTGCAATGGGAGTTCCAAGGGGAACTATTACAGTTATTTAATATGGAAAAGAAAATTCAAATTACAATCAAAGGTACTCACTGTCAAGCATGTAAAAGACTTATTGAAAGAAAGTTCGGTGCGATTAATGGAGTTACCTTGGTTAATGTTAATTTCGAAACTGGCGAAACCGAAGTTGTTTTGACAAGAGATATTTCAAATGATGAATTCCAAAAAGCTTTGGAGGGAATGGAATATAAAGTTATATAACATTCTCCACGCTCTTGTGAGTGTGGTTTCACATCTGAATGAGAATGATATATCAAGTTCAATTCCTCCCCGATAGAATCGGGGTTTCCTTGAAATTGCTATGAAAAACGGAAAAAATACAGTCAAATTTAATGTCAACGGAATGCACTGCAAAAGCTGTGAGATGCTTATAAAAGATGAGATTTCTGATATTCCAGGCGTTGATACCGTGTCTGTCGATCATAAAACTGGTGATGGCTTTTTAACTGCAGACCAAGAAATAAATAGAGACTTGATTCTAAAAGCAATCGCGAACGCAGGGTATAAAGGTGAGGTTGAAAATCTCAAAGAAAAAAACGGTAATGGTAAGGTTGCTGGACAAGTTATATATGACAGTATGCTTCTTAAAAACATCATTTCCACTGGTATTAGTATCAAAGGATCGGTCAAAAAAGATGAGAAAGGAGAATTTGTATTCGAAGGTAACTTAGGATTGAAAAACGAACCTGTTACGGAAGTAAAAGAAAAAGTTCCAGCAACTTCTTCTATTGAAAAAACTGAATCTCAGAAAAAGATTGCTCTGTCCCTTTTCGGCATGCATTGTACATCTTGTGCAGGTGTAATTGAAAAGTCGTTAAAAAAGGTGACCGGAGTAACGGAAGCCCGTGTAAATTTTGCTGCAGAGAAAGCGACAGTAACATTTAATTCTTCGACTGCAAAAGAAGAGGACCTCATCAAAGCAGTAGAAAAAACTGGTTATAAGGCAATAGTTTCAGACCCCTCAAATACAAAAGAAGAAGCAGAAAAACAACAAGTTCAAATTGGTGGTTACTTTAAGAGGTTTACCTGGAGCTTAGTCTTAAGTTTCCCGATGATTTACTTTATGCTTTTTGACTTTTTCCCGAATTTCCTGGGGGCAACCCTGCTTCTCCCCTATGTCGGGATTATTTCATTTATTCTGGCAACTCCAGTTCAATTTATTATCGGAGCAGGTTTTTACAAAGGAATGATGTCTGGCCTCAGGATGAGAACTTTTAATATGGATAGTCTTATAGCAATCGGCACATCGGTTGCTTATTTTTATAGTGCAGTTAATTTTATTCTTTATTATCTTGCCAAAAATTCACTTATCGGCTTAAACGGATCTAAAATTCCCGAACTTTATTTCGAAACCGCAGCATTTTTAATTACCTTTGTCATTTTGGGAAAATGGCTTGAGGCAAAAGCAAAAGGCCGTACATCGGAAGCAATCAAAAAACTAATGTGTTTACAGGCAAAAACAGCAAGGGTTATAAGAAATGGCCAAACACTTGATATTCCCCTTGAAGAAGTCCTTAAAGGAGACACAGTATTGGTTCGTCCCGGAGAAAAGGTTCCGGTTGATGGTGAGATAATAAGAGGCAGTTCGGCACTCGACGAATCTATGATCACAGGTGAAAGCTTACCCGTCGAAAAACATGAAGGTGACTTTGTCATAGGTTCTACCATTAACAAATCGGGAAGCTTTGAATTCATGGCAACAAGGGTCGGTTCTGAAACCACTCTTTCCCAAATTATTAAACTTGTTGAAGATGCACAGGGATCAAAGGCTCCTATCCAAGCAATTGCAGATAAAATTTCTGCGTTTTTTGTACCTGCTGTAATATTGATTGCATTTTCAACTTTTGTTATTTGGTATTTCGTTCTGGGAGCAACTCTGTCTTTTGCTCTAATGGCATTTACCGCAGTTATAGTAATTGCATGCCCGTGTGCGTTAGGGCTTGCAACACCTACAGCAATTATGGTTGGCACAGGTAAAGGTGCTGAACATGGCATATTGGTTAAAGGTGGAGAACCGTTGGAGAAGGCGTGCAAAATCGATACTATTATCTTTGATAAGACGGGAACAATAACAAAAGGAAAACCTGAAGTGACTGACATTATTGGGCAAGCGAATATATTAGAAATTGCCGCCTCGCTGGAAAAACAATCAGAGCACCCCCTTGCTGAGGCAATATATTCAAATGCCCAGGAAAAAGGCCTTGCTTTAAGCGAAGTCGAAGGGTTTATGGCAATCCCGGGATTTGGTGTACAAGGATTCATTGGTAAAGAGATTTATTATTTTGGTAAACCAAAACTTGCAAGCGAAACATTAGGGCTGTCGCTCTCGGAACATGGATACACTATAGATTCTTTAGAAAACCAGGGTAAAACCGTGATGGTATTGTCAACAAAAAAGAAAGTGTTAGGCCTCATTGCTGTTGCCGATACGGTAAAAGAAACCTCAAAAGAGGCAATTGAAATGCTCGCAAAGCGAAGAATTACTGTTTATATGATTACCGGAGATAATGAGAGAACGGCAAGAGCGATTGCTTCACAGGTTGGAATTACTAATGTTTTAGCAGAGGTGTTACCTGAAGATAAAGCCAATGAAGTCAAAAAATTACAAGATACCGGCAAAAAAGTGGCGATGGTCGGGGATGGAATAAACGATGCGCCGGCTCTCGCCCAAGCGGATCTTGGTATAGCTATGGGTTCGGGTACGGATGTAGCTATGGAAACCGGCGGAATTGTTATTATCAAAAACGACCTTAGAGATGTTGTTTCCTCAATCGAACTTTCCCGCTCAACTATGCAAAAGATAAAACAGAATATGTTCTTTGCACTTTTTTATAATGTCATTGGCATTCCTATTGCTGCTAGAGTTTTCAGCTTTGCCGGACTTGTTTTAAAACCCGAACTCGCAGGTCTTGCAATGGCATTAAGTTCCATTTCTGTAGTGGGAAATTCACTAATTTTACGAAGATTTACTCCCGGAAAGAAGGATTATGTATCAACATTTGCACCAGCTTTTATGGCAATTGCGTTTACCTTTATGTTTATACAATTCGCTAATGTCAGTTCAAGTATGGCAGGCGGAGAGAAAAATATGCAGACTGAAGGCACAACAAAAATGACAGTATCAGCTGAAAAGTTACTCCAAAAAGGAAATACAAAATTAGTAATTAAAGACGGTGAAACTAAAGTTTTTCTTGAAGTAGAAGACATAGGTGCCTTAAAAATCGCCCAAGGATCATACCCTCAAAGAACGGGAGATATTATCTTAGGGTCAGAAGAGGCAGAAATGATGAAAAGAGCCAAATTATTCAAAAATGTGGGTGACGAAATATACGGTATTTTTGGATTGCCTAGAGTTCGCATAGCAGGAATATTAGAAATGACAAATACCGAACTGGATAATTATCACATTACTGACAAAAAAACTTTTAAAAGCATAACCGGGATTGAATACAAAAAATCTGCAAAATAAATAGAATAAGGTAAAACTTCACAAATTCTTCATAAATTTATAATATAATACGGGTATATGATCCATTCGATCGCACTCAAGTCATCGGCTCTGAGGTTCAGGCTCGAAGAGATCATGGTGAGAGGAGTCGAACCATGAGAATTTTGTTGGTTGAAGATGAACTCAGATTATCTAATGTCATAAAAAAAGGTCTGCTTGAGGAAGGTTATGCCGTTGATGTTGCATACGATGGTGAAGAAGGTCAATATTTAGCCGAGTCTGAAGAGTATGACCTCATTATCCTTGATATTATGCTTCCTAAAATTGACGGGCTCACTCTTTGCAGATCGCTCCGTGAGAAAAATATAAAAACTCCAGTTTTAATGTTAACAGCCAAAACAACAATTGAAGATAAGGTAGCAGGACTTGATAGTGGAGCTGATGATTACATGACCAAACCTTTCTCATTCTTAGAACTTAGGTCCAGGATACAAGCTTTAATCAGACGAAGTAAGCAAGAATCCTCGCCTATTTTAAAAGTTGATGATTTAATAGTGGATCCGATAAAACATACAGTCACCAGAAATGATAAAAATATTACTCTTACTCCTAAGGAGTTTTCTATTCTTGAACTTCTGTTACGACATAAAGACGAAGTTGTTACCCGTACAATGATTACGGAACATGCATGGGATTATAATTTTGACAGTATGAGTAATATTGTAGATGTTTTTGTAGCATCACTCCGGCGAAAAATTGATAAAGCGTCGGATAAAAAACTAATTCATACTTTACACGGTGTGGGTTATCGTCTAACAGAAGATATATGAATATTAAAAGCATTAAGTTTAGGTTGACATTTTGGTATGTTTCCGCATTTGTTATCTTCTCCGCACTTCTTGCAATTGGATTTTTTATCCTGACAAAATATGTTCTTTATATAAATACTGACAGTGCTTTAACATCCCATTCTGAAAAAGTAGTTGAAGTTTTGACTCGCCAAGAATGTTGCATGTATCAAGAAATTGCCAGGCAATCATTCTTACAAGAATTCAGCGGGATACCCGGAATGCTTGTAGTAGTTTTGAATAACGACGGCAATACTATCTCCAGCTCACTTAAAACTGATCTCCCAGGAAATATAACAGAAGAAATGTTTCAAAAGGTATTAAACACAAAGGAACCGTTTTTTATAGATAAAACTGTCGGTGAATTACCTCTTCGTTTTCGAGCAACTCCTGTTATTAAAAATGGAACTTTACTGGGAGTCGTTTTAATGGCTCATCCTATTGAAATAGTCCAGAAGTCCTTACAAAGTCTTTTGGTAACTTTAGGAATTATATATGTCGTACTTGTAATTCCCACAATTATTGGAGGCTATTTACTTGCAAAGGGGGCAATAAGTCCTCTGAGAGAAATAACAGATAAATTAAAAAGAGTTAGTTCTGAAAACTTAACCGAGAGAGTTAAAAAACCCAACACCGGGGACGAAATAGAAGAATTGGCTGAAACATTTAATACCATGCTTGGTAGAATCAGTGAAGCTTTTGAACGGGAACGCATGTTTATAGGAGACCTTGCCCATGAGCTCAAAACCCCTCTAGCTACTCTTAGAAGCGGGGTTGAAATCACACTTTCCAAAAAAAGAACAAGTACTGAATACAAGTCGGCATTAACAGATTCTCTTGTCGATATAAATAATATTTCGTCTACGCTTAAAAACATTCTAGATCTTGCATGGACCAGATCAGACAATGCGAGAGGTAAAGCCGAAAAAGTAGATTTATCAGGAATGTCCAAAGAACTTAAGGAAATATTAGAGAAACTAACCCTTACTAAAAATCTAAAAATTGTATCTAATATTGAAAATAATATCGAGGTTTTAGGTCAGGAAGACAAATTAATGAGAGCCTTCCTGAATATTATAGACAATGCTGTGAAATTTACTCCAGCCAACGGAACAATTACGCTTTTACTTAGAAAAGAAGGTGGATCAGCAATTTTTTCCGTTAAAGATACCGGAATAGGAATATCAAAAAAAGATTTACCGAATGTGTTTAATCGTTTTTACAGGGGAACCGGTACTGAGAAAACTTTGGGATCAGGCTTGGGTTTATCAATCGCGCAAGCGCTAGTAAATGCGCATCAAGGTAAGATTGTTGTCAATAGCAAGCCTGGGAATGGCACCTCTGTATCTGTCAAATTACCCTTGGCAAAAATTTCTTCATAAATCCTTAATGGTCAAATAAGTACAATATTACGTCTGAAATGGAATGTTGCTCAAAGGATTAAATCTTCACAGAAAGTTCATGCTTAGAAAGTTACTATTAATGTATCATTAAAGCACATGACCGATTTTGGTAAACATTACGAAGAATCCGTATTGGTGTCTGCAACACCTGACGAAATCTTTAACTTTGCTGACAATCATAAAAATTTTTCCGCACACATGAATAAGTCGTCCTGGATGATGGGTGGCGGAAGTATGGAAACTGAAATGGATGAAGGCAAAGGACAAAAGCTAGGTTCGCATATTAAGTTACATGGAAAAGTCTTTGGATTTAACTTATTTTTAGATGAAGCGATTACGAAGTACTCCCCTCCCAACCACAAAGAATGGAAAACCGTTGGAAATATCAACCTTCTTGTTGTTGACCACTATAAATTAGGTTTTGAAATTAAACCAGAAAAAGAAAATTCACTATTGAAGGTTTACATTGATTACAATTTACCAAAACCATTCTTTACTAAATTACTGGGGCTATTACTCGGTAGTATTTATGCAAAGTGGTGTGTAAAACAAATGATCAAAGGGGTTGACGAACACTTTAAAACTTCAAAAGAAAAATGAAAACATTTACTTGCCCAATGCACAGCGAGGTTACTAGTGACAAACCTGGAAAATGCCCGAAGTGCGGGATGGATCTCCAAGAAGTTAAAGATTCAAAACAGGAAAATCATGGAGTGGATATGGCTCATGATGGACATAATGCAAAAAAAGCGGAAACGGAAAGGTTCTCTTCACATCAGGGACATCATGAAGGAATGCCTGCCCGCCAAAACCATAAACATAACGACGGAGGGGATCCTATGGAGCACCACAGAATGATGGCTGATGATTTTAGAAAAAGATTTTTTGTAGTTTTACCTCTAACGATTTTTGTTCTTCTACTTTCGATGCAGATTCAGGAATGGTTGGGATTTACTTTGGTCTTTCTTGGGCACGAAATATTGCTATTTCTTTTAGGAACTCTAATTGTGGTATATGGCGGTAAACCATTCTTTTCTGCTGCAAAAAGCGAAATTATAACCAGCAATTTCGGAATGATGTCTTTGGTTTCTCTTGCATTATCAGCTGGATATCTATTCAGTACTGCTGCTACTTTCTTTTTTACAGGTGAGTCTTTGTGGTGGGAAATTTCAACATTGGCATTAGCATTTCTTTTCGGTCATTGGATGGAAATGAGAGCGGTAATCGGAACAGGTGGTGCCCTTCGGGAGTTGGCAAAA
The DNA here is from genome assembly GCA_035291665.1 of Patescibacteria group bacterium. Lineage (GTDB taxonomy): Bacteria > Patescibacteriota > Microgenomatia > UBA8517 > UBA8517 > DATDRP01. Next base: position 257,312 of record DATDRP010000006.1, on the reverse strand, counting down.
CTTATTCCCGACACTGCACATTTACTGACTATTGGAGAAAAACCCGACTACGCTGAAGCTACGAAGGGTAAACAGGAAATAAAAGATGTTCCCACAAACGAGCTTCAGAAAGGCGATGTCATTCTAGTAAAGCCGGGTGAACGGATCCCTGCAGACGGTATCGTAACTGATGGGATATCCTCGGTCGATGAATCAATGATAACCGGCGAATCACGACCAATCACCAAAGAGGCAAATAGCGATGTTATAGGTGGTTCAATTAACAACGATGGTTCGTTAACAGTTAGGATTACCAAAACCGGAGCCGAATCAGCTATTGCGCAAATTATGGATTTAATACGACAAGCGCAAAATACAAAACCCAAAGTTCAGGAACTGGCGGATAAAGCAGCAAACGTGTTGACCTTAACCGCAATTACGGTTGGAACGGGAACGTTTATTTATTGGATATTTGTAAGTCCCCAAGGCGTAGTTTTTGCTGCAACACTAGCGATAACTGTTGTCGTTATTGCTTGTCCACATGCTTTAGGGTTAGCCATTCCTACTGTCACCACTATTACATCTTCTTTGGCTGCTAAAAACGGGATTTTAATTCGGGATATGAAAGGTTTGGAAATTGCCAGAAAACTTCAGTATTTGGTGTTAGATAAAACCGGTACCTTAACCGAAGGGAAATATGGTGTTTCAAAAATAATTACTACCGGTCTGGATGAAAAACAACTTCTTAAACTTGCGTCCGCTGTCGAACTGCATTCCCAACATTCAATTGCCCAAGGAGTAGTTAACTATGCAAAAGAAAATGGTGTTGATGTAAGTCCTGCAACTGAATTTAAGTCGTTTCCGGGAAAAGGAGCTGAAGGGATTGTTAGTGGAGAAAAAGTATATGTAGGAAACAGGATGATGATGAAAGATAAAAATATCAACATCGAAAAAATCACGCTCCCCACTGATTTAGTCGGAACGGTTGTTTATGTGTCTAATGAAAACAAAATAATCGGCGCAATAATTTTAGAAGACAAAATTAGAAAGGAATCCAAAAATGCTATCGATTCATTTCATAAAATGGGAATACGGGTCGCGATGTTAACCGGAGATAAAAAAGAAGTCGCTGATATGGTTGGTAAAAATCTTGGAATAGATAAAGTATTCTCAGAAGTTTTACCTGACCAAAAAACCAATAAAGTAAAAGAGCTTCAGGATAAAGGATATATTGTCGGAATGGTCGGAGATGGTGTAAATGATGCCCCGGCATTAACCCAGGCTCACATCGGAATTGCAATAGGAGCAGGAACTTCCGTTGCGATAGAATCAGCGGAAATTGTATTAGTAAAAAGTAATCCTCAGGATATTGTTAAGGCAATAACTTTAAGCCGCAAGACTGACAGAAAGATGAAACAGAATCTTGCATGGGCTGCAGGATATAACATTATTGCAATTCCCCTTGCTGCAGGAGTTTTGTATCCATACGGCGTCTTGCTTCGGCCTGAATGGGGTGCTCTTCTTATGAGCACATCGTCTCTTATAGTTGTTGCAAATGCACTTACATTAAAAAATACAAGATTAGAAAGCTAACTATTTAATTAAGTGAAATGATACAGGGGGTGAATCTTTTATGAAGCATAGTCCAACATCTACAGCAAATGCGGTTTCAGTCACCAGCGCTATTCTTTATGTCTTTTGCCGAATTGCGGTTTCTTTGTTCCCTGATTTATCTATGTCCATAGCTCAATCTTGGTTTCATGGTCTTGAGATTAGCAAGGTAACAGGATGGAGCTTATCGTTGGGCTCGTTTGTATTAGGGCTTGTATCTTTAACCGTTGCTGCATGGTTAACAGGCTACTTGTTTGCAAAGGTCTACAATTACTTTGCCAACAGGTAATACTCTTTTTAACTGTCCTAAATGTCTCACTAGTCCCACCGAAGCTGAAAGCGAAGGGGGATTTAGCCTCAACTGTGATACACTTGGTTAAATTGGTTATGGGCTCGAATGTTTCCAGACAGAGCTGCTCAACGTAGGGCATTATGAAAATTACACTCCACAAAAACAAAATTGAGGAGCTGGATAACGCTTTGTATCTTTCCAAGCAAGTTTTCAAACCTACTTCTGAAGAAATCAAAAAATATCACAACAGAGACGATTGGTTGAATAAGATAAATAATGTCGGTCTTTTGCTTACTGTTTGGAACAATAAAAAAATGGTAGGTTTTTCTATTTGTTATCCGAAAGAAGAAAACTTTCATATTTGGAACGCCGGAGTATTGGAAAATTACAGGGGGTTTGGTGTGTGGAAAGAAATGTATGAAGCTATTTTAAAGTTTGCGATCGATAAAAAATACAATCATTTAACTTTAAATACCTATAAAAATAAATTTGCAAATATGTATTCTTTTTGTTTGAAAAGAGGGTTTAAAGAATACAGGGTGAAAGAAGGGAAATCCTATTTTATTAAGGATGTCGCATGAGATAAGATATAGAAAATAATTGTTGGGTTAATAAATAATAGTAGGAGGTGATATAAATGTCAGAAGATACAGAACAACAGTCAGGTTTGGGTACTAGATTTAATGAAAAGGGTGAAATAATCAACCGCGGGGAAACAGCAACTGAAAAGAGATATACAGAAGAAGACGTTGTTGGTTTAGCAAAAGGATACTTATTGGACATGAAGGATTGGACTGAAGAACATAAAACTGGTGATATTCAAGTTTATGATAATTTAATTAACAAAATTGATGAAGGAAATCTAGACAGGCGATCTATTCAAGTATTTGGAATTTTGGGAGCAACACAAGAATTATCTGTTCAACATGCAAAAGCATTCGCAGAAAGCATTTATTCTGGAAAATCCGATTCCGTCAATAGAATAGAAGAAATAAAAGATAAAACAAATGAAATAACAGAGGCAATAAAAAGAGATTATCCAGTACCACAAGCTGAAGTAATTGAAGGGAAGTAAGATAACTCTCGTAATTAATAAACAAACTACTATTTCAGGTGATGATGCGAAACTAAAGATATTTTTATTTAGTTGAAGATTTTCTTTTTCAGAAACTCTGTAAATTCATGCATTTCTTTCTCGTATACTAATAGATTTCTTTTTCTTTGACCAATCGGTAACACTTCCTGAAAAGCAGCTCCTTGAGATTCCAGTCTTCCCAACCCTTTTGGGGTAAAAGAAAGCATTAATCTGGTTTTGTACTCCGAATTTCTATCACCATAAAACTCAGATAAGAAATCCAGAAGTTTTTGCGCGGGGGCCATATTTGTTGATTTCAGCTTTACTCTTAGTTTGTGAAATTTACTAAATAATTTATCCGTTACGTCATGACTTTTACCTCTATTTGACAATGATTCTGCTTCATCCCAATATTTTTGTAATTCATCTTCAAGTTTCTGTGTATTGGGTGCTTTAATATCCACCCAGGGTGCACAAGTTCCCCATTTTAGATGTCCCTCACACGACTGATCCGTATTTATACCTAACGCATTCAAAACAACTACTGTCTCAAGAATTCCTTTGTCGATTCCTTTACCCAACTTATCCCCAAACTCGGAATATTTCTTCATAAGGTTTACCCACTTTTTCTTTTTATCTTTCATCTTAAGATGAATTATAATACAAATATGAAATATCCAGATCTTTCAAAAGAAATTATTGCGATGGCCGAAGCTGACCAAAAGATGCGGAAGGATTCTCAATCTGGTAAAAGTACATTTGATAAAAATATAGATGAAAATAATTCCACACGTTTAAAGCAAATTCTAAAAGAGATCAATGGCTGGCCAACAATAAGTTCAGTTGGTGAAGAAGCTTCCTATGCTGCATGGTTAATTGCTCAACATGCGGATCACAATGTTAATTTTCAGGAAGAATGTTTAAAGTTAATACTTAAGTCCAATAACGATGTTTTACCGGCAAATATTGCCTACTTAACAGACAGAGTTGCTGTAAATAGAGGCAGACAGCAAACATACGGTACACAGTTTTATCAAAATAAGAAAGGTGAACCAACCCCAAGACCAATTAAGGACAACAAAATGCTTGATAATAAAAGAAAAAAGATGGGTTTGGAACCATTTACTGTTTACGAACAAAAAATGAAAGGCAATTATATATGGCCAAAAGGATATATAAACCCTAAAATCGGAAGGTTTGATAAATCTCCTTAATAATAAAAATAATTTTCTGTCAACTCGAGGCTGGAAGTGATAAAATATAAATAGTATGAAGGTCAAATTTTTGGGGGCATCGGGTTCTGTAACCGGATCTTGTTACATTTTAACCGGCGATTCGGGACAATCCATACTTATCGACCTTGGCATGTTTCAGGGAACCAAATATGAAGAACTGAATTACCAACCGTTCGATTTTGATGTCACCACCCTTACAAGCGCCGTTCTCACCCATGCACACTTGGACCATTGCGGACGACTTCCTATACTTTTAAAAAATGGCTATAAAAGTACTATCAGGATGACCCCTGCAACCAGGGCCCTTACGGAACTGTCACTTTTGGACAGCGCAAGAATTGCTCAAAAAGATGACAGGGAATTTTTATACGACGAAGAAATGGCAGTAAAAACAATTCAGAAGTTCGAAACTGTCGAATACCGGACACCTTTTCAAATAGGTGATTTTAGTGTTACATTTCATGACGATGGGCATATTTTAGGATCGGCCAGTTTGGAGATCGTGGATAATACCGCCAAAGGAAACTACCGGAAAATAATTTTTAGCGGGGACTTGGGAAATACTCCGGAGGATCTTTTACAGGAAACCGAATATCTTAACTTTGCGGATGCGGTGGTTATCGAGTCCACCTACGGCGATCGACTCCATGAAAAATCGGACCCCTCAATTGCTTTGGGATCAGAAATAAATGCTGTTGAAACATCGGGCGGAACTCTTCTTATTCCGGCTTTTTCACTTGATCGAACCCAGGAAATACTTCATCTTATAAAACATTTGAAAAAGTCAGGAAAGGTTAAGAATCAGACCACCGTATATCTGGACAGCCCAATGGCACAAAAAGCGACTTTGGATTATTTGGAGTATTCAAAGCTATTTAATCCTCATATCCAGGACGATTTGAAATTCGGTTCCCCTTTCGATTTTCCCGGACTTGTAATTATAAATGATTGGAAAGAAAGTCAGGCTGTTCATGAACAAACCGGCTCCAAAGTAATTATTGCCGGAAGCGGAATGATGTCCGGCGGGAGGATCCTGGGTCACGCCGCACATTATTTGCCCATGCTCTCGACCCGGCTATTTATCGTCGGTTATCAGGGAGAAGATACGCTTGGCCGCGAACTTCTGGATGGAGATAAAAGTGTAAATATCGATAATGTCAATATTTCTGTCAAGGCAACTGTCAATTTTACCGATGCGATGAGCTCTCACGCGGACCAAAAACAACTCTTAAATTGGCTTGGACACATTAAAAATATCAAAAAGGTTTTTGTCACACACGGGGAGGACAAGGTCCGCTCGGTGTTTTCCAAAAAAATATCAGAGGAACTTGGAATAAAAGAGGTCTTTCTCCCCCAATTAAATCAGGAATTTGATTTGTAATAAAAAAAGCTGAATAAATCGAATCTTTTGAAGAAAGCTTTGAAAAAAAGATTTCACAGAAAATTTTAAGAATTCTAAAAAGGAATTATATTTTTTTTGGAATTTCAAATCCTATAGGCTTTTTTTGAGCTTCTTTACCCAGCCGCAATAATTGTTCTAATTTTTCTAGTACCTCAAATACTTCTGATCCATTCTCTGCTCTTGCAAGCATACTTTTGATAACATCCAAATCAAATTCTTTTCTTCCGGACCCTTCCTGAGATTGGGCTAATTCCAAAGCTTCTTCAAGCTGTTTTTTAATTTCATTCGGATCATCGGATGCAACAATAATTCCACCGTTTTCTTTTGTCCCTGTATTTTGAATAAAACCCAAGGTTCCTTTTTTTGTCATTGTAATCGATTGTTATACCCTATATTTATTCCAAATCAATATTTTTTTTGTTATACAAAAAAACTTTAATGTTACACCCTTAGGGTGCAAATACTTTTCCTTTTGGGATAGTAATAGTTGAGAGTAAAACCAAATACCGACTATCAAGAAGGTTTAAGTCAAACTCTGCGAAGTCGATCTACTCGCCACAATGCAGATCTGTAGTCCTTCGACCAGGTTCAGGATTATGATTTGACTCACTTTTTATATTTGTCTATGACCTTTAATGATTTGTTTGAGGCTTCAATTGTAATTAAACTACTTATTCGTAAAGTTCAATGATGGGGGAAAAAGAATGGACTTCTGTCTCTTTCACTCTACTGTAATCTTCATTCGGTAATATTTTTTTGACAAGTTCTTCAATCAATTTTTTCCTCGGATTCGATTCTTCGGGTACGAAAAATGTGCCGGTTAATCCAACTTCTTGTCGATCAAAATCTGGTACTACTCCGAATGTAGTTATTCTCGAAACTGGGAGATATCCTATATTATCATTTAGATACTTTTTCCTCCCTCCCCTTGCTACACCAAGCGCGTAGTTATTCTCAATTCCCAAATAAGCGCATCTAATCACAATCGGGTCATCTGCTTGGACGATTTTAATTCCTTCTTCGGCTCTTTCTTCGGGATCAGGATTACTTCTTATAAACATAGCTTTCTCTTCCCATGCTAAACACAAAGCAATACCAGCTTCACCAAAGGGTCCTTTCATTTCCCGAGCTTGTTTTCGATATATATAATCATTTTTCCACCAATTCTTTGGTATCAAACCTAATTCTTCTTTACTTTTATAAGCCCACCAAAAGGTTTCCATAAACCCAGGCTTGTAGATTTTACTTCCGGGAAAAACTGGAATTACACTACCCGCTTTCCAGACTTGATCTCTTATTTGGGTTAATAATTCATTAGCCCCGATTTCTTGCAAAAAACGGACCGCTTTATCATCACTTTCTTTTTCTATTCCTTTTTTGGCATCTTTTTCTAACTGCAACCGCCGCGCTTGTTCTCCGACAAGTTTTTCCCAGTCAACCGGATAAGAATTATTGTCCTCTGGTTCCTTATAGGTCATATAGAATTATTGTGATTTTTTGAAATCATATATGCGAACGGTTTCTATTGATTATATTATATCTTCTAAAATTACATATTTAATCGACACACCCTAAGGGTTCAATTAGCTTTACACCCTATACCCTTTTCCCATACTCTTCAACTTTCTCTTAATCTCGAATTATAATCACCGCAGGATGATTTACTAATACACCCCCTATAAATATTCTTCCTTAGTTATTGTTTATTCTTCCCTTACAACAATTGTTTGAGGCGAAAGGTATAAGAAAGGAGTATCAGACAAATTATCAATTACATCATTCACACCGTATTTACTTACGTGTCTGGTATTATTAATCAATCCGCCTATAGCCTGGAGCTTTGTAAGGGTTTTTGTTCGTTTTTCCTGAAAAAAATTTGAGACGTTTGAAGATGTTTGCGCTCGCTCGTATTCACCTGCTTCTGCAAATTCAATTGTAGCCCTCAGAGTTTTTTCCTCCAATTCGTAAAACATTTTGGCTTCTAAAAATAAATCAACAGCTATAGGAAGTGCTTTTTCAACAATTTCATCATCAGCATCTGAAATATTTTCCTTCAGAACACTCTTTATAAATCTTTCAACTCTTTTGCGATATTCTTCCACTTCGTTTTTATCACCATCTTGTTCTATCGACATGCGGGTATTTTATAATATTAAAATTCCAATCTCAAATTTGTAACGCTGCACCCTTAGGGTGCAATTAGCTTTACACCCTATACCCTTTTCCCTATTTCTTCGATTTTCATATAAGCTCGAAGTATAATTGCATACAATGTTAGAAAATATGGAGTCGGGAAGGAATACTTTTGATCAAGAAACTACAGATGATCACCTTAAATTAAAAGAAGAGCTTCTTAAGTATCTTGAAAATTTACCACGTGATCCGAGAGAAAAACGGACTGCTTGGGCCAAAAGTCATATTGATTTAATAGAACAATATGGAGATGACTCCATCGTTTCATTACTTCCGGAAAAAATAGTAACAAGTTCCCATTTTTTAAACCGTTCCATACGTCACTTAGCCCGATGTGGCATAATATCAAAACACGATTTAAAACTTGTAAATCTTGATGAATCACGGGAGCTTTCAAACGTAAATTCAGGAAATCGGGCTTTAGGTAAAAAAATGAAAGAGTTTGCAAAACTTTTGCAAAAGCTTGCGGTCGCGGAAGATAAAACAACAGCGGTGGATAGCTAGGTTTGTTGCACCCTTAGAGTGCAAATAGCTTCAATGTAATATTTTTATAAATGATAAAAAGTAGGGATGCTTTCGTTCCCCTGCAATTAAAGAATCTGTTTATTCAAGATCTACTGACCTGCTGGTGAACTATTACCACGTGTCACTACAAAAGAAATACAATCTCCTTGGTTTTTAAATTCACCATAAGTTTTCCAGTCATCATTTTTACACTGATCTTTGTTAGTCGGACTAGGATCAGGAGTAATTATACTGATGTAATCATGTGCTCCACCGGCATTTCCTTGTTTAAATCCAGTTTGACCAACACGATTGGGTGCAGTTGCGTTATAAGTAAACAAATAAGTTCCGTCCAAATAAACCTTTATTTCTCCATTAAGACTGTTTGCTTCTACTTTAAGGTCTGCCCATCTGTCTTCGTTAATGTTAAATGTTACTGGGAAGGAATAATTAGTCCAAACATTGTTGTAAACTTCTGCAACCCCAATTAGTCCATTGGCAACAAGTACTGATACACTATTGGTTTTATCTTTATACCAAATAACAAATCCTGTTGCACCCGAAGGGCCATAAACTTTTAGTAAGGTTTCATCTGTTTGATCTGAGTATTGGTTCGGTAATAAAGCAAGAACACCATCATAACCTGTATCTTGAACTAATTTTCCATCAACAACTCTCCAATTACCAATATTTAATAATGGGTGTTCTGTTTGACTTAAGTCCCATCCATCAGCATTTCCATCATTAAAATCATCTAAGAAAGTAGCTGCTTGAGCCGGAAGTGTAAACAAGCCTAATAATAACGCGAAAGTACACAAACTTAGAAGGACGTTTTTCATATTCATATATATCACCCCCAATCAATATTACACCCTTAGGGTGCAAATAGCCTTACACCCTATACCCTTATCCCAAACTCTTCGACTTTGTTCTATTGAATCATTTACCCACACCCGGTGTGTAGCTTTCGAACACACCGAAAAAAATAACCCGTAACCTGTTTGATATAATACCTGTATGGCAGATGTAAACAAAAAAATATTAAAAGAGCTTTGGAATACAACCGAAGAATCAACTTGGGGCTCACTACTTTCCAATCTCAATGATATACATTCCACCGATGTCATCACCACTGATCAATGGGAAGATTTAAACTACGCGTTAAAAGAACTGTCGGAAAATGAGACCGACTTCCCCGATTCTGTCGACGAACTTGCCGTGCTTCTGGATCCATATATGTAAACCAAACCTTCTGTAAAAAAGTTCTTTCCTTTTCATTCTTAAAGTCGTGAGTTTTAGCGAATAATGATATACGATTCGCCGCGTCAAACGCAGCTCCGCACTCCCCCGGATTTCTTTCCTACTTCGTTAATATTTCGAATGACTTCGCAAATTTAACAAGGTTTTTCAGATTGACACCACCTCTTTCATGAAGTTTAATAAACTATGGTATTAACTAAAAAAGATTTAGATGAACGTTTGGATGCATTCGAGTTAAAACTTGATCAAATAATTAGTGAAAAATTGGATGAACAGGAACGAAGATTTGGTGGTAAATTGGATGAACAGGAAAGAAAATTTGGGAGTAAATTGGATGAACAGGAAGAGAAATTCGAAGAAAAACTCATAGAATTTAAAAGTGAATTCTTTACAAAAATAGATCCTATTTTGAAGGAAGTTGTTACAGCCAGAGAAGAAAGACCCTTAATATTAAATCGGATTGAAAAAATTGAAAAAAAGCTTCATATTCAGGCTGTGTAATCTTTCTCAAATAGAATTTCACCCGCGGGAAGGAATGGATTTGCATCAAGTCCAACTTGGTTAAAGTCTAGTTTGACTCGACACCCTTCATATTTCTTCAGTTTTTTTCGGAATCTAAAAAAATTGGTATTAGAAAAAAACTAAGCATTTAGAAGGGACCTTTGGATAGAAATTATTGTTGTGACCTACTTTGAGAGAATTATTTTTTCCCAAGTAATTTTTCTCTATCAATTGCCATGTCATCTTTGACAAACTGCGACCACCACCACTCCTGCGGATTACTGTCTTTCATTTTGTTGGCTAACATCTTCGCCGATTCCGTCCTCAGTCCGGGCACCCTGTCCTTGAAGTCGGACTCAAACCACTTATTCGCCAGTTTATTTCCCTGCCATGAAAGTACCCATTCCTGATAAAGCTGCTCAAGGCTATCGGCATCCTTCGCGCACTTTGCTTCCAGAGAAGTTCGATCTTCAAAATCTTCTATTAAACCAACCAAGTCTTTCCCGAAATCCTTGATATCAAATTGGTCTTTCACAGCTTGCTTTTCATCGGTAGTCGTATAATGTTTGCCTACAAAATCAACGTCTCCGGTTCTTGCTTCCACCAAATCATGAAAAAGGCCCATTAATGCAGCCTTCGCTGCCGCTTCGTTATCCAGCCTTTCCATTCTTGCTACACAATAGGCAATCACAGCAACATGGAAGCTGTGAGATGCGACTGTATCAAAGGCAGTACCAAGATGTTTTTTGTGGCTTCTGGGCATATTCATAAGCGTACCCGCTTGCTGAATTAGGAATAAAATTTTTTCATCCATAAGTGCATTTTAGCATACAATATTACGAATAAATTCATACTTCGTACCATCATGGCATTTGGACAGCTTTTCCTTCAGATTAACGAACGGGGATTTCATATAACTTCGCTTGAATAAATACTGTTTATAGCCTATAATAACACCTCTTGATCCACGCACGATTACAAATAGATATCTATAGTATATGTTCGTAATTATACGATATGTGGAAATATAAATTGATCATGAATATGAAAAATTTGAAACAAAGAATTAAAAAGTTAAGAAAACGTCAGTGGGGTGCTGAAAAAAGTACTACTCCTCTATCAATCTTTCATGACAAACCGTCAACTTTCAAATTAACGCTCAGCCGTTTAAGTATCATGTTTACGATCGTTTTTTGGCTTGTTTATATATTTTCAATCATCATCCGTCAGCTTTTGGATGGACCTCAAAATTATCAATTCACGATGGAGGCATTCAGCTATTCACTCGTCGTTTCGTTTCTTACCTTCTCGTCTTTGATGTATCTTATTTCCCGCCACGGGGCGCTTGAACGATTCGCCGCCCACGAAAGAACCCCAAGGGCAATTCTTGAGAAATATTTCAGCAAAAATCAACCGGCAATCACAGTTTTGGTCCCTTCTTACAATGAGGAAAATGAAGTCATCCGAAAGACTCTTCTTTCGGCAGCTTTACAGGAATATCCCAATCTGAGAATAATCCTGCTTCTCGATGATAAACCTTATCCGACAAATCCGGCAGATGCCGCCCGCTTGATTGGCGCACGCAATCTTGGCAAGGATATAAAATCCTATCTTTCCGTGCCTTACAGCCGATTCAAAAAGGCGCTAAATTGCTTTGAAAATAATCCGATCAAGAATTCCGTAACAACCGGGGATATAAAAACTTTGGCGTCTCATTATAAATGGGCATCAGCCTGGTTAAACGAAATGGCTGAAAAAGAAAAAATCGACGACCACGTTGATGTCTTTTTTGCTGATCAGGTACTTAAAAAACTTGCGGAAGATTTAAATTTGGTAGCTCAAGCTTTGAATTTGTCCGCAAAGGAAGGTGTAAAACTCTCAAGAGACCGTATTCACCAGTTATATCTGCGTTTATCATGGACATTCAAGGGAGATGTGAGCGTTTTTGAACGCAAAAAGTATGTCTCGCTTTCTCACGAAGTCAATAAGGCTATGAACCTCAATTCTTATATTGGTCTTATGGGTGGAACTTTCCGTAAAGAAAATTCGCCTAATGGAATTATCCTTACACCGACAAATAAGAAAAATGTTAATAATCTGACAGTTCCGGATAGTGAGTTTCTGCTTACGCTTGACGCGGATTCAATTTTACTCAGAGAATATTGCTTGAGGTTGGTTTATTTTTTAAAACAGCCTGAAAATGCCCGGATAGCGGTTGCCCAAACACCATACTCATCTTTCCGAGGTGCTTATACTCGAATCGAGCGGTTGGCCGGTGCAACCACTGATATCCAACATATTCTTCACCAAGGGATGAGCTATTTTGGCGCAACTTTCTGGGTAGGAGCTAATGCAGTTATTCGTAAAATCGCTCTGAACGACATTGTTGAAAATGAATTGCAAAACGGCTTTATTGTAAAGCGTTTTATTCAGGACCGAACCGTTATTGAAGACACCGAATCTAGCATAGACTTAACATTTCACGGATGGCAGCTCATGAATTATCCGGAACGCCTGAGCTATAGTGCAACCCCTCCGGATTTCGGATCACTGGTGGTTCAGCGCAGGCGCTGGGCAAATGGAGGACTCCTTATTATGCCTAAGCTGTTTTCGCAGATTCAGGTGAGAAAAAACAGAAACGATGAAGTTTCGCGAACTGAATTTATGCTCCGGCTTAATTATATGGCGTCCATTGCCTGGGCGACATTCGGCTTAATCTTTCTTTTGGCATATCCGTACGACGGCCGGCTGTTAAGCCCGCTTGTACTTCTTGCTGCTGTTCCTTACTTTACAGCTATGGCCAGCGACCTGAAATATTGCGGATACAAATACAGCGATATTTTTCGAATTTATGGATTCAACTTGATAATGCTACCCGTTAATCTCGCAGGAGTATTAAAGTCAATTGAACAGGCAATAACCGGGAAAAAGATACCCTTTGCCCGTACTCCGAAAGTGAAAGACCGGACTCCGGCTTCGCTTCAATTTATCATCGTGCCGCTTTTGATTGTCGGGTTTTCTATATTCACCGTATGGCGAAATATAATTATTCAGAATTGGGGTAATGCATTCTTTGCAGGATTTAATGCCTTCGCAGCTTCATGGGCAATTGTTGCCTATATCGGCATCGGTAATATGTTTAAAGACATATGGCTTAACCTGACAGACTGGCTTTATATTGAAGATAAACCCGTTAAAGTGACGCAAAATAAAGTTGAAAGTAAGGTTGACGTGGATTGGAAAGCGGTTCTTTACCACGGTGAAGCAAAAGGGGTTGTCCCTCAGCAAAGCCTGACATAAAACTATGAGTAAAATAGATGCAACCTCAACAACTGTCAATACAGAAAAAAGAAGACGACTTTCTCCTTGGAGGGTGATCCTTGCCCTTCTTATGCTTGCGGGTATCTCCTGGAGTATTTTTTGGAGCTTGCAAAGGTTTAAGGATAATTATTTATCGGTAAACGTCAAACCCTGGTTTGCCGAATATGTGGATGTTACCGCAACACCAATATTTGATTTTGAGCATATCGACGGCAAAAGTTTATCAAATAATGCGGTTTTGTCATTTATTGTTTCTTCCGCAAAAGACACTTGTACACCCGCCTGGGGAGGAGCGTACACGCTTGACGAAGCCGGAGTTCAGCTTGATCTTGACAGGCGGATTGCTCTTTTCAGGCAAAAGCAGGGCAATATCGCTGTATCATTTGGCGGTTTACGAAACGATGAGCTTGCAGTCAAATGTGAAGATCAAGGGAATCTGATTGAAGCGTATAAATCTGTAATTGACCGCTATGGTATTGATACGATTGACCTTGATCTTGAAGGCAACGGCCTCACTGATCCAGATGCATTGAAGCGAAGGGGAATGGTTGTTGCTGAACTTCAAAAAACTAAAAGACTTGAAGGAAAAAGCCTTGCTGTTTGGCTGACTTTACCCGTTTCTCCGCAGGGACTCACCCAGGACGGAACTAATGCAGTTTCTGCGATGTTATCGGAAGGTGTTGACTTGGCGGGTGTAAATGTCATGACTATGGATTACGGTGCAAGCCGGGAAAAGAACCAAACCATGCAGCAAGCCTCGGAAATGGCGTTAACCGAAACTCACCGGCAACTTCGAATTTTGTACAATCAATCGGGAAAAAACCTTAGTGATTCGACCCTTTGGACAAAAATCGGTGCAACCCCGATGATCGGCCAAAATGATTTTGCGGATGAAATATTCACTCTGGAAGATGCCGCCGGTTTGAATGAATTTGCGATCTCAAAAGGCATTGCCAGAATATCAATATGGTCGGGAAATAGGGATGTCGAGTGCGGGGAAAATTATGTAAACATAAGCGTCGTATCCGACTCCTGCAGCGGCATAAAGCAGGAAAAGTCCGCTTTTACAAATATTCTTGGCAGGGGATTTGCCGGAGATATTAGCGGTAACGCATCTTTAATAACGGTTGAAAGTCCTGCAACGAAGCAAAAACCTGATAACCCCGATGAAAGTCCCTATCAAATCTGGAGTGAATCGGGAACTTATTTGCAAGGAACAAAAGTGGTTTGGCATCAAAGTGTATATCAGGCAAAATGGTGGACGCAAGGTAATCTTCCCGATAACCCGGTCCTACAATCATGGGAAACTCCCTGGCAACTCATCGGGCCGGTTTTACCCGGAGAAAAACCCATTCCCCAGGTGACACTTCCGGCAGGAATTTATCCGGTATGGTCAGGTGAGACAGTTTATGATGACGGCCAGAGGGTGCTTTTTAACGGCATTCCCTATCAGGCAAAATGGTGGACTCAGGGGGACAGTCCGGCTGCATCAACATCAAACCCCGACAGTTCTCCCTGGATGATCCTTACTAAAGAAGAAATAGATAAAGTAATCGTTGAACTCGGGGGTAATTAATCTTCAAATTTGTCTTCTCATTCCCCTTTAATTTGGCAGTTAACTTGTATAATATGGTTAGAGACTAACTTGGAGGGGGTGCATAAATACGAATAATAAAATTGTCATCGGAATTGTTTTATTAATAGTTGTTGTAGGCGGTTTTATTTATTTTACGAAAAATAAATATTCGTCAAACCAACAAAATTCAACACAACCGGCTCAACAATCACAAACCGGAGAAGCTGCTAACGTAGTAAACATCCAAAATTTCACTTTTAGTCCCGGAGCCTTAACTGTTAAGGCGGGTACAAAAGTAACATGGGTAAATCAAGATTCGGTAACTCATACAATTAAGTCGGATACTTTTAATTCGTCCACCTTAATGAAGGGCGATAAATTTGAATTTACTTTTACGGAAAAGGGAAGTTTTGATTATAGCTGCGGACTTCATCCATCAATGGTTGGAAAAGTGGTAGTTGAATAGTCTACTGATTTATTTTTGAGTTTGCGATCTGAAACTGGTTAGGAAGTCTTTTGGATTCCCCGCGGCTACCTTTTCAACATTTTCTTTCCATCCGGTAAATAGTTGGTTGGAATTCATATTCAGAATTTTTTGTGATGTTTTATCAAGATCCTTCGTTTGGTTTAAATCGTCGATGAATTTCTTTAGTCCCGGATCGGAAGATCGGTCCGAAATGTAATAAGCCATCAAACCCACCAAATCATAAAACATATCAGTTGAGCCTGTCTGCTGAAGCTGGTTAAGTTCCGAAAAACTCTCCGGTAGGGTAAATTTCTTAATATTCGGAAGCGATGTTGATGATAATCCGCCGGGACCTTTGGCAATTTCATTCTGAACATAAACGGCTAAACCTTCGTTGAGCCATGTAAGATCATTATTAAATCGCAGATTTTTGTAATTGGACCAATAGTAGCGATGGGAAATCTCATGAGCAAATGACTTCATTCCGGGACGAAGCATATAAATATATTCCGTTTCGTTTTTTAGACTTTTTGTACAGCTGGGACAGAAAGACCCGGCTGAAGTTTTCGGGTCTTTATATCTATCGGCGCCTGCCCAAGGCGGAGCAGCATTAAAAACATTAACATATTCATCGGCGTCATAAGTCAATAGAACCTCTGTCTTGGGGGTACTCTCAAAGAATTTCGAAAGCGAAGGGTAATCATTCTCGCAAATAGTAATCAATTGACGCGCCTCGTCTTCATTCCCGCTATGAAAATATATGGAGAAATGGGATGTTTCGATTATTTTATCCAACCCCAGTAAATTTACCGATTTAATTTGATATTGATCAGGCGATAGATCAACTACATCTTTGCTTGAAGAAGGACTACCGGTTCCGGATTTAAAAAAACCGGGTATAAACTCAAATCCCAGAAAGGCTACAATTCCCAAAAGAATTAAACCGATAGAAATTTTAAAAGCTTTTAATAAACCGCTTGTTTTGCCTTTATATTTAATCAATTTTTATTTTGTTAAAGTTGCGTAGTAAATGCCTTTGGTATGTTGACCGTAATACATGTACCAAGAACTGCCAATCTTAATTAAAGTCGGATCACCCGGGGGATTGGAAGGCATTGGCTGGTTCGGATTATTGCTGAAGTCAAAGGTGGGTTTATCGATAAATGCACCGTTTTGAAAATTAATATGATAGATCCCTGAGTAGGTCCAAAAATAAAGACGCAGGTCATTGTCGTCCCATTTCACCCATTCCGCTCCATCAACAAAACCTTTTAAGGTGGAATTCCGGGAATCCAAAGCAATGCCTTTTTTTGTAAAATTAATTCCGTCCGGGGACGTCGCATAGAAAAAGTAAGAAGTTGTATTATTTGGTAATTTTTCATTTCCATACGGCTTATTTTCCAACCCCCGGTAAACAATAATATATGTCCCATCTTTTAATTGAGTTGTTGTTTGTGCTCCAACATTGTCCAAGCTGAAGCCTTTCTCATCATTTCCTATCCTTGTTCCTGTCTCATCTTTCCAAGTCAATCCATCGGAAGATACCGCGCTTTTAATTACACCGGCATTCTGAAAATATAATCTGAATGTTCCATCCGGTAATTTGACTGCATCCGGAAATGTTGCAAATTCCTTTCTTGCCCCCTCTTCTTTTGTCCATTTTATTCCGTCAGAAGAAACGGATGAATACATTTCCAATTTATTCCCCTGCACTTCCGGTTCAACGCTATAATACATTCTGAATTTTCCATTTCCCAAATCGAGAACGTCCGCATCGGCATATTTTCCGCTGACGGCAACGCCCGCATCTTTCCAATTGGTTTCCTGATTTTTACCGGGGGTAGATGGGGTAAAAGATGAAGATTTATTCTTTGAAGAATTAAATAATAATACAGCCAAGACAATAACCAATAGTATGATTGTTAACCAAAACCACCATTTCTTTAAGATTTTCATTTCATTTAATATTGGCTACCCTGTTGATTAATTTGTACGGGCTCTGCCGGCTGCATTTGACCGCCACTATCTCCCGATTGATTTGACGGGAGTATTCCTTTTATTTCATTAGGTCCATTAATGGCTTTCGGGGTAAATTCACCCGGGTTAGCATTCGGGCTTCCTTCCATCGGAACCTGTTCAACCTGTCCGGCCTTTTCTATTCTTATTATCTGTTCTACTTGGTTTGTAAAATTCTGTGCATTATCGGAACCTTGAACATTTTGTATTGTCTGTGCAACATGTTTTGAAGATTGCTCCTGCGCATTTACAATTGCTCCTTTGGCTTCGTCGGGAACTTTTGCATAGACTTTGGCTAAAATCTCCTGTTGACGAAGATTCGCACCTTTTATCTTTTCAACCGCGTCCTCTTTATTTTCCACTTGCTCAGCTATTCGGCTTAATTTATTTACATTGCTGTCATACCTTTGTAAAACCGAAGATGAGGGATATGAACTAATTTCATCAACTCTTTTTTCCGTCAGGGTTAGAAGATAATCGATCTTATTATCTTTCGAAAAGGTTAATAAAAGTCTGACTTCTTCTCCCCAAGTCTGCAGAAAATAAAACCGTGAAGTCGGTTTAATTAAGTCCCCGGAAGCGCTGGCCGAAGGCGTGAAAACAACTCCAAGTAGAATAATGGTTAATACTAAAATAACTTTCCTGAACACTAATTAAATATATATCTTTCCATTTGAAGAGTGCAAATCCCGACCCGTATTTTTCATCTAAGCTCAAATATAAGACACTTGACAAGTACTACAACTAGTAGTACTATATGAAGTATGACAACTAATATTGGTGGCTTGGCTCTTACTAACATAAATAAACAAAGAGTAACGCTTTTCGTTAATCCTTCAATTTTGAAGCAGGCGAGAGCCCAAGCAGTTGTCGAAGATTTAAGCTTGACTGCATTTGTTGAAAAGTCCTTAATTAATGTCCTTCCAAAAGAAACAATAATAAGAAAGACCGTAATTAGTAAACCCCCCACCCGAAATAACAAACGGTCTTCTTAAATACGAAAATTTGAGGTTCAGGTGTACCTCTAAAATAATTTGAAGGGCGTTTTTATTGTAAAGGTTGTGATGGAAAGAAGGAATGAATATGGACTTAATAATGTATGATCAGAAAAGAAGCAACAATAACAGACCGGAAAAACTATATACTCAGCACGAAGTGGACGATTTACTCGAAAAGGGAGAAGATCGCCTTTCTTCCAAAGCGCGAGAGATAGAAAAAGAATCATTGGCTGCCGATAAACAGAAAAGGTTGAACAACAGGGCAATCGCCAACTTGGTTAAAAAGTCAAACAGAATCTTAGTCTCCATCTCCTCTCACGCGTTTCCTTTTGATTTATTTCCCGACACCATAAATGTTGAGGAGGGTCGAATTACGATAATTAACCGGCACCTTCTCTCTTCAGAAATTCATAGTGTTGATATAAAAGATATCGCCAATATTTTTATTAACAGGGATATATTCTTCGCACAATTGGTTATTATTTCAAAAACTTTTGAAGACAATGAAGTCAGAATAAGAAATTTATGGCCGAAGGAAGCGGTGTTTGCCCGAAGGATCGTTGAAGGGTTAAGGTTGTTTGTGAATAAACAAATAGAGACATCCGGCTACACCAAAGAAGAACTCATCTCGAAGCTCGAAGAATTAAGCACGACAAAAATAGTGACTTAAAAAATGGATTTATTAAGTGAACCCTCCGTCGCTAAAGCTATGGAGGGCAAAGGGGGTGAAATTATATGGCAGAAATTGTAAAAGAATCAATAACTACTCAAAACGAAGGTCCGAAAGAAGCTGTTACTACCGAAACCAAAATGGTAGCAACCAGTTCTCAAACAATTGAATATTTAATTTATTTCTTTTTTGGAGCGTTGGAAATACTTTTAGCATTCCGTCTGGTACTGAAATTGATGGGAGCAAGTATTGCTAGCGGATTCGTAGGTTTGATTTATGGTGTAACCGGAATCTTTATTATACCTTTTGAAGGGATATTCAGACGTGGGTTGAACCCAGGACTAGAAACAACTTCAGTTCTTGAACCATCAACACTGGTCGCAATTATTGTATATGCTGTTGTGGCTTTGGGAATTGTTAAGTTGGTACGGATACTTTCCGGCGAACGACAGACTAGCACAGATTAGTCTGTTTATTGGATTTGTTTAACTAGAAAGATTGGGGGTGAATATATTATGGGAATTATACTTTGGATTATTTTTGGAGCAATTGCGGGTTGGATAGCTTCTATGGTAATGAAAACCAATTCCAGCCAAGGCACCATTACGGATATTATTTTGGGTATTGTCGGTGCGGTTGTCGGCGGTTTTCTCATGGGGTTGGTTGGTAAACCCGGTGTGAGTGGGTTTAATATCTATAGCTTGGTGGTTGCCGTCATTGGTTCGGCTGTTGTGATATTTGTCGCACGTTTACTAAAGCGATAAATCGAAAATGCTGTGGGTGCGGGGGTTTTACCTTTGATAATTTTTAGGGGGGTGATGATATATAAATATTTCTACAACTAACTTAAGTCCTTTGGCATCATTGTTGTTTGGCATATTGATTCTTTTGTTTCCGAAGTTTCTTAATTATCTGATAGCCGGTTATCTTATTATTATTGGTATTATCGGATTAGGATTGTTATGACATCCAACTTGGTCAGACTTGGGGGAAATTCTTGAATGCTTCTTAAGATTCCTGTAGAGCAATAAAGAATAAGAGCGGTATACTAGGATTAAGAAAAATGAATGAACTTAAGAAGCAATTAAAAACTGCATATGATGCAGATGCAAAAAGAAGAGACTCCTTAGAGGGGAAAAGAGATCAATGGAAGTTGGATATAAGACAAAAATTTGTTGAGCTTTTAAAAAAGGAAAATAAGACAACTATTTTGGAATTGGGTTCCGGCGCCGGACTAGATGCAAAATATTTTCAGGAAAGCGGTTTCAAGGTTTTGGCAACAGACTTATCTGACAAGATGGTGGAGATGTGTAAAAAAAGAGGACTTGATGCAAGAGTGTTTGATTTATACGATTTACCCTCGTTAGGAACTACTTTTGACGGTATATTCTCTTTGAATGTATTGCTTCACGTCCCCAAAAAAGATCTTGATGATGTACTTCAAAATATTCATCGTGTGCTCAATAATGATGGAGTATTTTATTATGGTGTTTACGGAGGCATGAATGAAGAAAAGACACTTACTGATAAGAAAAAAATGAACCTTCCCCGCTTTTTTTCTTTTTTATCGGATTAAACCTTACTGGATAACGTTAAAAATTTATTTGAGATTTTAGAATTCAAGGTTATCGATATCGGAAGCGATATGCCAAATCTACATTTTCAGTCCCTTCTACTCAGAAAAAAATAATTACTAAATTAATGAAGAGTGGAGTAAAATTTATAATATGAAAAAGGCGGACGCAGCCCCCGATTTTACACTTCCGGATGAAATGGGAAGAAACCATAAACTTTCCGATTACAGGGGAGATTGGGTGCTTTTGTATTTTTATCCCAAAGATTTCACGCCCGGATGCATCAAAGAGGCGTGTTCCCTTAGAGACAATTTTGAGAAGCTAAAAGGGGTGGTGAAAATACTGGGAGTCAGCGCGGACAGCGTTAAATCTCACAAAAAGTTTTCTGAAAAATATTCACTTCCCTTTACACTCTTATCCGACAGCGATCGAAAAGTAATTAACTTATATGGAGCAACGGGAGTGGTTTTTGCAAAAAGAGTATCCTTTTTGATTAACTCAAAAGGAGTTATTGAAAAAATTTATGATAAAGTGGATCCAAAAGTTCACGCCGATCAAATTCTTTCCGATTTGTCAGAAACAAAATGACAAAACCCGGGGACTTTTGGGGTAATACCAATGTCATATCGGAATTGTGAACCAGAATTCAGAACCTACCCGCTCTTCTGATGTAAATCCAATTTCTCCCCCCATTTTTTCCACCAGCATCTTTGTCACGAAGAGTCCCAGACCGGTTCCTTCAACTTCCTCAGTCCCCTCTTGGTGTGCGCGGAAAAATTTACCAAAAACCATTTTATGGAGATCGGGATTAATCCCGACACCCGTATCTTTCACCCTAATTTTCAAAAACTTACCGGTAGTTTCAGCCGTTATATTTATAGAACCCCGCTTTTTATTGTATTTGATTGCATTCGTCAAAAGATTCCCGATAATTTCCGACAACTTTGTCTCATCTGTCTTAATAATTTTTATCTGAGGATCGATTTTCAATGTAATCTTCAGGTGACTTTCTTTTATCCTCCCGTTATAATTTTTAACCAAACCGGTCAAAAATTCCGAAAAATTAACATCCTTATCTTGAATTTTAATCGTACCTGACTCAGATCTTGCAGTCTGAAGAAGGTCGTTCACCAGCTGTCCAAGCCTTTCCGTTGCTTTTTTCAACAGACCGAAAGATTCAAGAACATCTTTAGGCATATTTTTTAAACTGTCAGCGATCATATCTGTAAAACCGGTGATGGCAACAACAGGTGATCTGATTTCATGCGCTGCGATAAATACAAATTCATCTTTTAATTTGACCAATTCTTTTGCTTTCCCGATTTCACTTTCTTTGGTCTCTTCCAATTCTTTGAAAGTTTTCTGCAGTTTTTCAGTCATCGAATTAAAGGTCGTTGCGAGTTTCCCAATCTCGTCTTTTGATTTTGTTTCAATTCTCTGGTCGAAATTTCCTTCCGATATCCGGTTTGTCGCACTAATCAATGTTCTAATGGGTTTAATGATAGTAACAGTCAGAAAAAGTACAGAAATTACAGTAACTGCCACGCCGATTGCGATAACAAAAAATAAAAAGTAATTAATAGTCGTTAGACCCTGCCTGTAAATATCTCTTGCTATTTCAACGCGCATCAATAAGGCCGGATTACCATTCAGGTCTTTAATAATCTTATAACCCCGAATATGTTCCTCGTGTGGTTCCGTAAAAATTTCACTATTTTTTAAATTATTAAAAGCATTTTGAAGATCTTCGTCATCAAGTTTATTAACATCGTAATAATTAATTGATAAACGCACCCTGTCTTGAATTTTTTTAACAACCTCCTCATCCATCTGTTTTGCAAAAATTAAAGTTCCGTTAATGGGACCTGAGCCGTCGCTCTTTACGATAGGTTGAGACGCTATCAAAAGTGGCGTTCCCCCCGGAAGAATTACTAATCCGGCAATACTGTCGTCGGTATTTTGGTGATTAAGTAAAAGATCCGTTGACCTGATATAACTTATAAGTTCATCGGTTAAATCGGGATATTTTTCCGTATCAATATCGGCAGTTTCATGAAAAACAATCTCCCCATCAATATTGGCAAAGACCATGAAATTAATATTTAAATTTGTGAGGGAATTTGTTGAGATATTCGATTCGATATAATCAACGTTGGCATCGTCAACAAATTGGTACGTATCATCCCACATTGACCAATCGCTTATTGCAACTTCAATATCATTGACGCGTTCATCAAACGAAGATTCAGCTCTACCGACATTCGTCACCATTTTTTGATTTTCTATTTCTGAAAAACTTTCCAGCAAGAAGAGCCTCGACGTGACAAAAAGAATTGCAATGAATAATAACATTGTGAAACCAATAATTAGAAGTATTTTCCTATTGAGTGACATCGTTTAATTCTAACACTAAACTTCCTGGTTAAATATGTAATTGAGGCAAAAATTTCTATGCATCAAAATAACTGCTTACAAAGAAAATCTTAGTTGCTTTTCCTTGACAAAAGCATATTCAAACAAATAGAATCTGGTTCAATATGATGGAAAATACCATAAAGGAAAAAATCCTGGAAGTTTCGCGAAAAACAGGAATACCAACAAAGAAGACTAAAGATTTTTTATATTTTTTGCGCGACGGCAATCCAGTTGAAAATAATGAATTACTTCAGAAATCAGGTGTTTCAAAAAATGCCTTAAACCAGGCTAAGGAAATGTTATCAGACATGCTAATGATCCCTTCCAAAAATACCCAATTAAAAGTTGATGCTGTTGAAGAAGTTTTATCTCTTTTTGATTCCGAATACCAACCGGAAGGTGCACTCTGGTCATTTTTGAAAACCAAGGAGTTTAACTCCACTTTGAAGCTTCTCAATAAATATATCGATAAACGACCGGAACCCGTGAGGGGTTATGATCAGTTTTTGGCAACCGCGGAAACTACGGCAAGGCGGTCTCAAATACTTAACTGGTTTGAAGACGTGGCCGGAAAGAGAATACTTTTATTGGGAGATGATGATTTTACTTCCGTTGCAATTGCCAATACAAAAAAAGCATCCGCCATTACTGTTTTGGATATCGATGACAGGATTTTAGAAAATATTAATGTAATTTCAAAAAAAGAAAAATTCAAAATCGAAACTGCTCGGTATGATGTCAAGAAATCCTTACCCGAAAAATACCAAGGCAAGTATGATGTCGTGTTTACGGATCCGCCTTATACAACTGAAGGAATGAAACTCTTTATTTCAAGAGCAATTGAATGTCTTGACCCGCAAAATCAAGCTGCAAGAATTTACTTCTGCTATGGAAACAGCGACAGGGCAAAAGAAAGATTTGTATCGGTTCATGGCGCAATAACATCCATGGGTTTAATGGTTCGATGGGTATTTGATAAATTTAATCGATATAATAAAGCTGAGTCCATCGGAAACACCAGCAGTTTATATGTTTGCGACGTTACACAGCTTACTAAACCGCTGATTAAACAAAATTATGCAGGAAAAATCTACACCGCTGATTAAACAATTTGTCGGGTTGATAAAATTAAAATCGTTCGAGGATTCTGAGTCCGCAATCGAGGCCGTTGCACAAACTATCATAAGTAATTTAAATCTGAATCTGGTCGAAAAATTTATTCACAATTTCCAACCCGGCGGGTCAACAACAATTTTCGTACTATCTCAGTCTCATTTGGTTATACACACCTGGCCGGAATATAATACTGTCCATATAGATTTGGTGGCTTGCGTCGAGAAAGAGGAAGGGGAATTTAAAAACGCCTTAGAGTCAGCTTTTGACAAATATAATCCAACAAGCATAAAGGTAAAAAGTATAGAATTTGATTCCGAAATAATCGAAACGGTTTAAATAACGATCCACTTATCAAACCTCGGGTCTTTTTCAAGCTTATCTCTCATAAAAACTTCGCCAACAGAGCCGATTCCTTCAACAACAAGCCTTAGTTCATATCTGTCTCCATCGACCTCGTGCGATACTTTTTTAATATTCCCTTTCTTTTTATTTATCCAGTTTGAAATTTCCGCCAAGACTCCGGGGGTATCAACACCTTCGACATATACCGTACTTATGCTTCGAAGTTCTTTATCGATTCCCAAGCCATCTAGAATTTCATCTATTTTTGAAATCAAGCGCGACAAGCCTTGATCATCGGCATATTTCAAACACAGACTATTGAAGTCTGGTACTCCGAATCGATTCAGGATTATTCTTTTAACTCCTCTGTCCAAATCCTCAAATTCCAACAACCCCCTTTTATATAAAAGAGCTTTGTTAAGACGATCTCCAACACTGGTTACGATTTCCTGGTTTTCCGAAATTATTAATTGTCTATTAATAACCCTCCGCGTTTCAGGAAGAGCATAGTTCAGGCTTTCCTCACTTGGCGCAATTCTGGTTTCTTTCGCAGGATCAACTTCAACCACGGTTGCATTGGGAATAACGGTTGCAATCGGTTGTCTTTTTCCGTCTATTGTTAACCCCGACGCTTGTGCACCCAAACTTTCGCTAATCAAATATGCAAAATCAATACCAGTTGCCTGAGGTTTCAAAAACTTCACATCTCCGGTTGGAGTAAAAACCAATTTCAATCTGTACTGACTTAAATCTTCTACACCATATTTACTGAGACTGACTACTCCCCAGTTATTGAATTCTTCCATCTCCTTCGTCATGATTGCAATTTCAATATCTCCGTCTTTTGTCGATAAAGTTGTCTGCAAAGCCTGATAGCCGTTATCTCTTTTATTGTCATACATGAAAACATCATCTCTCTCAAAATCGACCAGCTCGCCAAATTCCTTATGAACAAGACCGAAAGCTTGATAACAATCGCTTTCGTTTTCCAAAACCAAACGATAACTGACAACATCATTAACATCTGAAAAATTCGAAAGCGAGCTCTTTCTGACAACCGATTGAGATCTTCTTTTGTTCACAATTGACCAGTAGCCGTTTTTCTTTACCCGTACGTCGCCATCAATACCATTTTCGTTCAAAAGGAGACTTAATCTGGATTGCCAAAATCCGACTGAGTTTTCACTCAGTCTTGCATCCGAATCTATCTCTTTTTTAACTTTTTCGAAATACAGCGGATCAAGATACTGGAAAGAAAGATCTTCCAATTCGGTTTTTACGAGCCACATTCCGAGAGCTTCCGCCAATGGGGCATAGACTCTGCGGGTTTCATCAGCAGTTTCCTGCTGTTTTTGAGGTGTCATCGGTTCCAGCGTTCGCATATTATGGAGCCTGTCGGCGAGCTTCCCCACTCCTACTGTTGGATCCAAAAAACTTCTGGCAAGAATTTTTCTTGCATTTTCCTTGTCCTTAATTTTTTTCCACTCCTCGGATGTCACGCCTGCAGTACTGGCATTAAGGTTTGTTTGGGCAAAAACCAATCCGGAAACTTGCGATCCAAACGTATTAGTCAGATCAATCGGTGTCAAATCGGTGTCCTCCAGAGTATCGTGAAGTAGTGCGGCAGCCCTTACATTTTCATTTTCCAAACCCCATTCCTCGTGTAATATTTTTTCAACCGCGATAGGGTGTGAAACGTACGGCTCGCCTGATTTTCTGACTTGTCCTTCATGCGCAAGGGTGGCAATGTGCAAAGCTCTACGTACCAGCTCCGGGATATTGCCGTTTTCAGGAGAATACGGATCAACGTCGCGAGGTAAATTTGCTTCCGCCGTCATATTAAAATAACAGAAAGATTGTTGCAGTGTTTTTTTCTATCCATATTTTTTATAAATTTCCGGTAATTACATCACATCCGGGACTTCTATTCCCAATATCCCGAGACCGTTTTTTATCACCTGACTTGTCGCACCCACCAACTTCAATCTTGAAAGAATTAAATTCTTATCCGTTCCCCTTAAAACAGGATTGTTCCTATAGAAAGAATTAAATTCTTTTGCGACTTCATAAACGTTGGTTGCAACAATCGATGGATTGTTTTGTTCCTGAGCAAGTTTTACAGCTTTTGGATAAGCAGCAAGTTTCTTTATTAAACTTTGTTCACTGGATTCTTTATATACATCATCACCTTCAGGATTATCTTGAGCAATGTGCCTATGATTAACACCAGCATGTTCTAAAATTGCATTCGCCCTCACTGCCGCATATTGAACATATGGAGCAGAAAAACCTTCCATATTTAATGCTTCATCCCAATCGAAGACTATAGATCTTCTCGGGTCACGTGATAAATCGTTCCATTTGAGTGCCCCTATTGCAACCTGTCTTACTACCTCTTCTCTTTTTCTTGAATTAAAAAGTTTGGGATTTCTATTTGATATAACTTGTCTTTCTCTTTCTAAACCTTCCTTAATAACATCATCCAGAAGAATGGTTCTTCCCTTCCTGGTCGACATTTTCCCCTCTTCCATCCTGACCATCCCAAAATAAACATGGTCGCTTTTTTCACCTATTTCATAACCTAATCCTTGTAAAATTTGAAACAGTTGTTGAAAATAGAGCTTTTGATCTTCCCCTACAACGTAGACTGCTTTCTCTGCTCCCATTTTCTTTTCTCTGTACATAGCAGTTGCCAAATCTCTTGTCATATAAACACTGGCTCCATCAGATTTTTGTATAATTGCCACACCCAGATTTCTATCTTTCATATCAACAACTAATGCTCCTTCACTTCTGCTTGAGATCGGACTTCGATCTACCTGTTTCATCACCGACGGAAGCATCTTTTCATAGAAACTTTCTCCCATTGCAACATCAAATCTTACACCCAAAGTTTTATATACCCGGTCAAACTCCTTCATTGATAAATCTACACACATTTTCCAAAGTCTTCTGGCTTCTTTATCTCCCTGCTCTAATTTCAAAAACCACTGTCTTCCCAAGTCTTCTAATTCGGGATGTTTTTCAGCTTCTTGATGGAATTTTTGATAAAGTTCCTGCAAATCCCCGACGGGTTCCGATGATCTCATCAATTCTTTCTCGTCCCCCCACATCTTTATCGCTGCAATTTGCTTTCCGAATTGAGTACCCCAGTCTCCAATGTGGTTATCACGAACCACATCATAGCCTTGGCTTATATATAAATTCGATACTGCGTCACCAATAATAGTTGATCTCAAATGGCCATAACTCATTCTTTTGGCTATATTCGGTGAAGACATGTCAACTATTACCCGTCCTTTCTCTTTCTTTCTTTCCATGCCATAATTTGCTTCCTCGCTGAGAATTCCATTTACAACATCCAAACCAAATGTGCCGTATTCCAAGCGGAAATTCAAATATGGACCTTGACTTCTTACTTCATCAATATATGGATGCGACCAACCTTTTTGAGATAAACTTTGTGCCACGCTAACGGGATTTTCACCTTTGGCTCTTGCTATAGAAGAAGTTTGAATTCCAAAATCTGATCCCGAATTTGCAGGGGCTTCTGTTATGGTAATTTCACCGTTATAACCGGTGTAATTTTTTATAAGACCTTTTATACCCTTTTCAAAACCAACAATTGGGTACCTCTCATTTGTGAAGTCGTAGCCTATTTCGCGTTCTTTTGTTATTGGCATATTAAACTCTTAAAAGTGAAGCGGTAGCACAATGTAGCCCCCCGAAACCTTTGGTAACCTCCTGAAAATCAGCGTTATAAACAACTTTTCCCCTACTGGTTAGTTCTTCCGTCAAGTTATTACCATTCGCTAATGACAGTATGATAATCCCTCCACCCAGGTTAAGAAAATTCGGAGCATATTTTCTTTGTTCGTCTATCGTTAACGGCACCATATCAATCTCCCTCTGATGCAAATGATCTGAAAAACTCCCCAATGATTTAAATTTAATTTGAGATTTTTCATCCAAATAAACTTCAAATGCTTTCCTGTTTTTTATCTCATCAGGACATCCAACTACTTCATTCAAATCCGTAGGCATCCAAAAAGTATCCAGATGCATCGCGTCCATTTCGTCTTCACCCAAACGCGCCCTATTTCTATCCCGACAAATCACGAGTCTCAATCCGCTTTCAAGAATTGGTTTTGCCGCCTGTTTTATTCCTTCGAGATCGGATCGTCCGCCAAGACCTATATATGCTATACCATTATTTACAATCCCATCCCCACCCTCAAACAATCCTACACCTTCTTTTGTTTCCTCGACATTCACTTCAGTAATACCCTGATCCTTAAGAATTCCGGAATATCTGACAACTTCTTTATAAATCGGAACTTCTGCTTTTCTGATTTCATGCTTCATTGACGACCAAATCCATGTTGAGCCCATCAGGTTTGACTGATCTCTCGCGTAAAAAATATTTGACAAAGGAAGATTTTCTCCGTCTTTACAGCAATATCCATCAATGGATAGTTTCTGATTCATTACGACTGCCGCATTCTCTCCATATTTTTTAACATCTGCGTCTAATATTGAGTCCAAGAGTTCCAAAACTTCCAGACCAGCAGGTTCTTCAGGCCTTTCCCCTTTTTCCAATGCTTCTTTCTTTTCCTTTTGATATTCCTCATCGCGTTCTTTTTTATATTTCAGGTACAAGTACTCCCCCTTATCCTTTAATTCTGATTTAAGTTCATCAATTCCGTAATCTGCTTTTATTCCTTTTTCTTGGATCATTTTTGCCCATTCGTCCTTCACCACAAAAATTTCAACTCCTTTTTTTCTGAGCAAATCCATTGCGCCTTCCATCTCATCTCTGGCTTCTGAAACATTAAAAGATTTTTGAAAACAACTCCTTTTTTTAGGTAACAGTTGTCCCAAAACAGTTTCTGCTCCGGGAAGTCCCCACATCATCACCCTTTTCAGTTCTGCCGTCTCTTCAAATACACCCATATCGGGGGTTTTTAATTCTTTTTGTTCTACTCTAATTCTTTCTGCCATAAGTCAAAAAAAACCCGCTTATCGCGGGTCAAAGTAAAAAAGGATTCAATTAATCCTCCTGGTATTTCTAAGTGTACGAGCACGTCTCATATTTATAATAAATGTGTATATAGTATATATCATACTGTCAAGTTATTACTATTACTGTTCAAATATTAGCCTTAGAAATTGTATTCATCAAGGAATTGGATAAGATTTCATCTTCCTGGCAGCTAAACTTTTTAGATCGTTTTTATTTAAATCCGGTTCTATATTAAATCCCATTTTCAATAAATTACTATATGTACTCAAGGCAAAGTCCCAAGCTTTTTTCTCCGCTTTTAAAACTAGTCTTACATATTCTTTCAACTCTACCTGTGTAAAAGAAGAAAGACTTTGGTAATTCATCTTTTGTCTTAAATACAAATCTAACTCAATATCATCCATTGACATTTCTTCATCTATAAAAGCATGTCCGGCTTCGTGTAGAAGTCCAATTGTATTACCGGGAACGGACAAGAAAGGGACTTCCTTATTTGTTTTTTTGTCTTTTTGCGTTTGAGGTATCTGAATCCTTTTCCTTTCAGGGTCAGTATGGATCGGTTTATTGCCTTCAACAAAAATCCATCCCTGGGGAAGCAAATTGTTAAGTCTAAACTTGCCCTTTTGACTTGAAACAATAATTTCAACAACCTTTAAACTATCGAAACGATTTTCTTTTATAACTAATCGTTCAACTGTTTCTTTCACAATGAAGGGGTTTTGTCATCATTAAATATATTATTGACAATACGATCTACCAGATCAGGAAGAATTTCGAACGAATACTTCTTCTCTACCCTTTCTTCGGTTTTATGCGCCCCATGTCCATAAGGACCAACGTTGACTACAGGTAACCCCAATTTAGCCACTTTATCAAGATCGACGTGATAAACCTTTTTTCCATTTTCGTTCTCTACACCCCAGACAGGCATTTCTCCGGTTAATTTATTTATACTTGAACTGATTTCCGGTTCAAGTTTCAGGTAACTCATATCCGAAATATAAGGATAAAAGTGATGCATGGTAATTGATACACCATATTCTTTTCCAACTTCATCAGATTTTGCCTTTGTCGCTTCATAGAGTTTCCCATTATCAGGTTTAATATAGGGATAGTAAGGTGGAGAGTAGAAAATTATAACAGCGGGATCTTTAAGCTCTGAACTTGTTAGCAAAGCGTCAACAATGGCGAAACTTACATCTCTCCCGTCACCTTGAACAGTTGAGGCTATTTTCTTTATAAGATTGTCTACTTCACTTTTTCCGATTTTCTCATTAGCCAACCCCAATAGCTCGGAATAGGTCATAACCTTCGTTCGCTTTCCCCAATCGGGGATTTCAACCTCATTTGGTAAACCCATTCTATTTTTGTAAATTCCATAATTGTTTTTAATTGATTCTGAATAATCGCCAACAACCTGGGTCACTTTATCTTTCAACTTATCTATGATTTCAGCGGGTGTTTGGCCTACACTAAACACATTTACATACGCTCTTAAAGTACTCTCAGTCATAACATTATATAAATCTCTACCATCACTCAATTTAAGGACAGTTGGAGGAACGCTATTCCCTGCAAATTCCATATTTCCTTCAAATTCTGAAACTATTCTCGACATTAAGGATGAGGCATGAAAACCACCAAAGTGTTCACCCACATGCGTTTCTTTTCCCCTGACAATTATACTTGGTAAAAGTTTTCCTATTGTTCCACTCCAAACATGGTATTCTTTATCTCCAGGGAATCTTTCAGTTGTATAATCCATGTTTATTACTCCTTGTAAATTTAGTTCTCTACCTCCAGTAAGCTTTTTGACTTGATTGGTTAATTTACCGTCATCAATTGCGCTACCTTTTGCGGCTAGTAGAACATCGGCCGCATTGAGTATCCCGAAAGAATCGTTTTCTTCGTCACATGTGGCAACAAAAAGCACTGATCCATTAAGATTATCTTTATTTTCATTCCATTTATTCATTAAGGTCATCCCAACAGCAATTCCTGATTTCATGTCAAAAGCACCCCTACCGACAACATACCTTTCAGTATCAATCTCTTGCTCTTCAGCCAAGGTGTCAGAGTCGAAAGGATGCAGTTTCATTCGAAGATAATCTTTAACATCAACCGTATCAAAATGACCAGCAATTACTATTGTTTCATCTCTTTTCCCTGCTACAAATGCGAAAACGTTTTTTCGACCGTCTGGGAGTTCTTGTAAAAAGGAGGGAACATTTTTTTCCTCAAACCATTTGTTTATTTGTTCGGCTAATTTAGTCTCTTCAATCCTATATTCTGCCTCACCAGGTTTGCTTATACTCTGTTGTTTAATCAACGCTTTTGTAAGAATTTCAGCCTCAATTTTTTTTTCTACAGCCATAATTTTAAATTATTGATAATATACACTATAGGTATATAGTAGTCAATTTTTTATTTTTAAGTATGCCCATTAATACTAATTTGAATATTTCCGAATTGCTGCATTAACCCACCTTCTGTTCTCCCTATCAATCCGAGCTTGCTGATTTTTACACTATCGACATGAACCCCTCCGTCTTCCTGAACATTAACTAACTTAAGCTTTCCCAGTTGTTTTTTGTCTTTTATTTCAATTTCCTGATCGTTACCTGACAATAATCGGTTCACATATCCCAAATTCATAAGTTGGTTTCTTGTCTCTTTTTCTATGACGTATTCAATAACTACATTTTCCCCGGAACCGATTATTTCAACAAATTCTTTGATGAGTTTACTACCTCCCATTTTTTCATGCGATTCAATCCAGTCAATTATCCACACGTGCTGCTCCTCCTCGTAGTGATATTCCAAACGGCCGAAATTCCTTTTTATCAACTCATTTTCCATAAACATATGTTTGATATTTCAACCTTTACTATTAACCAATACACTTAAACTTTCAACAGACGGATGTGAATATACAAATAAAGTCTGATCATTAAATTTTTCTTCATAATCCGGTTTGAGATGACTTATTATCCTATCAAAACACTCTAATGCGGAATCAATTAGGGTCGGTTGTGCTACATAATAATTATGGCCAGGGTGAATCTGCTTAATGTTGTTTTTCATCTCTCTAAGTTTCACTAAACTACTATAATAATCTTCAATTGAACTCTCATTTTCGAAACAAAAAAGCGGTCCCTGATAAAGCAAATCCGATGTGAATAATTTCTCGTTACTTCTATCGAAAAAACATACTCCACCAGGAGTATGGCCAGGGGTTTCAAGAACCTCTATTTTTCTGTCACCTAAATCAATTATAAAACCTTCTTTAAGCACAGGTAATATTTTCTCATAACCTGGAATTTCAAAAGTGTCGGCTATAAAACCGATCGGTTTCTTCTTAAACTCTTTACTAAATCCATACCTTTCTAAAGAACTGTGGTTCCATCCTTTACGAATAATATTAATTTCCCAATCATTATCAGGAACTAATATATTATCTAATTGATAATTGCCCCCAATGTGGTCAAAATGAGCATGAGAATTAACAGCAACAAGCTCTTTATTGGAGTTTCGAATTTTTTCCAAAGCCTTTGTAATTGGTACAACCCCCATGCCGGTATCGATTAACAAATCTTTATCTCTTTCTTCAATAAAGTAGCAAAAAACCTCTTCCCGGTGATATGGTTCACCGATTACGAATATACCACCTCCAATTTGTTCGATCTCAAACCACAATTCAATTTTCTTGTCTTCATCATCTCTATTTAGTTTTTCCATATAAAAGTTTTTCATCAATTGAAATCAATGGCATGACGGCAGTTTTAGTCCTTCCTACAGATATTTGGGCTCTGATAACCGG
The DNA here is from genome assembly GCA_035291665.1 of Patescibacteria group bacterium. Lineage (GTDB taxonomy): Bacteria > Patescibacteriota > Microgenomatia > UBA8517 > UBA8517 > DATDRP01. The sequence goes on along the minus strand of DATDRP010000006.1, from coordinate 223,923 downwards.
CACAAAAGCTTCCTTTAAATATTGAGGGTAGGTTTCAATTGCTGGAATGTCGGGTGATAAAACATCAGTATCTTTATATAAAACCACCGAATTCTCATCAAGAGGCAATGACGGGTTGTCAATACCTTTTGCTTTTAAATATTCTAAAATATAATTTGTATGCAGGTCAGATCTACCTGAATTGACTTCAGATGTTACTTCATACATTCCGTAGTATGATCTCATACTACAATCGAGTACTCCATTTACAACAGTCATTACTGCCGCTGGGTTTTTCGTTGATCCGACAAAAACATCAGCGCTTGTTAAAAACGCTGCCTCTTTAATTAATTTTGTACCAAACCCTTTCTGTCTATATTCAGGAAGAATTACTATCCCATTTAACCAATACGAATTATATTCTCCAAATATATTCGTTTTACTAAGAGTTAAGGTCGCAATTACCTCATCTTTAGAATGAATTGCGATTATATTTATATCCGGATTTTCCGAATATTCATAACCAAATTGCCGACTCCTTTGCACACTGTCACCAGAAAATCCATAGCCTTTCATTACCAAGTCACTCCATCCATTCAAACCTGTTTTCAATTCTGCTTCTTTTTCTGACTTGAATGAACTTTCAAAGACGCTTATATTCAACTTTTCGATCATAATATTACTTACCTAGCCAATCCAGGAAATCACTTATAGCTAAATTTGATGTTGACTTATCGTGTTTTCCTTCTGGGTATAAATTAAGTTTAATTTGATCTTTTTTATCCGGATACCTCTCCAGAAGTTGGTTAAAATACTCAACAGAATGTGAATAATCTACACAGGCATCTTTCATTCCATGGGCAATAAATAATTTAGCTTCTTTCAAATATTCCATATTGTCCATGGGTGACAAATCGTCTTCATTCTCCAAATGAGCTTTCCACATTAGATCAAGAATTCCCCGATATAGGTAGTGATAACCATCCTCCTTCATGCTTCCCAAAAATCGTTCGTTTGTTTCCTCTCCGGCGACTACTCCGCAATGCTTACTATCTACAACAGGGTAAAAAAGAGCCAATTCTTTAATTTCTGAATTGAATCTTGGGAGTAAAGGTACATAAGTACCACCAAAACTTCTACCGATAAATATTATTCTTTCATATTTAAGTTTTGTTGATACCCCTTCATAGTAATTTCTTCCAGTACATCCTTGTTTAAAATTTTCATATAGTTCAACAAATGTGTTAATGCAATTCTGAGGTGTAAAATTTCCGTCACTTCTTCCATAACCTATGTAATCAGGTACAAACACATCTACACCTCTTTCTAAAATGTTTGGTGCATCAGGTAAATTGCCATTATCGGGAAGAATGGGAGCGCCAATTCCATAGATCAGTAATGCTCTTGGAGAAATGTTTGTCCGATAATGCATCCCAGCTATTCCATTAATCCGAAGAAGTTGAGGAGAAGGAAATTCCACTAATTTTTCTCTTTCATTCATATCACTTTGCCCAAGATTCGACGATTGCTTGATATAGGTCAACTGCTTGAGGAATTTTAACAGGATAACAATATTCATTAGTCTTATGTGCCTGAAGTTTTTCACCGGGACCAAATATTATTGCTTTTATTCCCAACCCTGTTAAAAAGCCCAAATCAGCCGATCCTTGCGATACTTTCAATATTGCATCCGGTACTTTACTTTTCGTTATTTCAATAATCTTTTCTTGAGGGTCAGTAAATCCAGCAGGTGCTTCCGGATAGAGTAAATCAACCTTAATTCCCTCTTTTTTGGCTAAATCTTCGACTTTCTTCAAAGCTGCAGCATGAAATTCCGGTGTGGTTCTCAAATCGAATGTCGCAACGCAAAGAGACGGAAATTTATTTGGTGACGCTGGAACTATTACGGGAAGTCCGTTTTTTGTAACAACGTTTACACCCGCCTGGATTGAGGTTAGTTCTCCCAAAGTGATTGCCGGATTAAAATACTTACTTTGATATTTTTCATTCCATAACTTTACTTGTTCTTGAAAAGATTGAGAAAAATTAAACATTTGTTTCACTGCTAAAGTTCCTTTAATATCGCCAGGTCGAGATGAATGTCCGGATTCACCCTCTGCTTGCGCGATTAAGAATAAATTGCCTCTATGTCCGTGTTCAATTTCTTTCAATCCCGTAGGCTCAGTAAATATCCCCGCCTTGTCTTTGTATTGAATGTTGTACTTATTTTGAGAGAACCACCGTGCAAAACTATCGGTTCCGGAACCATCTACTTCCTCTCTTGTCACATATGTGAACCAAAGATCAACTGGGGGCTTTTCGTTCGAATATTTTTCCGCCAAAATCATTGAAGCTGTAAGTCCGGACTTCATATCACTCGCTCCTAATCCAACAAGCGTATTTCCTACTTTAGTTGGCTTCCAAGGTCCATATTCCCAAGCTGCGTCCCCCCTATTGACAGTATCCATATGGGAATTAAAAATAAATGCTTTGGACCTGTCTGCACCTTCAAAATGAACTATTAAATTTTCATCCTGCCGAAAAGAATCAATTTTCCGCTCTTTAAACCATTTTTTTATATAACCACGAATATCTTTCTCTTCACCTGAGTATGACTTTATTTCAATAAGACTTGATAATAGTTTTTCGTGTTCGGTCATATAACTTTATTATCTTCCTGATTTACAACAATATAATACCAAATTTATTTAAAGACACTTTCGATTCCCTCCATTGCCCAGTCTATTTGATTCTTATTAATTATTAGTGGAGGAGCAAATCTAACAACAACATCATGGGTTTCTTTGGCCAACACCCCCACCTCCTGCAACCGCTCACAAAAACCTCGGGCTTTTCCGGCAGCGGGTTCCAATTCAACTCCAATAAGAAGTCCTTTTCCTCTTATGTCTTTAACATGGGGAGATTCCATCCTTTTCAATCTATCTTGAAAATATTCTCCCATTTGAGCAGAGTTCTCTGCCAAATTCTCATAAACCAGAACATTAAGCGATGCAAGACCTACCGCTGAAGCCAGGGGGTTTCCTCCAAAAGTTGATCCATGATCACCAGGTTCAAATACCCCAAGTATATTTTTATTTGCTACTACGGCAGAAAGAGGAAGTATTCCGCCAGAAAGTGCTTTACCCAAAATATAAACATCGGGTATTACGTTTTCATGATCACAGGCAAACATTTTACCAGTTCTTCCCAAACCAGTTTGAATCTCATCGGCCATAAAAAGTACATTATTTTTTCGGCAAATGTCGAAAGCGTCACGCAAGTATCCTTTTGGAGGAACTATTACACCACCTTCACCTTGAATTGGCTCAACCAAAAATCCTACAGTATTTGGCTTTATCGCGTTTTCCAACGCATTTGTATCCCCGTATGGAATCACATCGAAACCGGGTGTGTATGGTCCAAAGCCATCCCGATATTGTTCTTCAGTAGAAAAACTAATCACGCTAATAGTTCTCCCATGAAAGTTGCCCCGACAAACAATAATCCGAGCTTCTTCATCCTCCTTCAATTTATTCTTGTACCCCCATTTTCTTGCTGTTTTTAATGCGGTTTCCACAGCTTCTGATCCTGAATTCATCGGAAGTACCATTTCTTTATTAGTTATTTCACTCAACTTTTCAATAAATGGTCCGAATTGGTCATTTCTAAAAGCTCTTGAAGTAAGTGTAATTTTATTCAACTGATTTTGGGCGGCTTCGACAATTCTCGGGTGCCTGTGTCCTTGGTTAAGAGCACTATAAGCACTTAACATGTCAATATAGGTTTTTCCGTTGACATCGGTCACCCAAACACCATCACCTTTTTCAATTACAACGTCTAACGGCTTATAGTTTCTGGCACCAAATCTATTTTCTAGATCTATGAAGTATTCTGATGTCTTAATAAGTTCAGCCATTTAAGTAATGAAAAGGGAAGTTATTCCAAAATGAACCAATCAATAAATGTCTCATAGTCTGAGACCAGAATATACAAGAGGGTGGAATTATTGTCAAGTAAGGACCAATTCTTCGTCCATTAATTTCTTGACTTTATTCTAAAAAACCTTCATTTACTTCACATTCCTACTAACTGTGGGCTTGCGATGTTCTGTATAACTAATACTACTAACGATTACTCTTTCTTAGTAAATTAGCCATTTTACTTTCGAGACCGAAGAGCTCTATAAATCCAGTTGAAGCCTGTCTATTGAAGGTTTGCCCTGTAAAGTAAGTGTTTAGTTTCATATCATAAAGCGCATATTTTGATTCCCTCCCTACAACAATAACTACACCTTTATAAAGTTTTAGTCTAACTATTCCAGTTACCTTTTCGTTTACCACATCAACAAACGCATTCAGAGCATCCATGAGAGGATCAAACCACAATCCAAAATATGCCATCTGTGCCCATTTACTATCAATAATCTCTTTGAATAGATTCTCATGAATAGTACAAACATATTTTTCTAGATCCTTGTGGGCTTCTAATATCGTTACTGCTCCTGGACATTCATAATAATCCCTAGATTTAAGTCCAACAATTCTATCTTCAACGTGGTCAATTAACCCGACACCATGTTTTCCAGCAACACTATTAAGCTTCATAATAAGCTTGTACAGTTCCATTTTCTTTCCATTCAATTCTGTAGGAACACCATTTTTGAAGGTTAATGTGACATACTCCGGTTTATTTGGTGCATCTTCAGGTCGTGTTACCCAGCCTAATGTATCCTGAGGAGGTTCCTTTGATGGATCTTCAAGTATACCGCTTGCAATTCCTCTTCCCCAAAGATTCTCGTCAACTGAGTATAAGGTTTTTTTGTTGATTACGACTGGTATATTGTTTTCCTTTGCATACTTGTAACCAGCATCCCTTGATATACCCCACTCGCGAATTGGGGCAATTACTTTTAACTTTGGGTCTAGTGTTGTTATTGCTAGGTCGAACCTTACCTGACTGTTACCTTTACCAGTACATCCGTGCGCAATTGCATCAGCTTTAATTTTTCTCGCTATATCGACGCCTGCCTTAACAGTCACATATCTCGATATTGCACTTGATAAAGGGTATTTACCTTCGTATAATCCATTTGCCTTAATTGCTTTTGAAATGTAACCGTTTGCAAATTCTCTTTTCAAATCAAGTACATAAGCAGCTTTTGCCCCTAACTTAAGAGCCTTTTTCTTTATAAGACTAATGTCTTCCGTAGGTTGCCCTAAATCAACCGTGAGCGTAACCACTTCCGCCTTGTAGGTATCCTGGATCCACTTAAGGCTTATTGAAGTATCCAAACCACCTGAATAAAGCAAGACAACTTTCTTGACTTTACCGGGTTGTCCTTCGTAAGAAGCTACTCTCACATAATCATTCTTTTGAAAGTCCATTTTATCATCAAAAACCCATCTTTTAGGTGGGCAACCACTATAAAAACTTACTCCAATTATTTAATAATTTATAAGTATACATTTATTGGTGAGAAATATACATTAATGATATATTGCTTGTAAGCTCGCATGACGTTAACAATTTTCATAAACTTCTTAATTCTTCATTCACCGATGGTCCGTTTCTTGATCAATCTAATTAGGAATACCAACAGACGAATCACTTACTGATTATTTTAATCCAAAGTAGTCCAAAACAATTTCTTTGGGAAAGCTGTCCTTTGGAGATTGTATAAATGAATAACCTGAATTTTTCATTGCCTCACTATAATCTTTATCATCAACCAACAGTACTCTTGAGAAATTTTCTGATCCGATTTTTTCAACCACTTCCGTAATCATCACTTCTTTCGGACATGGACCTTCCCATAAACTAACATTTATAAGTTTTGAGTCAAAAAATTCAGAGATCCCAAATAAATCCGTTATTTTTTTAACATCTTCCGGCTCATTGTCACTTATTAATCCGATTCCTATCCCTTCTTTTGACAGTTTTTCCAAACATTCTTTCACTTCATCCTTTAAAACAAATTTTGTCCCATTTTCTTTCCTGGTAACGGTGTTTCCATCATCAAGCAAGAAAGTTGCATTTTTAACTTTACTTGACCAATCGTCTGATCCGTCAGTTGTAATAACCTGCCATAAGGTTTTGTCGGCGTCAAAAAAAACTATATTCTTAGGAATTAGATGTTCTCTATTTTCGATCATATCCTATCATTTTCTTTCATTCTAATTTCTCCTTTTGAATATTTACCAAAGGAATTAAATTATTAAGTAAACCTTTATCTCTGGCTAAAATCAAATCTGTTTTTTTATCATTGAAAAGATTGCCGTTAACAACATGTGTTGAGCATCCAGATTCGGATGCTATCAACAATCCTGATGCATATTCCCAAATATAAGATTCTTTTATAATTGATGCATCAAGCTCACCCGTTGCCAACCTGCAAAATAGGCTAGCGGAACAACCATAAATTCGTGTTCCCTGATTTTTATTCCATACATTTTTGTAAATCTTTGTGAATTCTTCCAACGATCTTTCTTGGAGAACACCCAACAGAGAATTATTAAGCTCAACTTCCCTGTCGTGAATTCTTACAATTTGTTGGCCATTCAAGTAGCAACCTTCGTTGGGAATCGAAGTGTAAGTTTGATTTTTTACAGGAAAATTAATCCAAGAGTAAAAAGGTCGGTGTTTGTGCAATAAACCTACCATGATGGCACATTCTTCATTATGGTGGGCAAAATTTGTTGTACCGTCAATTGGATCAATATACCAAACCCAATCACTTCGTTCTTTTTCGTGTGGATCGTAAGTCTCTTCTCCTACGACTCTATGTTTTGGAAATCTTTTATGGATAAAGCTTGTAAATATTTTTTCGATTTCTAAATCCGCTTTGGTGACAATGTCTCTGTTACTAGTCTTATACTTTATTGAGTTGTCCTGATAAAAGTATTTTAAAAATGTGTCAGTTAATTCCTGACTTATTCCAGGAAACTCTGACTTAATTTTAACGTATGTATCTTTTTTAACTGCGTCTAACTCAGAATTATTAATCTTTGCATCTTTTCCGTCAGAAATATTTTTTTCTTCTTGTTCACTTGTCATAATTTAATCTCTGACAAGAGGGAGTGTTAAGCAGTGAGGGCCCCCTCCGAAAGATAATATGTCTTTAAGTGATACCTCTATTACCTCAACCCCCGACTTTCGAATCCTTGAGTTCGTAATTTTATTTTCAGCAGGGGCGATTATTCTCCTATCATTAATAGCTAATATATTTGTACAGCAAGTATCATGTTCTGACATTTCGGCTTCAACAAATGTATAATCCCGATCTTTTAAGAGGTTAACAACATCTTGTGGGACAAGTTCGGGAAGATATACCAAATGCTTCTTTCCCAAAATACCCAAATTTGTATCAATGTGAAATGCTTCTTCTTTACGGACTGTTGAAAAAGATATAAATTCTTTACCCGGGTAAATACCCTTCAATAAATTTAATCCATTTACATCGGTTCGGGGACCAATACCAATTAGAAGAAGATTTGGTTCCAAAAAAACGACGTCCCCTCCTTCTATTTTATATTCTTGGTTTGTTCTGATAATGCTGCCATCAGAAATTTTGGACAACATTTCCGGAACCTCCACTGAACGATACTCGTACCTCATTTTGGAAGGTAATACTCTGTTATCAATAACAACCCCCACATCTCTGGTAAAGAGTGGTGTATGACCTTCTTTGATGGGAGTAACATCGGAATATAAAAGTTCGACACCATTTTCAGATAAGACCTTCAATAAATTTCCATGACATTCAGCAGCACCTGGAAGCACTTTGATTTCTCCTCTATGTTCAACTTTTTCCAAAGATCTGCCTTGTATAGGGTTTACCACAAGATCTGTAAAGGTTGTTACCAATTGAGGATTCCTGTTAACTAAGACTTTTTTAAGAGGCGAATACTCATTTTCTATATGTGGTATAACTTTCGCAAATTTTTCTTGCTCTATAGTAGACTCTTTCGACATTTAAGGGGATTCTACTCTTTTTATATTATAGGAGTCAAATATTAATTAATAATATCGATTTTTAATATGACTTATTACCGGGAAATTACCCTCGTACATTGTCAATTAAAGATTTAATTTTATTTATATCAAAGTTTTCTGTTCCATGTACCAAAATACTTGTTGCTACAATGAAATAATCAGCATAAGGCATAAATTGCTTAACATTTTCAGGAGAAACACCACTCGCTATCGCTAAGGGAAACTCTCCCAAAGATTCTTTCATCAAACGTATTTTTTCCAGATCGGGAGCAGAACCTGTTGCCTTACCACTGGTTGTCACAACATCAACAAAAGAAGTTGCAATTTTTGCTGCAAGACCTGGATTATCAACTTCTTTTTGGTACTTAAACGCGACCCCTCCGAAGTATAATCCACGCCAACCACTATTCTCTCTGGCTTGAAGAATTTTATGCGCGGCCACTTGCTTATCAAGCCATTCGTAAATTTCCGCATTATCCACCCAAACTCCAGAAACTGTAGAGTCAACATTTTCAAAAACCTTAACCGCTGGTAAATCCAAATAATTTACACCGATCCACCAAGTGGCATATTCGCTACGTACCATTTTGTGTAACTTACGAAGATTTTCGTAGCTCATTCTGGTGGACGTTGTAGGATCCTTCATATTTATAAGAAATATTCCATCACAACCAGCCTCATATGCAACTCTTGCATTGTCCAAAACCTGGTTTTCTGTTTCCGCGTGAATAACAGGTAAAACAATATGCTCATTTTGAAAAATTTCTTTTGAGACAGACATTTTATTTAGATACTAATAACTAGTTAATGACTTTAGGGAAAAAGACAATCGTATCGCAACAAAATTTTCCGGTTTCAGGTTTAGGTTTATTGGGGCAAGTTGCGCATCCTTCCCATACCTCTAGCGGTAAATCGTTTATTTGTGCTTCGATAGCACCTAATTTTTTTAATATCCCTAGGCTGGATGGATTACAAAACGCGAACTGAGTTTTTTCTGGATACATCACGTTCGCATGTTCTATAACCGCTTTAGTAACTTTAGTACCATACCCTAAACCTTTATATTTTGGATTAACGACAACTGTTCCTATTTCCAGTATTGGATTAACATCAGATATCCATTTTATCGCTCCATGTGCAAGAAGTTCATCGGTTTTCTCATTTACTAATAATACAGAATGTCCTTTCTGAAAGTAACTTTTTATTTTTTCAGGACTCCTTGGCCACATTGTATCTTTATAAAAATGTGTCCATTTGGATACTTCTTCGATTGTATTGATAAATTCACCTACTGAAGAGGTGTCGGGGATAACAATCTTTACATTTTTTTGAGGATTTATTTCTTGTTCTATCATCTAATTTTAAAAAATTTATATAAATCTTTTTTATTGTTCGAAAATATTGTGATATTTTTTTTCATATCATAATTAACAGGTCCATACTTTGCATATTTTTGTTTATTAAAATAAGCTGCAAAAACATCACCTATACTGTAATGCCAATATTCGAATGGGTAATTAGTAAAACCAAATTTTTCCATACCCTTTTTCAGAATTTTCCGATTTGCTTTAACTTTTTTTGATAAATTAGGATAATCTGTAACAGATTTTTCATCACCATTAAGATAGTCTGTCCCAAAATCAAGACTGGAATTTTTCCAGTCTTTTAAAAGAACATCAACAGCCGCACCTGCAGTATGAGCAGCTAATATTAAAATTCCTGCAGTATATGTATTTGCTAATTTCAATAATTCAGATTTTGGTTTGTTAGGATATTTTTTTTTAATTGAAGCATATCTACTTATAAACCGTTTTTTTTGTTCATTTATGCTTCTATAGGCACTTTCCAATTCAAGAGTAAAGTTTTTATTTTTAAAATATTTTGCAGCTTTAATTAGATTTAAAGCCACTGATTCCCTTAAATACGCATTTTCCTTGTACTTGATAACCATCTCAACATTTTGTTTTTTTATTAAATCCGGCAAATAGACTATATTTTCTTTATTTTCCTTGAAAGATATCTTAAGTAATTCTCTATCTAATTTCTCTGATAATAATTTATATTTTTCCTTAAGATGCGAAGGATTTGTTTTTACCATTTGAGGTGAATTATTTTTCAGTAAAAACTAACAGGCTTGTTTTGTCAACTTTAGTCTTAAATTCACATGACTTTAGAATACCGATACCAAGATGTTTATTATTTTCAAAAACTTCTTTCACAGCAACATGTGCCGCATGGTCTATTTCGTCGCCTGAATTAACACCGATTCCAATTAACAACCCCTCATCTTTCATATTGGGACTTTCGGTATGGCCATTTATAATTCTCACCTTTCCCTGATCAACCATTCCCGCAAGAACAGGTACTGGGACCACCCCATTTTTTCTTGAAAGGTTTTTTTCCATAATTAATCTTGCTCCACCATCTTCGAACGAACCATAATGGTTTGGATCATAGCCTACAATGTAGAAGCCAGATTTAAATCTTCCCCTGATGCTTTGGGCATTTTCAAGCCTGACTGTCAGAGTGCTCTTTGATTTTCCAGCTTCGATTGCAATCTGTTCTTGAGCTTTGAATAAGACTTGAGCCAATCCGTTATTCTGTAATCCCGGATATATAGCAGTTCCATAATTATAAGCTTCATCTTTATCTAAATTAGGATGTTCGGATATTGGTGAGGTTATTACCTGTGATTCTCCAATTAAATTCCCATTAATATCTCGCATGAGCAATACCGCTCCATTATTAGCAATTTCATATAATTCATTCATTGTTATACCAACATGTCCGGCAAAAACCAAATCATCAAGCGCCTTTGCTTCGGCCAACTGTTCCGGAGTTTTTGCAATTTCTATCTGATGAAAACTCCCCTCATGTTCCACACTGATCCAATTTCCTTTGGGTTTATCTTTTCCGTTAATTGATTCTACGATACTCATATTTAGGTTTTCTGAATTAGATGTTTAACCTCATCTATCATTTTCTTTCCGTCACCAGTATTAACGGCAACGACAAGTGAGTCAGATTGTTCTTCCAATTTGTATAATGCTGCAAATGTGGCTGCAGATGTTGGTTCAGGAACGATAGATTCTGTTTCTATAATTTTCTTCAGAGCGCTGATTACTTCCGAATCATTCACTTCGATTACATAGCCCCCCGACTCTTTCAGAGCTTGGACTGCTTGTGGAGAGTTATATGATTCTTGAGCAACAATTCCTTCAGCAACTGAGTCCTCAATTTCTCCGAGGACCACATAAGGTTTGTTCTGTTCTAAAGCTACTTTTATTGGAGCTGCCCCTTTTATTTGTACGCACACCATTTTTGGTAGTTTATCTATTTTTCCAATTTCTTTGAGTTCCTTAAACCCTTTCCATGTTGCAGCCAAACAACCTCCGTTTCCACTCGGAATAACAACAACATCAGGGACTTCTTTTAATTGTTCAACTATTTCATAAGCCATCGTTTTACCGCCCTCGATTCTGTATGGATTTTGTCCAGAAGTAACGTTCCATCCTTTTGGATGCATGTCTACAACAGTTCTATATACATCTTCATAAAAACCGGGAATCAATTCGAGTTCTGCTCCATATTTTTGGATAAGGTCTTTCTTTTCTTTAGAGGTCTTTTCAGGTACATAGCAGGTGCAGGCTATACCGGCTTCTTTCGCAAACTTAGCTGTAGATAAAGCCGCATTACCAGAGGAAACAACATATACTGAAGTGATGTTTCTTTCTTTCGCAGCTGAAATTATTACCGCGCTTTCTCTGTCTTTAAAACATCCAGTCGGGTTCAAGTCTTCTCTTTTGATCCAAAGATTAGACAAACCAACCTCATAACCAAATTTTTTAGCCTTTTCCAAAGGAGTATTCCCCAAATTTTTTATCTTGGTATCAACACTCTCAACCGGCAATAGCGGCAAATATCTATTAAGTCCCTTCTTTCCCGGAACCGGGAAATCTGAGATTGCTCCATAGTCATAAGAAAAATCTATAAACTCATAGTATTTATCTGTGAGTGATTTTTGATCTAATGCTAGTTGTTTTTCTGTTTCTTTAATCATTTTTTTTCCCTTCATGATACAAAAAAACCTCTCGTTTTCGTGAGAGGTCGTATTAACAGGAATATTTAAGTTCCTCTCACCAAAAGCTATGTTCTCCTGCGGAGAGACAAAATTAGCTTTGTGGTGACTGAGAAATCTTCAAACATTTGCGATATTCTATATTAAATCCCATCCAGATGTCAAATTATAACCGTTCTTTCCATTAAAACATCGTTTTTCCTGTTTCCGTTAATTTCTTTTTTCACCTCATCTACCGCTCGCTTTATAAGATCTTTATTCTCGCTGAAGATTCCGAAATCCATTTTTTCAATTTGGTCCGGTGTGAGACCTCCATACCGGTCAAGCTCGTGCAGTTTATTTCTGATCTTGATATACGCATTCAAATCTTCCCGTACCTTTTCCCTGTCTTTTTCCTGAAGTTCATGATAATAATCGGTTTTTGCGCTGTTATAAATGTTGTGATCCTGTCCGCTCATTTCCCCAAAACCCGGCGCCGAGGCAATTTTCATCATTTCCCCGGGATCTCTTTTCCCAAAAACCATATAGTAAGCAACTATTGAAGAGGCGCCAACCCGGTATCCCAGCTGTCCGTCTCTTACCCCATCCGCCATCATATGGAGATATTCATGCCAAGCCATCCGGCTTCCCATTTCCCTTGAAGATCCCAACCAGACAAAGACGTTACCTAAATCAATACTCATTTGACCAATTGAATCGGTTGAAGCAGTATAAGTTTTGGAAAATTCCGGTGGAGCAGTAAATTGTCTATTTCGTTCCGTCATCTACTATTATATCAAATAGATCCCTCACATTTCTCTATAACTGCAATTCCCAAATTCCTTCCGATCATAGATGCTTCGCGGTGTGCTGTGACGGTGGGCTGTCCGACAAAAGTTTTTCTGACAAAAGTCATTATATCCGAACCGTATTCAAAAATTTTATCGTAAAAATTCGCCTCGGCGGTTCCGATTAAACGCAGTGTTGAGGCCGCAAAAAAATGTGTCCAAAAATAATAGTTATCTCCTGAGGCATCATTTGTTTTCCCGTTTCCCTCAAAATAGGGCATCTTTACATTCCAGGCGACAATATCTTCTATTCCAATTTTTATTTCCGGATATGCTCTTGTATCGCCTCCCCGGGCATACAGCCTGGATGCAATAAAGCCAACATTTGACGCACCAATCGGATTTCCACCTGAAATTTGCATCAATTTTTCGAACTGCTTTTTATGAGTAGCCTTATCCGTGCTTTGTAAAACAAAGTTTGAAAACTCGAGTATGTCATCCGCCGGGGGAAGGGTGGTCTTGGGTAAAATTGCGTTGTGATCATCCATAAACTGTATAGCTGACAAAAAAATCTCGGACGTATCGTATTTTTCAGCTTTTAGCCAATATAAACGAAGTAGATCAAAATGCTTGGTTTTGTCTTGAAAATCGTCCATGACTTCAAAAATATCATTAACCAAAGATTCGTTCGTAGAATATGGAGCCCGAGGATCCTGTTCAGCCAGCATCCGGTATGTTAATCTTAAACCCGCCCGGTTCCCTGCTCTTTTTTTATAAAAAAGAGTTGATGCAACCTTCAAAGCATTGCTCTTTGATTCAATAGACATAGGTAAACGAGGATTTCCACACCGGGAATTGGAATTAACGCTGTTGTAATATTTAATCCTGCCAACTTGTAACCTTCATACTATCTTTATCTTCACCCTCCAAATATATGTAAGGTCCAAAATCACCATATACCCATTGTGAGTGTATTCCCCAGGTACCCGTCGTGTTGTTCTTGTCACGGGGGTTTCCCATAGCCAATTCCAACTGAAATTGGCTCATGTCAATCCAAATCTTCTTTTCAGCAATCCCTTGGCATTCGGTTTCTCCCCAAGTTTTCAAACAGAACCCGGCTATCTTATCGCAAATATCAGGTAGGGGTTTTGTTGTCGTGTTATAAATTAATTCCCCTTCTTTCCATTGACCATCAATCATCTTGGAAATTGATTCCAAATTCAGATATGGCATTCCATCGCTTCTCTTTTCGCAAATGCTGTTACTTAGATTTTTTATTTTCATTTCCTCAGCACCTTTTTCCTGTTCTATTTGTGCCGGAGATTGAGTCGGCACTGAGTTTTCAGTTGAAGTGTTCTTACTCTTAGGAGTCGACAATAAAGATATTATTACAAAGCCAATGATTAGAATTAGTATTAATGTAAGACACCCCTTACCAACACTGGCTTTTTTTGGAGGTTTTTCTTCTTTCAGATCTCCTCTAACCTGAGCTCTGTATTTTTCTTCTTCCTCAATCCGGCTTTTATCTTCTTCTGTTAATACCATGTTAATTACATGGGCAGTGATGAATTTATTCTTTGGGCCAATTATATATCAAATAATAGTAAAAACAATCATCCCTGTGGGGATTACACACTTTCCTTAAACCCCAATCTTGTGATTGGTTTCCAATTTTGTTTATCGGATAGTAAACTTTTCTTCAAACCCGGCATATTTATCCATGACTTTATAAGAGCAACATATTCCACCATACTCAATGTATAAAAAAGGATATACATAAACGGTGCCACAATAATAAGTTCAAGCTTTTCCTTAAATGAAAACGTATCTTCGGAAAGAATATTCAAGACAAGGTAATAAGTTACGATTGCTATCATTACCAAAAAACTCCCGTAATCCCGATGGCCCAAAATCACAAGCCAGATATAAGTCAGCATCAATGGCTCCAGGAAAAATGTAATGTCGGTGAAAAGTGCAAAAGGCAAATAAAACCAAGAAAGCCCTTTTGTATATTTTTTGTCAAATGAAAAAAATAATTTCTTATTTTTCAAAAAAGTTTGATATCTTCCCCATTTCCAGCGGTAGCGCTGTTTTATCAGATCTTTAATAGTCAGCGCGCTTTGGGTATATGCAACAACATCCGAACCATAAATCACGCGGAATTCTTTATTGCCGTTATTAATGATTTTCATAGTCAAATCGATATCCTCTGTCACTGTATTTGTGTCATAAAAGCGCACTTTTTCCAGAATTGAACGCCTGAAAATAGATCCCACACCCCCGATAATGTATTCGATATTAAAAACCGTCTGGGCTTTTTTCATTTGGTATGAAACCGCATATTCAAACCTTTGAATCAGATTTAAGATCCCCTTACCTTTTTGAATTTTTAAATTTGATGCAAGCGCCATCACATTTTCTTTTTCAAAATATAAAACGGCATTTTTGATTGCATTTTCCGATAGAATGGAATCCCCATCGAGACACATCACCAGTTCCCCGTGTGAATAATTGCGAATTCCGTTATTCAACGAATGAGCTTTTCCGGAATTTTCCTGAGTGACAATCTTTAGATTTCTGGCATTGGATTTTAGCTGATATTCTTCAAGTATTTCTTTGGTTTTGTCGGTTGAACCATCATTGATCACTATCACTTCCAGTTTTTCCCGGGGGTAATTGCTTCGTAGAACGGAAGTAACACATGAGGTAATACTTATCTCTTCGTTGTATGCCGGAATAACAACAATGACATTCGGTTCATATGTTGACTTTTTCCGTTTGCGTATATGATTTTTTAAACCATAAATATCCGATCCCACCATAAAAAAAGTCAGTCTGAAAAGATTTAAAGTCCCCAAAACAACTATTATTAAAGTGAAGAGCGTAAATACATCCATATTCAATTTGTCTGCTATCTGATGAAAACCCTAAGTATTCTAGTCGTGCTGAAGCTTAGTAAAACAACACCTCCCAGAAATTTTGTTATGGTTAATAAAAGTCCACTACTGATAAACCCGAAAAAGGGTACTGCAATGAGAGCTGATGATGTAATACTTTGTGCTCCTCCGATTAACATATATAATTTTTTAGCTTCAATTTAGAATTAAAAAGGGATAAAATCCAATCTGTCAGATGTATTAATTGCAGTTCAAAGCAGATAGACATTGGGTTTTTTGATCACCGGTAAGTGCATCACAGCTGCTGCATAAATTGTTCAATTGAGTATTAGAACCTGCTGCCTGGGTTGGCGGTGCAGAAAATTGTGTAAATGAAACATCACTCGGTGGGTTAAATAGTGATTGATCAGGAAGCCAGGTACTGCACTTATAGTCAATCGATTTATTCAAATCCAATCCTTCCTGATTTGTATTTGAAGACGTGTCGCTTTCGGTTTCATTAACTTCCATCTTAAATCCCGTTTGCGATCCGTCCATCCAAATGTAACTTGTGTTTCCGTCAACAATTGTATGACCGGAAGTTGCCTTTCCTTCTGTTTTTGAATTAAAATCGGCACGGACTTTTCCACCGGCAATATATGATGTTCCGTCCATCTCCACACCGCTACTTACATCGCTAAAGCTGCATTTTTGCGGGACTCCCGCCAAAAGTAAATCCTTAAGCGACTTTTGACCCGATCCGGTCGTTTCTTGGACAGCGCTTCCTTGTGAATTATTAACACTTGTTGGGGTAGTTACGCCAGACTTCTTGGACATCATCAAATATGCTCCTCCGCCAACAAGCAGCAATATCAGAACGACTGCAGCAACTATAACTTTATTATTCATATACTTCATTCATTTTACGCAATTGAACTCATAAGTCTGTAACACAGCTTACATACTATATCAATATTTCAATACGGGCTTTTATCCTTTGAAGAAATTATGTATCAATTAAATCTCGATGATAAACGGATAAATGTAAGGCTGGATAGGTCAAACCACCAGGATGGACCTGTTTTTCCGTCTATTGTGTCAGTATTTATAACAATTAAACTATAGCTACCCCATCCGGTTACATCAGTAATAACAAATTCAGGATATTTCTCGCTGAAAAGACCCTCAAATTCCACGGTCGGAACTCCATTCCTTATTTCTTCCCCGTTTGTCCGTAAAACAAGATATCGGGATTTACCCTGTTCGTCGTATTTCAGAAAAATATATTTATTATCCGGAGAAAAAGTGTTTTCCGGGACTGATATCATATTTTCGGGTTTTGAATTTTTTTCAAATATTTTTATCGGGGATGAGTCCTTTTCCGATGATATATAAAATGATTGGGGAACCAATCCATTCAATTCCATTCCTTTTTTAACGGTTAGAGTATATTTGCCGTCGGGGGAAATAATGTCCGCCTCTTCTTCTTTGAATGGGATTTCAGTTTTGGCGTCATACGCCAAATCGGTAGTCACAGACACATCTTTCTTCAGTCCGGATGCGGCCATAAGTACAAGTCCGGTAGTAAGAAATATTCCGGATAAGGTCAAAATTAAATAATATTTATTATGGTGCTTTTCCATATATGATTATTTTTGTTCCGGTTTCACCCGGTTCGGATTGTTTTTGTTCGGGAGTCATTGGAGGATCCACCCATTCGAAAAGTTTCTTTGCATCCCGCGTCTTCATGTTCACACAGCCGTGACTCATGGGGTGGCCAAAATTGTCATGCCAATATGTACCGTGAAGGCTAAACCCGAGTCCGGCTGATAATTTGGAACCGGAAAAAAACATAACATACGGCACATTCGGAAGGTAATAATATCCATTACCCGTCCCGCCCGACATCTTGGTGGCTCTTATTTTTCTCCATATGGTAAATTCCCCGTTTGGCGTAGGAAACATTTTTCCGGATGATATTTTACTTTCCATATAAAGCTTCTCTCCTTCATATGCTTTGAGGGTTTGCGTAGTCAAGTCAACTTCAATACGTTTGTCCGAAACTGCGGTTTCTTCACCCAATACTTTCGGTTCGTCAATAATTTGCGCAAGATCTATTTCCGGCGGCTTAATGATTTCACCATTAAA
The DNA here is from genome assembly GCA_035291665.1 of Patescibacteria group bacterium. Lineage (GTDB taxonomy): Bacteria > Patescibacteriota > Microgenomatia > UBA8517 > UBA8517 > DATDRP01. The sequence goes on along the minus strand of DATDRP010000006.1, from coordinate 206,083 downwards.
AACGGCTGTTTCATCATTGTTTATGGAAAAGTTAAGACTTTCTTCACAGCTCAAAGTGTTTGCACACTTGGAATAGGAAACATTCCTTTTTGATATAAAAATTCCAAGGCTAATAAGAACTACGGAAAGTACGGTTATCAGATAGGGGAAATTGTTTTTCCGATATTTTGCCATATTTCAGACTATCAAAAAATAAACATATTTTCATCAGTTAGGTTGAAAAAAGACCTATAATGTGGTAATATACACACTATAGTTCCCGTTCGGGAACTTTTTTTATGTCTGAAAAAAAAGTGAGTCCTATGTATAAAAAATTACTTTATCTTTTTATATTACTGATAATTTTATTCCCGTCGTCCCCGGCGGAGGTGGTCAATGTGGCAAATAATAATTCCGTAGAAGAAGAAGGATACTCTACCCTTTCTTCAAAATCCATATCTTTGGAGGAGAGATATCCCAATAAATTTGTAAATGATGTATTCAAAGATAATATCCTTCTGACTTTAAACTATATGGACGGGACAGTTAAAAATAAATCAGAAATCGTCTGGGAGAATATTGAAAAACCCAGGGACTATAAGTTTGATTTGAACCCGGGAGAAAGCTTTGCTTTTCATAGCCAGATACTGGATAAGTTTAATAAAAATGTAGTTAAAACGACTAATGCCCGCTTCAACTATCAGGATGGGTTCAAGTCCGATGGTTATCTTATGGGAGACGGTGTCTGCCATTTGGCATCAATTTTATACTGGGCGGCAAAAGATGCAGGACTGACTGCATATGATCCTTCAAATCACAATTTTGCTGTTATTAATGAAGTTCCGAAGGAATACGGAGTTTCAATTTTTTATCTTCCCGGCGGATTTGATAAAAGTGCAAGACAAAATCTATACATCACAAACAATCTTGATGCTCGTGTTTCATTCGTATTCAATTATGATGGTGAAATCCTAAGTGTTAATATCACAAAAGCCAACACTTCAGCGTTAAGCTACAGAATGTGAGGGTATAATGGTTATAGGTTGCAGGTTATAGGAGGTAGGATATCAGGAATAAAGGAATTAAGGAACTAAGAGAAAATTTATTGGAAATTAGATATTAGAAATTTATTGTTTGGTATTTGGAATTTGATAATTGGTTATTAGAGATAGGGGGTAGGATATTAGGAATATAGGAATTAAGGAACTAAGAGACTAGAGAAAAGGGAAAATAAATGGGAAATGAGTTGTAAGTTATTTGTAGTATCCCGTAACGTTGAAACCCGATAATCCGAAAGCGCTTCCGTCCAAATAAATCGGCTGGGAAAAAGTTCCTGACGAATCCCCTCCCAAAGTTAACGGATCAAAGATAAAGACATCATTATTTTGACCGGAGACACCCGTAACACTGAAGCTGCCGCTTGTTGAAAGATAAAAATCTCCCGATGACGCGATACTCAAAGCATCGATATCTTCGCTCGTACTTGATAATCCAACATCAGATGCATCAAAATAAAGTGACCAGCTTCCCGAAGTTGCCGGACCGAGTGAAGTCGGAGTAAATTCGATAATATCTTCATCGTTTGCTGAAACTCCGGTTACGGAAATACTGCCATTTGTTGATAAGAGAATATCCCCATTTTCCAAAACCGATACTGAATCTATATTTTCCGACGAATTGCTTAAGGCAACATCTGATCCGTCAAAATATAAACTAAAAGATCCGCTTGTACTATTACCTGTCGAAAGCGGAGTAAACCTGACCAAGTCCTGCGAAGCGACTGTCCCCAACCCAGTTATTGAAACGCTTCCGGAAAAAGACAGAATCATGTCGCCTCCGGGAAGAAAGGTAAACGCATCAATCGATGTTCCCGAAAGCTCAACATCCGAACCGTCGAAGTATGTTTCATACAAACCAGTTACGGTATTGAATTTGAGAATATCTTCTCCGGCAACAGCTACCCCTCCGATAACTCCGTCCGGATTTACCGATATATAGTGAGTTTCAAACACCGGAGTAGGTGTCGGAGTAGGAATCACCGTGGGAGTCGGAGTCGGACTGGGAAAGATACCAGAATTATTCAAAATTTCGGTTTCAGAAAATAATTGAATCTGCGATCCGGTTGTCTGATTTACCAGAGGAATCAAACCGTTGGCAACTAAGCCTTCCATTACTGTCCCGCCATGGATATTATCTCCCAAAATTGCATGGTGGGGTTCATCGCCATTTTGAGTTAAGCTGATATTTTCTCCGCCTATCACCAAATTACCATTAACAACCTTAGACATAAGCTCGTTTGCAAAAGCCATTTGATCAAATAAAGTAACTCTGCTCCGGGTAAGAAGCAGGTTTGTTATACCCGCATTAGTTTGGTTTATTGCATCGGTAACCAACTGCCTTTTTACCGGATCAGGGAATTGTGCTGCCCAATAAGGTGATAGTCCAGGATCTGCAATATTTCCAAGAATTACCTTTACGTTTGGATCTGCATCCAAAACAGTATCGAGAGAAGTTGAGATATTTGAAATTATTGCATTAATTTTATCGGTTAAAGCCTGTCCTGAAAGAGCACCGTTATATATATCTGCACCGTCTCGGTAATATGCAAAATCGTTGTTTCCTATCTGGAAATAAACAATATTGACTAAACCCGACTGTGCCTGGGAAGCAACGCCTGTATGTTGGCCGGCAAAAACTACATCTGCTGCTTCGGCACCTGTCCTTGCCCAATTGTATTCATAACCGGTCCGTCTTGGCTCCCCACGCGTTCCCCAAGACCCCAAATTAAATCCGCGATATTTTTCCAATAACTCGGTCCAGGCCAGCGTTGTTAACTCCCATTGAGTTCCTCCGGCACGATTGTCGTCTGCACGATACTCATCAGAAGAGCTGTCGCTCATGACAGCCATATTAATCACTAGCGGAGGTGTCGGAGTGGGTGTGTCCGTGGGAGTGGGCGTATCAGTCGGCGTTGGAGTGGGAGAATCCGTAGGTGTCGGAGTAGGTATTTCTGTTGGAGTCGGAGCCGGAATGTCAGTCGGTGTCGGGGTAGGAATCTCAGTTGGCGTAGGTGTTGGTATCTCGGTCGGTATCGGAGTCGGAGTTTCAGTGGGAGTAGGCGTGGCAGTTGGACTGGGTGTTGGTGTAGGTGTAGGACTGCCACTATTGTGATCTAAAGCAACAAGTGCACCATCATTCGTCAAATAGTAAACGGTATTATTACTAACTGTCCAGGTAGAGTAGTCGCTCCAGTATTGATCATAAAGATGCCCTTGATTCCAATATACGTAAAATCCGGGAGGCAACGCCCTCCATTCCCCATTCGTTGCCATGCCAAAATTGTGTGAAACATAGTGTGAAGAGTCAAATCCTTCCGGAACAGTTGACGAATTTGTCATTAAAGCGATATTCGGAATCGGTTCTGTTGTGATGGGGTTTGAATAGCCTCCCAAATTTGCATTCCTATCAACGATTTCCATCGCATTCCCAACAGCCCAGTGGCCTCCGAAAAGATAGTTTCCTGACATTGATACATTCGGCTGCTCATCTGTCGGCGGAGTATCATTATTTGAATTTGCCGGCCAACCATAATTACCGTATTCAATCCATCTGACATAGCCCGGTTCAAATCCGGTTGCTGTTGTTGAATCCAAAACCAACTCCCCAAAGTGGGTATCCGAACGACCGTCAACACCGGATTGACTGTCTCCCCTTACCATCGTATAGACAACTTCACTCCCATCGGCAAACCTCTTTACAACCGGTTGGGGTCCCATCGGGATGAATCCATCTCCATAGCCTCCGTGACCGATATTGACAACAAACGGTTGGCTCCCGCTATCCATTGAAAGAGCAATCAGAGCTTGTTGTGTTGGATTGGAAAGAAGCCTCGTCCGGTTCGTCTCATTGCTCGTTGACCAGGGACTCCAAGTCCACATCGTATTCCAATTAAGTCTTAATTTGATAAAAACCAGACCATGTTCTTCAGCAATAACCGGCCAACCGTTAAGTACTTCCGCTCTTACCTGGCTGGTGTAATTTGGAGGCGGGTTGGGGTCTCCCGCTTCAACACCGGTGATATTAGTGATGCTAGTCTTCCACAATTCCAGTCCATTAGAATTTGATATTGCATGCGTATAAATATGAAGTTTTCCATCCGGACCGGGTGTCAAATCCTGAGATGCAACAAAGACCATATCCCTGACAGTTGAGTATGCAGGCGGTGTATAAACTTCTGCTCCCGCATCGTACTCCCATATAAGATTACTAAGATTGTTTTTGTCCAGTGCAAAAACTTTCTGTCCCATCGATACAAATAACCGGTTTCCCGAAAGTGTGGGGGATGTCGGCAACGCTACCCGATTGTATCGGTCAGCACTTGTTGTATATGGTGCATAACTTTGATTTGTATTAAATTCTCCAATCACGATCCCGCTGTTAAGGGTATCCAATTTGTAAACAACGCCATTTGTTCCAAGAACAAATAATGCTCCAGTTTCGCTATCGTATGCGGGAGTTGACTTAACTCCACCACCAGCAACCGGATTTACGTTCCACAAAACATCTGCAAAACTGTCAGTATTTACGTCTTCCTCATTAAGGGCGTAAACACCGAAATTTCCGGCAGCAATATATACTTTACCCCCACCGGTCACCGGTTGAATATTCCGAGGGATACCCGGAGTTGTAAAATCACTGCTTCCGGGATAATTCAGTTTATCCGCACGTACATTTCCTGCTGCGTCGGGTCCGTTCCATGACCATTTCCACTTCCATGGGGTTGGGACAAATTGTTCCGTGTACGATGAATGCTGTGCGTCATGTCCGAGCTGCGTCCATTCCGAAGGTGGCTGAGGTGTCGGGGTAACCGAGGCTGTTGGGGTAGGCATTGGCGTTGGCGTCTCGGTCGGAGTGGGAGTGGGGATTTCCGTGGGAGTCGGAGTTAGAGATTCGGTAGGAGTAGGAGTTGGTGTTTCTGTTGGTGTAGGAGTCGGAGTTTCAGTGGGAGTGGGCGTCGGCGGCGGCGTCGGACTAGGCGTGGTTGCGGCTTCAAATGCAACAACTAAACGCGGAGCATAGGATGGGTTCCCGTTATAGCTTGATGCATACTTTCTACCCCATGCTGCGGAAGTTCCCTTGTAAATAATCGACAACGCATTACCGCTTGTCCAATCAGTACGGTTAACAACTTCCTGAATAACTGAGGGTATGTTTGCATCCTGATACCAAGTGTTGATTAACCAATGGGAGCTTGATGAATAGTTGACCACGGCGGTTGTCAGAGCCCGTTGTGACGGCTTTGTTGTACTTGTGAAAGTTGTACTATTGCCGACATTTTCTGCCCCGATTTGATAACCGGTATCAATCCATGAATCTTGGATAGACCAAAGCTCTATATAAGCAGATGTAATAGTTGATCCTTGGGGAATACTTACGTTGGTAAATCGGAAACCGGTGTAACTTTGGCTTGTGGATCCGCCCGTTCCCACCCAAATACTGGTACTTGTTGAATTCATTGTCCCGCCGTCTTCGTTTACATCATCAGTAGAAGTTGACACTTGATATGATGCCGTAGTTGCTTGTGCGGTTTTTGCATCGTTGAATAAAAAAAGGGAGAGTTGGTAAAAAAGAAGAGTAAAACAAAGAAGATATGATAGCTTTCTTGAAAACGTCCGCATTCTCAAGTGATTATTGCATCAAACTATCCCATAAGTCAATGACTATGACATCCCCCCCCGAGTCAAGTCAAGCTTGGATGTCGAGGTAGATCCAATTAGACTCGATGGCTTTTCCTGAATATTCTTATAGTATATTTTTAATGTTTACTTCAAATATTTTTGGATATTCTTCAGATGGTCTTTGTAGGAAACCGCGCAATGAATATTTTTATTCTTGTCATGCAGATAAAATAGACAATCGGTTTCTTCGGGGTTAATAACAGCTTCAATGGCACTAACATTCGGACTGCAAATAGGAGTGGGAGGAAGTCCTTTATACATATAGCTATTATAGGGCGAGTCTTTATCTTTTTCTGAAAGATCAATATTTCCCCACCAGCTGCCATCCTCATTTTTTCCGAGAGTGTATTGCATCGTTGCATCAATCTGAAGCGGCATTCCCCCGTCCAAACGGTTCCAGATTACGGCAGATATTATATTCATATCCTCTGTTCCTCCTGCTTCGCGGGCTATAAGTGAGGCAATCTTGAGACCTGTCGTCCATTTGATATTTTTTTCTATAAACTTTTCCGATAAAGGTGCGAACTTTTCATTGAAACGGTTTATAAATCTTCCGGCAACTTGTGATGGGGATTCGTCAACCGGAATCAGATATGTATCCGGATAATAGACTCCTTCAAAATACTCCTGTTTGGTATTTTTATAGAGCGAATTCCAATCACTTAGATTCAGGTCGTTCCACCCCAAGACTTCTGCAAGCTTCTCGCCAACCTGTTCTTTCCGGGGGCAATAAGAAATTGTTACCCATTTCAAATCCTCTTGTCCTGTAATCTTTTTCATAACCTGCCAAGCATTCATGTTTTGACTTATTTTATATCCGCCGGGTTTTATCTCTACTCCCGGTGCAAAATTTTCAAGAAGGAACCGGAAGGCCTTGGAACTTTTAATATATTTTTGCTTATACAGTTCTTCGGGTACATTAAAATCCGGCATTTTTTCCGGAACGACAAAAACCACAAGATCTTCGGATGAACCAACCGGAGCAAAATATTGCCAACCGAAAAACACAAATGCGGCTGTTAATAATAGTAAAATAGCGGCAATTATTTTCTTCATACTTATATTGGTATATTAACACTGATCGGTAGGTTGTAAGAGATGGGATGTGGGATGTGAGAAATGAGAGGGGCAATGGTTATAGGTTGTAGGAGGTAGGAAGTAGGAAATGAGTAGTGAGAAGTGAGTTGTGGGAAATGAAGATAAGAAATTAGGAATATAGGAATTAAGGAATTAAGAGAATAGAGAAAAGCGAAAAGAAATGGGAAGTGAGATGTGGGAAGTGAGTTGTGAGTATTTAGTATTCAGTTTTAAGTTTTTAGTAGTTTCTCACCCTGCAACTTTTACGAGAGTGATCTTCGAAACGATGAATACTTTGCTTTCAAAACCACCATACTTTACAGGACCCCTCATAGATATATAAGACTGTTCACCGGGAACCAGTGCTTTTTTACCTTCCTCAAAAGCATCATGAAGTTCAGGTGGAAACTCCCTATACATACCCGGTAAATCACCACCTATTACTGGAATAATTGCCAAATTTTCTACCCTTCGAAACCACTTTTCCGGCATGATGATGGTATTGTACGCTATCCGAAACCAAAATGGTCCGAAATTAACCCATTTTTCTCATTATCGCATTCCAAAACAATCCCCCTCTTCTCTTTTACGGATTGTAAACCACCCTTTATTAAAGCCAGAATCTGCACTTGTTGATCAAAGCGCATACTTCGGATCTTTTTTATTGCTTCATCAAAAGTCACTCCGTGTTGATCCGCCAAAGTTTGAACGGAATTCTTGGAATAAGCATAAAGAGGACAGCCGGGCTTGCAATCCAGCATAAAGTTCCGTTGACAAATTGATGGTTTTTCATTTTCCTGCATAATGCTGGTATTGTACGCCATCCGAAAGCTACAAATATAGATGAATGGAGATAAAAAGTGGATTGTAAGCGGTAGGAGATAGGTTGTAGGGGGTAGGTGATGGGAAGTGGGATGTGAGTAGTGGGAAAGGGAAAAATAGAAATTAAGTTATTTGGAGTTAAGTTTTTCTATACTATTTTCCCTGCGGCCACATCTACCGGTCTTTTGAATTTATCAGTTGTAAAATTATTTCCCGGACACTGCGTATCATTTAGTTCTCTGTGGCCAACTACTTTGAAAGGATCAATCTCATAAATTGCAGAACTGGCAATAATGGCTTTCCTTAATGAATCCAGTTGTAGCGTTGTGGGTTCAGTTATATTGAAATCCCCGACCAAAGCAACACCGATGGACTTTTTGTTGTAGCTCAAAGTATGCGCACCTTCTTTTTTTGTACTTCTCCCAGGATAAAATTTACCGTCGCTTGTAAGTTCGCCATTCCCGATAATTCCGTTATAACCAATGTCACCAAAACCTTTGGCAATGTGTTCCGCTGTGATTATCGACTCAGTGTGATATTTACCTGCAGTATGATGAACTACAAAGTATTCAACAGGCCAAACACTTCGGAATAAATGTGAATACTCTGGGTATTCATTCCAAACACTTATCGCTTCTTCGAGTGAACACCTCTTAAATTTTTCATCCGGTTTCTTATCCTGAAAAAAGTTTGAATATACATCCAGTAGTTCATTAAATATTTTTAACTTATGAGAGTCGTCATTGTATTTTTCTCTGATAAACTGGGTTGCTGCTTGTTTGTCTGTAATAGTTTTTCCGGTATCAGCGGCCTCTTTTTTAAGCATTTCTGAAAAATACACCATGTTCCACCAAGGAGATTCCAGCCTCTCATAAGTCGTTTGTTCTCTTTTTTGCTTATCCGCATCAGGAAACGCATCTTTTCCAACCAATCGGTCTTCAAAATTGATTGCATCCTGAAGATTTACTTGACACAATCCTATATTGGCTTTATCGGGGTGAATTTCTTTCTCGATTAAATCAGTAAATCCTTTTATGGAATCTGATTCCGAAATACCTATCGCATATCCATCTTTTTTCGTTTTACCGGTTAAAATAATCAAATGTTCCATAGACACAACTGTCGCCAAAACTTCCGGTGGGATACCATATTTGTCAGAAAAATTAACAATCATCTTTGAATTTTCCTGAACAATTTTCAAAACTTCATGGAGCTTGTTATTAATTCCCGATTCTTCAACTTTATCACCTAATGCGTCAGCGAGATAATTAATGGTATTCACCAATTTTTTACCAGTAGCAATTGATGCCAAACCCAATACTCCCATATTCAAAAAATCTCTTCTTGAGATATGACTTCCAGTAATGTTATCCCCGGCTTCGTCCATAATACTTCATTATCCACAACCTCCTTCGCAGAATCAAATATAGGAAATTTATGAAAGCCGCCGAATTGGTCTTCAGCGATGAACCTTCCTTGCCGTTAAGCTTGGGATTAAATATAATTTCCTTCATGGATGATCAGGAGTTTGGGAAAATTATCGATCAGGCGCTGAAAGAACTTCCTCAGGAGTTCAAAGACAAAATGGAAAATGTGGCAATTGTAATTGCTGACTGGCCGACGGTATCGCAAATGAACCTTGTCGGGAGAAACCAAGGCAGAGGATTACTTCTTGGTTTGTATGAAGGAATACCCCAGACAAAAAGAAGAAACTATGGCATCGGCGGACCGCTCCCTGATAAGATCACAATCTTTAAAATTCCCCTTCTTCGGATTTCTAATAGTTATGAAAACGCAGTTGTTAATATCAAAAATACCGTTATTCACGAAATCGCCCACCATTTCGGCATGAGCGAAGAAGATATAGAAAAGACAAAAGTCAGGGATTAAAAATTAGCTAATAGAGAAAAGGGGAAAGAAATAGGAAATGAGTTGTGGGAAGTGGGTATTTAGTTTTAAGTTTTCTTCACACTGAAATTCCTGATTCTTTTATATGGATAGTTTTTTCTATCAACAATATAATTTTTATAGATTGACTGACCTGTTGAATGCCACTGTCCATCCTGAAATGATTCGATAATACCCAACTTCATATCAAATCTTCTGACACTTGGTTTGTCCTTTGACGAAAAGTAGGCATAACCAAAAAATATATTTTTAGATCTTAAACGCGACTTTTCCTTTTTGGCTTCTTCAACGCCTGCAGGACACGTCAGATGCCGGCAGTTCCAGGGATTATTAATGACAAGCCTCCTTTTTGTTGCACTTTCAGGGTTAAGATCTGAACTGCAGCTCTCATTAATAGGGCATATTTTACAAAGTTCAGATCCTGTTTGCATATGAGTTAAAAATGTAGATATATTGTATCGAAATATAAGAAAAATGATAGAATATATAACGTTAATCTGAAGGTTTGTTTTGGTGCATGTTAATCATTCATATCTTTTTGGCATTGACCAGTGTTTTGTATTCGTTTTACACATCGATAACACCATCAAATAGAAAGGTTTTTGTTACCGGGATTGCTTTTTTGGCTACTCTTGCAAGCGGTGCTCTCCTGACAATAACAACACATGCAAACATAGTAAAAGTCTGCATTTCCGGAGTAGTTTACTCAGCAATAGTTCTTACCAACATTATTATTACCCGCAAAAAAATCCTACGGGTTCAAAAAAACATAACAAGTTGAAAACAAAAAGTCTTTTAATAATAAAGTCGCCTAGGATGCGTTTATAACTGCCCTGGAAACTACTTCCACCACACCTTTATCAAAAGGTCCGGGAATTATTTTTTCTCTTGTAGGATTTTTAACCAACCGGGATAAAGCGACTGCTGCGCTTTCTTTCATTTCCCGCGTGATTCTTGAAGCACCGGAAATTAATGTCCCTTTAAAAATCCCCGGAAAAGCGAGTGAATTGTTAATTTGGTTTGGGTAGTCGCTCCGGCCGCTGGCAACAATAAATGCACCGGCTTTATGTGCAATTTCCGGCATAATTTCAGGGGTAGGATTGGCAAGAGCAAAAATTATTGATTTTTCATTCATCAACTTCACAAAACCGGGCTCAAAAAGCCCTCCTCTTGAAACACCGATAAAAACATCAGCTCCAGGCAAAGCATCAGCCAGGCTTCCTGAAACATTTTTCCTGTTAGAAAACCTTAGTAGTCTTTTTTTATATTTATCCAGATCGCTTCTTTTTTTTGAGATAATCCCCCGGCTGTCAACAACAACCAACTCCTTCACCTTATCGGACAAAAAATTCGCAATCGCATTTCCTGCAGCTCCCGCCCCGAGAAGAACCACTTTTATCTGATTCATCTTTTTACCTGCGACTTTTAATGCATTTATAAGTCCAGCAAGAACAACAACCGCAGTCCCATGCTGATCGTCATGCATAACAGGAATCCCGATATTCTGAAGAGCTTCCTCAATCTCAAAACAACGGGGAGCAGAAATGTCCTCCAAATTAATTGCTCCGAAAACGGGAGAAATATTTTTTACAATACTTATAATCTCCTTTGGATTTTGTGTAGTCAAACAAATCGGAAACGCATCAAGTCCTGCAAAAGTCTTAAAAAGGGCGCACTTGCCTTCCATTACAGGTATCGCCGCAGCGGCTCCAATATCGCCCAACCCCAAGACGGCCGATCCATCACTGACAACAGCAACTGTGTGGCTTTTTATCGTATATTTATATATTTTTTCCGGATGCTTCGCGATTTCGGAAGAAACTGACGCAACACCGGGTGTATACACCAAACTCAAATCGTCTTTTGTTCTGATGGGCGTCAAAACTTGAGTTCCGAGTTTACCTGCAAACTTTGCGTGTAGGAGAAGTGTTTTTCCGGCAAGATCTTTTTTCACTCAGACATTATATGACACTATAATTATTATTACTATATTATTGTTTACAATCAATTCAGGAAAGGTAAAATAGGTAAGCATGAACAAGAATGAATTCCATAAAATATACAAAAAGTTTCTTAATGATAATTTTAATTCCGAAAGAGCTGTCAAGGAAAAAGCATATCTTTACTCGGATTTGAAACATTACGGGGTGGGTTCAAATAAAAGGCATGAATATTACTTGAAGCATAAAGATTTTCTATTATCTCTGAATAAAAAAGAAGCTATTGTATTTGTAAAATATTTATGGAACCAACCTTCATTTGAAGAAAAAACACTCGCTCTTGAAATACTTGAACTTCATTCAAACGAACTGAATAAAAGTGATTTACCGTTAATTGAAAAAATGATGAGGCAATCGCGGGGTTGGGCGCTCCTGGATAGTCTCATTATTCCTTTAATGCCCGGTATATTACAAAAACATAAATCGGTTTATGAATATTTACTAAAATGGATCAAAGATGATGATTATTGGGTCAGGCGAAGCGCACTTCTTTCCCAACTCCTTCTTTTCAGAAGCGGAAAAGGAGGAAGGAAGGATTTATTTTTTCAAATGGCACAATCACAATTTGATGAATTGTGGATTGATAAGATTTATAAGGGTACTTTAGTTAATAAAAGAGCCAAATTTTTTATCAGAAAAGCAATCGGCTGGACCCTTCGGGATATGTCCGCAAAATCTCCCGAAACTGTTTACAATTTCTTAAAAAACAACAAAAATAAAATGTCAGGATTGTCTTTTCGGGAAGGATCCAGAAAGCTGCCTCCCAAGTTAAGATCCAAACTTAGTGACTTAAAGTGAGCCTTCATATAATTTACTTGTGGGATGTATATTTTATTAAAGCTGTATAATGTGAGATGTAATGTATAAACTATCGCCTTCCGATTTCGCTTACTTATATGAGGAATGTAAACTTTGCTACTACCTGAAAGTCGTCCACAATATTTATCAGCCTTCAATGCCGATGCCGGGAGTATTTTCCGCTATTAACACTCAGATTCAGGGAAGTCTGGTGGGAAAAAACCTTAAATCCCTATCAGATACGCTTCCGGAAGGAAATATAGTATCTCAGGAGGGTTGGGTCGAGTCAATTGTTGTTCCCCAAACAAGTGTCTACATCAAAGGCAAGTATGACCTTCTTTTGGAAAACCCGGATAAAACCTATTCATTGATAGATCTGAAAATCAGCACCCCTGATGACGGAAAAGCAGAAAAATACAAAACCCAGCTCTCGGCATATAAATTTGCTCTCGAAAATCCAAGACGGGGATCAGCAATAACGATTTCCAAAACGGCACTTTTGATTTTTTACCCCGAAAGCGTAAGTTTTGAAAACGGAATTGCAAAACTGGACTTTCCACCCACCTGGTTGGAAATCAAACCGGATATGGATCAATTTCATGGATTCATGAAAGAAATCGACCAGCTTTTAAAAGAGCCTCCCCCCAAAGAAAGTAACAACTGTAAATGGTGCAACTATCGTCATATTGGGGAAGAGTTGACTCATGAGGATTCAGTCAAACAAGGGGAAATACCTTTTTGAAAACTAAATTAGGTTCCTTCATTTACAAAATTTGTAATCCGTTTGTATAATGGAATATGCTGCAGAAAAAACACATCCTGATCTTTGCCATTCCTGGGGGAATTATTGTACTCCTTATACTTACTTTAATTGTTTACCAGGCCGCGGTTTCAAAAAAAACTCAGCCACGGGAATCTGTGTCAACTGCCAACCGGATCGAAATAACCCCAACTCCGGCTGCTTCATCCGAGATCCCTGTTTTTGTTGAGTTCGGAAAACCACTAAAACTTGCACTTTATACTGATCCTTCAACGGGATATCAATGGCAGGTTAATTTTGATAAAAGTTATTTTAAGCTTCTTAATAATACTTATTTAGCAAAAGGTAATGAAAAGCTGGTGGGCTCCGGCGGTACCCAGTACTTTGAATTCGAAATTCTTAAAAGCGGAAAATCAGAAATCCGTTTTGAATACAAAAAACCGTGGGAGACCAACATTTCACCCCAGGATGTGAAAACTTACCAGATCAACATTTCCGAAGTCCCGCTTCAAAAATAATCCGTTTTGCATTAAAATAATAACCTCTTTTAAAAAATGGGAAATATTTTAGCCGTATTTGCTCACCCCGATGATGAGGCTTTTGGCCCATCCGGAACTTTGTCAAAATTAAGCAAAATTAATGATGTCTATCTTGTTTGTGTGACACGGGGCGGAGGTCAACAATCAAAATACAAAAACTTACGGAAAAGAAGATCCGCAGAACTCCGGAATTCAGCAAGGATAATGGGAGTAAAAAAAGTTTTCTTTTTCAATTTTGAGGACGGCTGTTTGTGCAATAAAAACTATCATAAATTAGCGGCCAAAATTCAGGAAAAAGTTAATGTAACGAAATCTGATACCCTTATCACTTTCGAACCCAGGGGGGTATCGGGTCACATTGACCACATTGCAGTCAGTATGGTTTCAACATTTGTTTTCGAACGCAGCAGAAGACTGAAGACTCTGCTCTACTTTTGTCTGAATAAAGCTCAAAGAGCTCTCGAAGGAAAATATTTTATTTATTTCCCTCCCGGATACGGACTTCACGAAATCAATTACACTGTTGATATCAGTGATTATTATGAGAAGAAAAAACAGACAATTATGGCGCACAAAAGCCAAATGTTCGATGGAGAAAAATATCTGAAAAACCACAACGAAGAACTTAAAAAAGAACACTTCATCAAGCTTTCGAAGTAGTTTTCGACGTTTTCTTTTTCTTCTTTTTCACCGGAAGTTTAACCGGCTTTTGAATTCCGAAATGCTCATATAATTCGTTTTGGAGATATTCCATTTCGTTCTCAACAAGGATCGGAAACTTGATAGCCATGTTTTGGTCAAGATATGTCACCAATGATTCATCATAAGGTCGCTCACCAAACATTCTCAGAAATTCTTCGTGCAAATCTTCATGTAAATTATCAAGAATAATTTCTATCATCCTAAGATGTATGAATTCATCCACCAGATGCCATAAATCTTCTTTTTCATTATCATCCTGAACCATACTTTTTAGATGCATATGAAAGTCTCCTAAATCAATAAATTCATCATAAAAAATTTTACTCATATAAAATTCTTTGGCACTCTCATTAATACTCGATTGTAAAAAATTCTGCTTATAAACTTATGTTGCAATTTCTGTTTCAACCAAATTCAAATTAATTTCCTCATATTCAACCGGGCCTAGTGGTACTTTATTATCCGGATCGTTAACAAAAAAAACAATTACCGCACCTTTTTTATACTTTTGTCCGCCAAGATGATACATTACTTCAGGACTTCCCCCATAGTGTTTCCCTGTCCAAGCGGCGGGGCCTGAATCAGCAATTGCTGCAACAACCGCATTTCCGTTTTTTGTATTTACGATTAAAACTTTGCGGTATTTGTACCAGTTTTTCAAGTATGGCTGTCTTGTTCCCCAGTCCGGAAGATATAAAGTTTGTACAACAGCGTACCATTTCTCTGTTTCGGATAGATTGTCCGTCAGTACCGAGGCTGAATTTGCAAAATAACCCCACGCGCCTTTACCGGGAGCCATCCCGGATCTCTGAATTTGCGGATCACCGTGACTAACAATTGAATCACCCGGATATCGGATCAGATGCTGTTCTGCGCCGATATAACCATAGGTTTGATTTAAATGTTCGCCTTCAAGGCCGGCTCTTGCATCCACTCCGATATAATTTTTAAATACCCCTTCCAGCATTTTTTCTTCGTTGCGGTTTAAAGGTCTTGCTGTTGCCGGGAGTATTGCTGTCAAAGTTTCGACCAAGCCTTCTTTTTTTGTTTTCATTCTCGCCAGGGCGTTTTCAATCTCTTTTGGATCGGTATAATCAGGAGCCGGGAGAGTATGGGCTGTATCGGGTTGTCCCAAAAGAAGAGTTCCGCTTATAATTCCTGCACCTAATAGTCTTGCAGAATGTTCCCGAATCCGGCCGATATCTATTCCTCTTTCAGAAAATATTTTATCAACGCTCGGGTATTTTTTTAATATCTTCTGACGCTGTTCAAGGTTTTTGAGTTTTAATTTTGACCGGATATCGTCAAATCCAAATTGGGCAGATTTTTTCTTCATAATCTTATTATATGCGAACGATGGGATTCAGTTTAAAATACCGCTTAGCCTTTTTATGCTTTCATCCTTTCCGAGAATTTCCATCGATTCGTTTATCGGTGGAGTTACCGAACTGCCTGTAATCGCAATCCGTATATCCATAAAAAATTTTCCGGTTTTGAAGTTTTTGCTTTGGATCAGATCCATCAAAGCTTTGTTAATATTTTCAAGATTCCATATATTAACTCCCTCCAAAACTGTGATTGCACCCGATAAATGTTCCTTAAAATTTTCACCGAGAAGTTTTTTGTCCGCCTTGGGTAATTCGAAAAAGAATCCCGCCAAACTTTCAAATTCTGAAAGTGTATTCAACCTCTCCCTGACGAGGGGGATTATTTTTTCAAGCTTTTCTTCAGCGTATTTCCTATTAAAAAAATCAACTAATTTGGTCATTAGTATTGAGTTTTTTGAATTTCTTATATATTCACCATTAAACCAATTTAATTTATCCCGGTTATAAATCGGGTTTGACTTTTGAAAACCATTTTCGTCAAAAGCCTTCACAAATTCTTCAAGAGTAAATATCTCACGGTCATCTTTTGGCGCCCATCCGAGAAGCATAACAAAATTTAAGATTGCCTCAGGCAGATACCCTTCCGCAAGGATTGCCTCACAAGAGACACTCCCTTTGCGCTTTGACAGTTTGCCTCCCTCAGGATCCAAAATATCCGTTAAATGACCAATTTCAGGACGGTCATACTCCAAGTATTCATAAACCAAAAGGTGGATTGGTGTAGATGGCAACCAATCATGTCCGCGAAGTACATGTGAGATATTCATATCGTGGTCATCCACAACAACCGCCAAATGGTATGTCGGAAATCCGTCGGATTTTAGAAGCGTTGCATCATCAACCACGCCACTATCCCAGATTATTTCTTTTTGGATAACAAAATCTCTATAACTTACTTTCTTGTTTTCAGGAACTTTTAGCTTTATCGCGCCTGTTCTTAAATTTTTATCACGGCAGGGATCCCGTAAGATTTTTGAGAACCCCTCGGTTTTTGCATTCCTTGGTAGACATTGACAGTAAAAAGCATGCCCATCCCTTACCAGTTTCTCAGCGGCTTTTGCGTAAATCCCTGATTTTACACGCTCGCTTTGAACATAATATTCATCCCAGGTTAGAGAAAATTGTTTTAAAATTTCTTCCAGTTTTTCTTTCGCTTGGGGGACAAGCCTTTTTTGGTCGGTGTCTTCAATACGTAAAATAAAATCTCCTTTGTATCTTTTGGCTAATGCATATGCATAAACTGCCGTCCGAAGACCTCCGACATGCAGAGTTCCTGTAGGACTTGGAGCAAATCTTGTCCGAACTTTTTTACTTTTTGTTTTAAATGTTCCCGACATACTTACAACTGAATTCTAGCGTTTTTGGCTCATATTATCCACACAATTTCATAATTTTAAAAAAACGCTGTGTATATTTTGTTGCGGTTAAATATCTCATGAATTGTTCTCCACTTCGGTTTACGTCATTTGAAATTTACCATTAATCATCTAAAATGATTGTTGTATGAGCTCATTGACACAAGTTGCCATCACTTCAAGAAAAATAATCAGGTATTCAATTTATTTTGCAGTTTTTTTAGTCATTGTCAGATATTCGTACAAAATCGGCCTGGGTTTATACAGAAAATATTTTCCGGAGCCTCCCCCTCCTCCGACTTTGTCATTTGACAAATTATCGCCAATTCCTTTTCCGAGTAAGACCAACACCGTAGATCTTGTTTTTACCCTGGAAACGGCCGATTTGAAATTACCCAAATTTCCAAAACAGCTGACTGTTTATTTTATGCCCAAACCGATTTCAACAATCAAATCTCTTGATCTGGCGAAACAAAAAGCGGCCAGTTTGGGATTCAGTCCTGATGGACGGGAGTTGGTAGAGACGGTTTATCTTTTTACTCACCCAACCTCGCCGGCGTCATTAAACCTGAACATTGTCACAGGAATTTTTTCCATTAGCTATGATTTGAATTCAAAACCGACTGCAATTGAAAATGTTCCGCCAACCCCCGAACAGGCTACAGCTTTGGCAAAAACTTATCTTTCCCGAGCAAGGTCGCTTCCTGAGGATTTAAGCGGTGAAATTACTCACAGTTTCGTTAAAATTAACAACGGAAACTTTGTCGAAGCCAATTCTTTATCGGACGCCAACCTTATCAAAATTAATCTATATCGAAAAACTTACAATGATCTTCCGAATGTCACCAGCGTCAGGGGGCAGGCAAATGTTTGGTTCATGTTCTCCGGCGCAAGAGCAGGCGGCGACCAGGTGGTTGCAGCCGAATATCATCACTTTGCCCTCGACGAAAATAAAAACGGTACATACCCGATAAAAACCTCTGAAGAGGCCTGGGAAGAATTGAAATCCGGAAAAGGGTATATTGCCGATTTGGGAGACAATTCCAAAGGAACGATTACAATAAGAAAAGTTTATCTGGCATATTATGACCCCGGACAATATACGGAATATTTCCAACCTGTTGTTGTTTTTGAAGGGGATAACAATTTTGTTGCCTACATCCCGGCGGTAATCAACGAATACGTTCGCTCCGAATAGTCAAACGTATGTTCTAAGTCCCGTCCAAAAGTGTAAGTTTAAACCTGCCTGCCGGTAGGCAGGTCTAAAAGTTTAAGATTCAGAGCTAATTCTTACTCAAATGAATATTTGGCGAAGATGTAATCAATTAATTTTTTTGAATCATTAAATCTGTCATTACTTCCCAAAACAGCAATATACACTCCCACTCCATCGCGTTCAATATAAGTAATCAAATTTTCCTGAGCTCCATCAGTTTTTCCCGTTTTAACACCTTTGACTCCATCCACTTCCCACAATAACCTATTTATGTTGTAAAGGCGGTGCTTGTATGCTCCGTCAATGCTTGAAACAGTTATATCTTTTGTGGCGACCAGCTTTGAAAAAGTATCATTTTCCATTGCAACTTCAGAGGCTTTGATCAAATCTTTTGCTGTTGTTGTTTGGTTTGAAGAATCCAATCCGGATGGATTTGTAAAAATTGTACTAACCATGCCAAGTTCTTTTGCTTTCACATTCATCTGTGCAATAAAAATATCCCGTCCCCCGGGATAGTTTGAAGCCAGTACTTCAGCCGCATCATTCGCACTCAAAACAAGCAAACCCGAAAGAAGATTTTCAACTGTAATTTGTTCTCCCCCAACCAATCCCATCTTTTGACCTTCCACGTTTAATTTTCCGACGCTCACTACGCTTTGAAGATCGTAATAGTCAAGACTAACAAGCGCCGTTACTATCTTTGCAGTAGATGCGGGAAAAACCTGTTCCGATTCATTCTTCTCGTATAAAACATAATGGCTTTTTGCCTCAATTGCATAAGCTGACCATGCAGATATATCAGGTATCGGTATGCCGCTGACAATTTGCGGTTGCAGCGGTTTTGATTCAGTAACCGCTGTTGACAATCCTAATGTTTTTTCATCCTGCGCAAAAACTACCTGTTCCGGCTTGGGAGTACTGTAGTAGTAACTTACAAGAAATGTTGCAAAAGATATGTAAAGAAAACAAAAAACAAGCGTGGGGAAAAAGATATTTATTTTATTTCCGGGGGGATATTTATTCATGACATTCTATTGGATTAAAAAAATTTGGAAAAAAGATTCTAGAATCCAGATTAAATCAAATTGAAGATACTTTCAATGACATCTTGGAAAAAAGCTTACTCTCCAATCAAGAAAATTATTTCTTAACAACCCTTATGGAAAGTTCTTTTAGCTGGTCGTCAGTTGCGCTACTTGGCGCATCCATGACCGATGTCATTCCCGAAGCCGAAGTAGGGAAGGCCATAACTTCCCGTATACTTTGTTCACCTAAAACAACATAGGTAAAACGATCAACTCCCGGAGCTATTCCTCCATGGGGCGGGACACCATATTTGAAGGCTGTCAGCATGTGTTCAAACTCTTTCTTTTGTTCTTTAGAAAATCCAATAAGATCAAATACTTTCTGTTGTACTTCGGGCTGGTGAATTCTGATACTTCCTCCTCCCACCTCAAAACCGTTCAAAACCATATCGTGCTGAAGCCCGCGTACTTTTGTCGGATCGGAATCCAAAAGTTTTATATCTTCAGGGTGGGGTGCCGTAAACATATGATGCGATGGGGCAAATTTTGCACTGCCTGATCCATGAAAATAATCCTTTTCTGATTGCTCTGTAAATAAGGGAAAATCAACTACCCAACAAAAAGCCAGCTCATCCGGATCATTTTTATTTTTTCGAATATCCGGCTTGTCCGAACCGTATTTCTCCATCGCAACTTTATGCGGAATCCTTGGCCATGGCAGTTGAGTAAACTTCTTTTCCGGAAATACTTCCTTGACCAGTTGAGTAAATAATTCCTCCGTCATTTTCAGGATGTCTTCCTGTTCCACAAAGCTCATTTCAATATCAAGCTGGGTAAACTCACCATATGCCCGGTCAGCTCTCGGATCTTCATCCCGAAAACAACGGGCAATCTGGAAATACCTTTCAAATCCGGCAACCATGAGCATTTGTTTATATTGCTGCGGGGATTGAGGCAGGGCATAAAATTTACCCTTCTGAAGTCTTGACGGAACCAGAAAATCCCTGGCACCTTCAGGCGTGGTTTTTGTCAAAATCGGTGTTTCTACTTCAACAAAATCGCGATCAATCAACCACTTCCTCATGAAATTGGCCACCTTAGATCGCGTCCGAATATTTTTTGCCATCCGGGACCTTCTCAGATCCAAATACCTGTATTTTAACCTTACCTTTTCATCGATATCCCAACCGTCTCCTTCAATAGGGATTGGCAACTCTAAAGCTTTTGAGATTATCCGCAATGTTTCTATCTGGATTTCAACCGTACCTGTCTCGATATTTTTATTAATGAGTTTTTCAGGTCGATTTGCAATTGTACCTATAATTTCTACAACGCTTTCCGGTGTGACAGGATCCAAATCTGATCCGACACATTGAACTAAGCTTGACCTGTCCCGAAGATCGATAAAGGTAATTTTACCGTGATCGCGGATTGTGTCCACCCATCCTTGAAGTTTTACTTTCTCACCGACTTTACTTGTGACTTGGGAAATTAGTGTTCTATCCATAATAATTGACTATCAATTTCATCCCGGGCAAATGCCAAGTAAATACAGCTAGGCATATCTGTATTGTACCCTTTGTTAATTTTTTCTCAAATACTTATTAATCTCGCGTTTCGCGAGGGTTGTATTAACAAAACCGATCCAATCCTTTGTCGGACCTTTTTCGTTTTTTTGTTTTATTATCTCCACCACATCCCCGCTTTTCAGTATATGGTTGAGGGGTACCAGCTTTGCGTTTACTTTGGCGGCTTTAACAAAATTTCCGAGGTTTGAATGAACCGCGTATGCAAAATCCACGGGAGTCGCGCCGTTCGGTAAATCATATACATCTCCCATGGGTGAAAAAACAAAAATCCTTTCTCCCAAAGCATCAAACTTTACGGCTTCAAGATATTCCGATTGATCTTTTATTTCTTTCTGCCAATCGGCAAGCTGTCTTACCCAGGTTAATTTATTACCTTTCACCATTGCCAATTCCCCTTTCTCCACGTCCTCTGATGTAAACTTCCCCTTGGATTTCAGGTCCGATAAAAACCAATGAGCTGCAATACCGTGCTCGGCTTGTTCGTGCATTTCTTCCGTCCGGATTTGGATTTCGATAATCCTTCCGTTTACACCAAAAACTTTAGTATGAATCGATTGGTAGCCATTCGGTTTCGGCTGGGCAATAAAATCCGAGATCCCCAAATGGGGAACCGGTTTATAAAGCTGGTGTACAACTCCGAGTGCGGTATAACATTGAGAAATGCTTTTGGTAATAATCCGAAGCGCAACAATGTCTTGAATTTTTTCAAAATCCCATTCAATTTCGGGTCTGTTGAGCTTTTTCCATAGGGAATAAAGATGTTTTTTTCTCCCGCTGATTTTTACGCTTAAATCATGATTTGCTAAAGCTTTCAAAATAGTTCTTTTAACTTTTACAACTTGTTTTTCCGCGTCTTTATAATATTTTTTGGATTCTTTTTTTACCCTTTCATATTCCTCGGGATATACATATGGGAATGCTAAATCGTCCATTTGTGATTTTACTTCACCCATCCCCAATCTTTCGGCAAGCGGTGCATATATCGAAAGTGTTTCCTCGGCTATTCTTTTCCTTTTTTCGGGATCCACTCCCCAAAGTGTTTTCATATTGTGAAGTCGGTCCGCCAGTTTTACCAAAATAACACGAAGGTCTTTGGCCATTGCCAAAAACATTTTCCTTAAATTTTCAATAAACGCTTCACTCTGACTTCCGCGAAGTCTGATATCGGAAATTTTCGTAACGCCGGCGACCAGCTTTGACACATCACCATTAAATTCTTTTTCGATATCCTCAAATTTTGCGCCGCCATCTTCGACCGTGTCATGCAATAGTCCGGCTACAATACTATCCTGATCCAATTTCCAATCATTCAATTGTTTTGCTACTTCCAAACAATGGACCACAAACGGTTCCCCGGTTTTTCTCTTTTGTCCATGATGGGCCAAAAGCGCGAAATCCCATGCTTTTTTCACAACAACCTCATCCAACCCTCTTGCTTTTATACCTTCCAAAAAATGATTGAATTCTTTCTCAGGATTAATATAGTTTGTTTTCATTATATTTCTGGTTTTATGTCCTTAATTAAAAGCTGTAAATTAATTCTGTTATCCCAAGTGTTAATATCAATTTGATACGCAGCTTTGACTTTAGTTCCTCCCAGAAATCCATCGCTTCCGAAATTAAAATAAATCGCATCCAGATATTTCTCAGTTTGGTTTAGGGTAAGTTTCATATGATTTGCAGCACTTCCAACTTTTTTGGAATTTTGTATCGTCACGTTTTGGGAAACAAATACCGGTTTGGAATTTCCTATACCGTACGGTTCGAAGTCGAGTAGTTTTTGTGCCAAACCCAAATTTATTTGATTAAAGTTTAATCTTGCATTCACCAGCAACCTCTTTTCAAGCATCTTTTGTTTTATTTTAACTTTAGCTAATTTCTTAAACTCTTTCTCAAATATTTTCAGATTATTATTTTTAATACTGAAACCGGCAGCCATCTCATGCCCGCCGCCTCCTTCAGTCAGATTCGACAATTTGCGTATGTTTGCATTAATATTGAAACCTTTTATCGACCTGGCTGAAGCTTTTGAAATTTCTTTTCCTATCGAAAAAACAATAGATGGCAGATAGTACTTTTCCGTCAGTTTTGAAGCGATAAGACCGATGACTCCTTCATGAAAGCTTTCATCACCAAGTATTATAACTCTGGATGAAAAATCATAGTTTTCCAGTTTCTCAAATGCCATGATTGTAGATTTTTCAACAACCGACTGACGTTTCCTGTTTGTTTCTCCCAAAATTCCCGAAAGACTTCTTGCTTTTCCGAAACTTCGTGCACAAATTAATCTTAAAGACTCCATTGCCTCATCGAGCCTTCCCATTGCATTAATCCTTGGAGCTATAACATAATTTATTTCATACGTACCGATTTTGCTCTTGTCGATAGAGGCTTCTTTGAACATCTCAGTTAGCCCGATCCTATTTGTTTTTCGAAGTACAGAAAGCCCCGATTTTACAATGGCGCGGTTTACATCAACTAACTGCATTTGATCCGCGACGGTTCCAATCGCAGCCAAATCAATAGGATCGTGGTATGGGAATTCTGATTTTTTCCCTTTAATTTTATTTTTGAGTTCTCTTGCGAAAAAATAAGATATTGCTGCCCCGCAAAGTTTTTTAGTATAAATCAGAGCATATGCATCCGGATACTTCTCGGACACTTCATGGTGATCCAACACAATTACGTTAATCCCCAATTTATTTGCATAGGAAACGGCATCGTGAGCAACGATCCCATTATCGACGGTAATAATTATTTTTGTATCCGGATATTTTTTCATAATCTGGTCCAGGCTGTCCTTTTTGATACCGTAACCGTCTTCTCTTTTGGGAATGTGAGGCATAGCAAGAAAACCAAGATCATCTAGTGCTTCCCAGACTATTGCTGTTGAGCAGATTCCATCCGCGTCATAATCACCAAATACAGTAATCCGCTCTTTTTTTTCCAAAGCTGTTGTAAGTCTTTTTACTGCTTTTTGCATCTCTTGAGCTTTTATCCCAAGTTTTGATAGCTTAATCTGTTTCGGATGGGGTGGATTTAAAAAATTATTCCGTTTTGACGTTGTGCCGTATCCTTTTCCCTCCAGAAGCTTATTTATAATTTCTTCGTTACTATTTACTCCTTCGGTTAAATCCGATTGAATTTTCCAAACCAACTCCTTTTTAATATTGATCTTCATACCAGATTTCAACACATGTTACCAGTATAATCAAATTCACAAAATCTTGAAGTATAATATATCTGATATACTCGGAAGAGTATTTTTCCGAAATTAACTAATTACCTATTGATGCTTACTACAAATAATATGAAAGTTGATGTTCCCGGTCAGGTAGCAAAAATTATATCCGCTTTTGAAAAAAAAGATTTTGAAATTTATATTGTAGGCGGGGCTATAAGGGACATTTTAATGGGAAAAATTGTCTATGATTGGGATTTCACAACTAATGCTGTACCCGAACAAATCCTTACTCTTTTTGAAAATGCTTATTACGATAACAAATTCGGAACCGTCGGCATCCCAAACGAAATTGAAGGAGAAAGACCTTACGAAATTACGACTTTCAGAACTGAACACGGTTATAGCGATTCGCGAAGACCAGACAAAGTCTTGTGGGGAAAAACACTTACTGACGACCTCAAAAGACGCGACTTCACCATTAACGCAATGGCGTTGAAAATAGAGCAGGAGAGTAAAAGAGTAAAAGAGTATAAGAAAAAAACTGCTCAGGCTCTTGCACTCTCCCGCACTTTTACTCTAATTGATCTTTACGATGGTCAAAAAGATCTCGAAAATAAACTCATTAGGGCAGTAGGAAATCCGGTCGAACGTTTTACTGAAGATTCCCTTCGGATGATGCGTGCGGTTAGAATTGCAACTGAAATCCGTTTCCAAATTGAAGAGCACACCTTATTTGCGATTAAGGAACTTTCTGACTCGATCCGAAAAATCACAGCTGAGAGGGTGAGAGATGAACTTCTGAAAATTATGAAGTCTCCGTACGCACACGAAGGAGTAATGTTACTTCAAAAAACCAAACTTATGGAACAGATTATTCCCGAATTTGAAAAAGCATTCGATATCCAGCAAAAATCTCCCCGGAGACACCATGTGTACGACGTCGGGACACACTCTCTTATGTCATTGAAATTTGCACCAACCGAAGACCCCGTGACAAAACTGGCAATACTAATTCATGATTTGGGAAAAGTATCAACCTATAAAAAATTGAACAGCGGGATAATAACTTTCTACAATCATGAAGTTGTAAGTACATATATTGCCAAGAAGTTGGCAAAAAGGATTAAGCTTTCAAAAAAACAGTCCGAAAAACTGGAAAAACTTGTCCGCTGGCACCAATTTAGCGTCAACGAAAATCAAACAGATACTGCGGTGAGAAGGTTTATTACTAACGTTGGTCTGGAAAACGTCTCCGATATGCTCGCGTTAAGAACTGCTGACAGACTCGGTGGTGGTGCTAGTGAAACCTCCTGGAGATTGGAGGATTTCAAACGGAAGATAAAACTTGTTCAAAAGCAGCCATTCAAAGTTACTGATCTGAAGATTAACGGAGTTACCGTTATGAAAAAACTCAATCTCAAACCCGGACCCAAAGTCGGTGAAGCTTTAAAAAAGCTATTTGACTTGGTTGTTGCTAAAGAAATCAAAAATAACCCGGATGAGCTCATCGAAGCTCTTTTAAAACTGAAGTAAATCTAAAAAAATCCGACTTCAGATATTTTTAATGACCGGACTTTCTTCCGCTTGGTATAATTATATTAATGATTGAATTTACTGCCCACATTTTCAGGGACTTTGATCTGATCATACAAGGTCTTATAAATAAACTTCTTGTACCTTACGATCTTAGTGCTTCCGGCGGACAGTTCACAAAATATATACCGCTTACCATACGAATCGGGTTTTATATTTTATTAACAATTTTACCTTTTGCAGTATTGAAGACACTTTATCCCTTTAAAAAACGGCTCCACTATATTCTTATTTACTTAATTTTTTTCCTGGTAATGGATATATTTTTCTTCTTTATTGAATTTTTTGAGATACTTTATACCTGATAACAATCAGGGTTTTCGGTTTTTAATTTTTCTCCCCAAATTTCCCAGAACAACATAAAAAGGAACTGCTATGAAGGGTGATGAATATGTTCCCAGAATTGTGCCGATAAAAAGTGCAATCGCAAACCACCGGACCGATATGCCTCCAAGAAGAACCAACGCAAAAAGCATGAATAAAATCGTAAAGGAGTTATTAAGCGACCGAACCATAGTCTGGCTTAGTGCAGTATTTATAATATCTGTTTCGTCCCCAGAAGATCTTTTCTTAAGTTCTCTGATTCGGTCGAAAACAACAATTGTGTCGTGAACGGAAAATGAAAGGATTGTCAACATTGCTGTAACGAAAAGAAAATCCACTTCCGCCCCGAAAAACTTCCCCAGTATTGAAAACGAACCCAACAAGATCGTACTGTCGTGTATCGTCGCAATTGTTGCCGATAAACCAAAACGTAAATTTTTAAATTGATAAGCAATCCAGAATAAAATAATAACCGTCGCAATAATCATTGCATAAACTGTTTTTTTAATCAGTTCGACCCCTATTGCCGGTCCGACAGACTCAAATTTTTGTTCGGTTGCCTTGAGTTTTAGATCATCATTTAAAATACCTGTCAGTTGAGATTTTTGGTCTTCAGAAATCGGCGGCAGTTTGAAAAGATAAACTTTATTTCCGGCATTTTGTACAGACACGATATCGAAACCTTTGTCTTTGGCATGGGTAACAACCTCCTCATGAGAAAAATTTTCTTCAATTTTGTATTCGATAACAGAGCCACCGGTAAAATCAACACCTATTTTCAAACCCCACTTCAAAAGTGAAATTATACTGATAATAATCAAAAATCCTGACAGAGTTAAATTGATATTTTTATATTTAAGCCAATTCATATGATTAGTGTATAAGAGCAGGAGAGTTCAAGTGTATAAGTAAAAAAAATACTCAAGCTCTTCTACTCTTTTACTCTTCCACTCTTTCGAATCAGAACCCTTAGTAAATTTCTCGTAACGACAATGCCTGTAAATAAACTGATCAGAATCCCCAAAGCAAGTGTGATAGCAAAACCGCGTACCGGACCGGAAGTGTGTAGAAAATTCCATTCAAAAGGATTTGCCAAAATAAAAGCTGTTGACAGGGTTGCAATGTTGGCGTCACGTATGGAATCCCATGCTTTCCCAAATGATATTTCAAGAGCATCTGTAAAAGGTCGTTTAATTATTTCCTCTTTAAACCTTTCAAATATCAAAATATTTGAATCAACTGCCATACCAACCGAAAGTAAAAATCCGGCAATTCCCGGAAGAGTTAAAACTACGGGAATCAATTTATACAAGGATAGTGTAATGGTTCCGAATATGAGGAGCGCTAAATCGGCAACAAAACCCATCCGTCCATATGAAAGAATCATAAAGAGCATAACCATAACTAAGCCGACTACTCCCGCATTCACAGATTTTTGTACTGATTCGGTACCTAATGCCGCTCCGACAGTCCTTTGCTCAACCAAAGTGATCGGAACGGGCAATGCTCCTGCATTAAGCTGAATTGCAAGATTTTTTGCCTCGTCCAAAGTAAAATCTCCGGTAATAACTGCCGATCCGCCCGAAATTTTATCCTGCACCGTGGGATATGAAATAATATTATTATCCAGAAGGATTACTAATGGCTTTCCGATATTTTTTTCCGTCAATTTTTCAAACTTACTGCCGCCCGCTTCATTAAATTCTATGGCGACAACCGGTTTTGAAGTTTTTTGATCGAATTGTACTTGGGATTTTACAAGATCCGCTCCGGTTAGATCAGTCGGAATCAAACCTTTATCTTCTTCTTCGCTCACTTCGGCAAAATTAAGCTGGGCAGTAGTCCCGATTATTTTTATTGCTTCCTTAATGTCTTTTATCCCAGGAAGCTCAACAACAATCCTTTTTTTACCTTCGAATTCGGAAAGCTGAACATTGGGTTCGGATACCCCGAAAAGGTTTACCCGTTTCTCTATAATATCTTTCGTTCCGGTCAATGCATCACCGGAAACAGAACTGTCTATATTTACCGTATCGGCTTCAAATACCAAGCGGCTTCCCCCTTGAAGATCGAGTCCCAAAATAAGCTCGTTCTTTTTCCCCAAATTGAATCTTCCAATTTTTAGATCAGGTTTCGAAAGCGTTTTATTGAAATTTATTTTGTAACGGGTTAAATCAAGCGTGAAGCTTCCGGGAAGATTAATATATATTGAAAAAACGGTCAGAAATATTATCAGCAACACTTTAGGAAGAGGAGTTTTAAACATATTTTAATATTTTAGAACAGACTTTGGAAAAATTCATAGGAGCAATTAGTATACCTACAATAAGTCACTCTCATCCCCAATAATCATAATTCTTTCCTCCAACATAATCTCCTGTAAGAAGGGATCTCTTCGCCGTTTTCTGAAATCGAGTTCCTGACGTGTCATAACGGTGTAATTAATTTCCGATCCGCGTTTTGTCTCTTCTTTTCGAATTACGGAAGCCAGATCGGGGAGCGTAACATCTCCGACCAGTAAAATATCAACAGAGTCTTCTCTTTTTCTTTCAATCCTTCTTGCAAATTTACCGGAAAACATAACTATTGAGAGTTTGCCAATCTTGTTTTTTAACTGGATAATCTCTGCTCCCAAGCCGGTTGTTTTTGAGACCATTGAAACGAGGTCCCCGTAAAAAGGATAATCTTTATTCAAAAAATAATAGACTCTATTACCCCGTGCTTCTCTTTTCAAAAGATCACACTTTTCCAATCTTGCAAGCTCGCGCCTGACGGCATTAATTTCTTCTTTTATTTCGCGTACAATTCCCCGGACATGATACATTTCTTTAACATTGGAAAAATAAAGATCCAAAATTTTTACTCTGACTTTTGAGGTAATAATATCTGCAAGGCTGACCATACTTTATCTTTAAATTTAATTGGGGCAGAAAACTAGTACAATTATTGTACTCAATAATTGATGACGTTTCCAGTGGGAATTGCTTCAATCCAAATTAATCCCCTGACAAATGAAACTTCCTTACCTTTATCATCATAAAAACGCGTTCTGGAGTCGGCAGTAATTTTCTCCCAAGTCCCTTCGGTTACTGTTCCTTGGTTAAAAAATGTAGCCTTGCCTTCACCGGTAGTTGTATATAACATATGTATATTCCTGTCAACCGGACCTCTTTCTTTCACAAACTGAATAACTACATTTTTCGCTTCTAGCTGGCTGCCGGTAGTCAAATCAATAAATTCTTTTCCGCCATTACTTCGTAAATAAGCATTTTTGCTTTTATCATATTTCCACGATACGGAATAATCCGGTTTATTATCCCAAAAGTCAAAACTAATGGTTTCATACTCCGGAGTTTCAACCACTTTATCATCCACAAATCTCCAGGCAACAAAATTATCACTCCATTTCTCTCCATCTTCATTGACGGGACCGAAACCTCTTTTTTCAGCTTGTTTGTATGCTTCGTCTAACGATGCCGTCATTGTGTGTTCCGTTGCCACCTCATGGTCCAGTCTTTCGTAATTACGCCAGAATACGGGATATCCTGAATCAAATGTTGTATCAAAATCATTTCCCCCCGCCACTCTCCATCCAATCGTAGTCAAATATTCAAGTGCTCTTGCATCTTTTGCGGTATCGCCGTAACCTGCATAATCATTTGCGCCGCCAACGTGCATGAATATCGGATCTTCGTACTCTTGCGCCCAATTAACAAAATAAATTCTTGCCGACCTGACCGGCGCTATTTCAACATCTTCCGCTGCCGCTCCGCAATAAAAAATATTTAACATGCGTGTTATACCGCCTTCTGCAACGGCTTCATAAATAATATCTGCTTTTGAAATTCCCGAAAGAGGTCGGGCATCTAAATGATTTTCAATCATCGCAGCAATTGGCCGGCGGGTTTCCCAAATATTTTTTTCATCTTTTGTGTAATATTTACCGTTCATGACGCATTCCTCAGTTTTTGGCTGAGATAAATCAACCCGAGCATCTTTCGGCAAATCACTTTGAGCCACCGGGGTAGTATCTTTACCGATATAAGAAAATACAGCATAAGAAACCCCCGCTGAAATCAAATACAGACCCAAGAAACTCATAACCAAAGTAATGAGGTATTGTTTTGAAATTTTTGCCATGAGAATCACCTTAAAAAACGACTATTTAATAATAGTTGATGGTTGCGGTAATTTTCAATGGGGAAACCTTGAAAGATTAAATTGTCCGAGTATGTATTACCGGTTAAATCCTTCACTCATCAGGTGTATCTTTGAGAAATCTAAAGAGGATTATTCACAATTTAAATGAAATTATCTTATTGTTAGGGTGCCTGTACAATGCACGTGCATCGTGCAGTCACCCCGACTTATAACAGCGTTTAAGAAGACCACCGAATCAGATCGAGTCTGACTCGACAACCAAGTGTGACTTGGCTTGGGCGAGGGTATCATTTACTTTAGCTTTTTTAAGAGCCTCGCTTTCTTCTTTCGATAGTTCTACCTTACTAATCCCTTTATTAATTTTTTTCATATAGACTCGCGTTCTTTCTCTTGTATGGAGGCCTGTTAAAAGAATTCCATCGTTATTGCCGTCCAGAAGAGCAACTGAAAAACTGTGATCCCCGCCCATTTCCGAGAACGGATTGAATCTTACTACTCCTAATTTATGGAGCATGAATTTCTCATCAGAAAAAAGTTTCTTAATTTTATCTGAATTCTGGATAATTAACTTTGAATTTTCCGACTCTTTTTCGAATACTTTGGATAGAATTTTCAAAAGATCACGTTCCTTCACATTCCTTGTCAGTTTCCGTAATGACTTATAAACATCAAACAAATAAAAGCTCACAACTGACAGCCAAATTATGATCAAAATTAAAAGTATTGTTGTTATCATTTTCTATAACTAAATATATATCGCTAACTTTACTTTCTTAATGTTTGCTATCCAATTATATAATGTATTCAGGCATTTACTGTTGCAGAATTAAATAAGTTGTGTTATTTATTCATATAACAAATACCTTAATAATTTACAAATGAGTCATAAACGCCGTACCAGAAAACAAAAGTTTAAAGCAAAAAATAGATATCAGGAAAGTCTGCTTTTAGGCACGAAAAAATACGTATCAGCTTCAACTGTCAAGAGCCAATTTCAGGAAGATAAAAAATCAAAAATTGTTTCTCCCGTCAGAATTGAAAAAGCCAGCTTTACGGGCAAAATGTATAACTTAGCTTCGATTAAAAAAGACCTATTCAAAAGTCTCGGCTTGGCAGTAACCATATTTGTGGCTGAGATGATGCTATACTTAGCCTGGAAGGGTAACTAACAGTTTTTGATCTGCCCTTACGAGAGGAGGTGAGCGAAATGATGTATTGTGTAAAGTGCCGCGCAAAAAGAGAAGGTAAAGATATTGAAGACGTAACGATGAAAAATGGTAAAAAAGCTAAGAAAGGTAAGTGTGAAGTTTGCGGCACAACCATGTTCAAGATCGGAGGCTAATAAAGTCTTTAGATTTTTGAATATTTATAAAAAGGGCAGACCCGTAATTTACGGGTTTTGCCTTTTGTAAGAAGGATGAAATCATATAACTTCGAAAAAATTTTTAGAGTCTTCAAAAGAAACTACCGGCTCGTTCCTCTCGAAACCTTCGGAAATAATCCATACAAAACTCTCATTTCAACACTACTGTCTTCCAGAACCAACGATGATGTTACACTTACCGCTTCAAAAAGATTATTTTCGAATGCGCCTGACATTAAAAAATTAGGTAAATTAGGTCAATTGGAAATTCAAAAACTAATATATCCAGTGGGATTTTATAAAACTAAAGCGCGCCAACTTCCTGATCTCTCTGAATTAATTATCAGGGATTTCAAATCGGAAATCCCCCAAACCAGAGAAGATCTGATGAAACTTCCCGGAGTTGGAAGAAAAACCGCCAATTTGGTTTTAAATCGGGCGTTCGGAATTCCTGCAATCGCAGTTGACACCCATGTTCACAAAATCAGCAATCTCTTGGGATGGGTTAAGACAAAAACTCCGGAAAAAACAGAGCTTGAACTTATGAAAATTCTTCCGAAGAAATACTGGAGCGACATTAACCGCCTATTTGTCTCTATCGGTAGACAATATAATACAGAAAAGAAACTGAAAGGGTTTTTGAAAAATATGTATAATTAAGCAAGTTTTATGGTAGATGACATCATGATCGACCCGCCTTATCCGATCTATTTTTGTTTCAACAAATTTACTAAATAGCTAATTAACTTCAGCTATATTTACAAGTTGGTTTTATTTATTTTTCTTTTACTGTCTTTATCCAATTTAGTTTCCGGCACCTACTTTCTATTTAGGTTAATTGCTAAAAAAAAGGTCGAAAGAAAAATAATTCTAAAAAGGTTCAGGAATGCAGTATTATTTTCAGTTGTTACTATAATACTTTTTGTTATATCTTTTTTTATTTCGCCAATTTTCTGTTACCTTACCGGGGACTGAAGCTGATGAAGTTAATACGCTGCAATAGCAACTGCGAACGTATTTTGGGAATAAATACATCCCCATACATATTCCCCACCATTAAGTAGCTTTTTATGCCCAAGCGTATTATCCCAAAGCTCGACGGTTTTTTGGGGCGTTTCTCCACCTACTGCCAGAAATTCGGCTATTGTCGAATACTTATCAAAAATCCATTTCAGATCTGGACGTTTTTCCGTCATGGTGGAAAAACCCTCATGACCATCCAATTTTTGAAGCTCCAAAAGTTCATTCAAACGGATTGATGCTATCGTGCATAGATCATCACGCTTACCAAGAGGGTTAACTCCGTATTCAACTCTTTTTGCATTCACGGAATCCCAAAGTTCTGGCCCTCCCCAGGTAACATTTTGTCCGTATGTTAAATCCAGTTTGTTGATGGACTTTTGATTGCTTTCCTGATTTTGAGTTACAACAAAACTGCTTTCTCCGCCATCCGCTTCGATAAGTTTTACAAAATATTCTTCGGTCGCTTTCTCTCCCGATGCAAATCCATTGAGATACCCAAGGTGAAATGTTCCAATAAGAACAAGTACTGATAGTACTAAAGAAGATGAGAGGAAAAAGACTTTAAAGATAATATTAACAACTGAAAGCCAAAATTTTCCCCGGCTTACTTTTTCGCTTCCCGCCTGAGTATTTGTAATAGGTATGTTATTTTCCACTTTCTAATATTATAGTCACAGGACCATCAAGTTGTGCATCAATTTTCATATATGAACCGAATTCTCCCGTTTGAACGGGGACGTTCTTTTCTTTCAAAATAGATACAAATTTTTTATACAGCACTTCAGCTTTTCCTGAATCTTCGGCTTGAATAAAACTTGGCCTGTTTCCTTTTTTCGTATTGGCGTAAAGAGTAAATTGAGAAACTACCAAAATCGAGGCTCCAGCTTCCGTAACTGTCAGATTCATTTTATCCTCTTGGTCTGACATTATACGAAGCTTGTAAAGCTTATCAACCAATTCTTCAACATCTTTTTCCGAATCACCCCTTTTGATCCCCAATAAGACCAAAAAACCATTTCCAATTTCCCCGACAGTTTTTTCGGATACAGAAACTTTGCAACTTTTTACTCTTTGAACAACAATTCGCATGAGAATATTGTAGCAAAAGTATTAGCCACTTAGTCACTGGAGCCTTCGGTTACAAAAACAAGATCATACCTATTTCTCATATTTCTATAATCATCAAGGGAAATACTGCTTCCCCTCTTTTGTTTCATTAGTAATTGATAACGCTGAGTTGTTGATTGATCTTTCAGTCTGTGGCAAAGCTTATTCATCGGTACCAGATTTTCCTCTGACGCTACTTCTTTTTTCTCCAAACCGAAAGCCTGTCCTATGCACTTCGGGGTAAAATGATCAATGGAGTTTGCCCAGCCATCACAATTGGGGTGGTGAATCTGCGCTCCGCACCTTTTTCTTTCCGGCATGAGTGATTATAGGTTAACCAATATATCCTGTTTCAAGTCTTTTTTATTTGGATTTAATATCTTAAAATAATTGGCTAAAATTCGTGTCCTAAAAGTTAAAAAATTATAACTTTATGTTAAGATTCTGATATGCCCGTAGTTATTCTTCCGGCCTACTCTTTGAAAAATAAAGATTGGGCGGAACAAATCAAGGCTGAGTTGGAAACACATGTTCCGACTAGAGTTATCTATTGGCCGCACTGGGAAACAGGTAAATCAGAAGCCGGGTGGATTGAAAGTCAGGCAAATAAAATTCTTGATCTGGTAAGTGAAGAAAAAATTGATCTTCTGGCAAAATCAGTTGGAACCTTGGTGGCTATGGAAATGTTGAAAATCAAACCCGACAAAATCGGTAAAATTTTACTTTGCGGGATTCCTCTCAATGACTTTTTGGAAGCAGATCAAAAACGCTTTGATGTCCTTTCCGATATTCAATCCGGTCGGGTACTAATTATTCAAAATGAAAATGATAATCACGCAAAATTCGGCGACGTCAAAAACCTTATCGAAAAAGTAAATTCAAGTATTAAGATCATTTCCAAACCGAGATCCGATCATGAATATCCGTATACCGAGGACTTTATAAAATTCTTTGTCTAATTAGTATTCTACCCATAAGTTCTTCCTTACTGGAAAAAACTATCATCTAAATGATTCAACAACTATGGGTGAAATATTTCTAAAATTTTGTTAAAATCGCCCAACATATGCCAAAAAGTGAAGTCAATCCCGAATTTCTTTCAAGGTTGGGATTAAATCCGGATGGCTTGGGTATTATTATGAGTATTCCCGGAGGTAATATATTAAAAATTCTTGGAAATTGCGGAGTATGCGGACTATTAAGAGTGTCCTATTTCAATAAAGCCGACGGAACGTTTGTAACATTTTGTCCCAGAAAAGGGGAGAGTGTTTCAAATTCTTGCTTTTGGGGTGGAAGAGGAAATCTACCGATCGGGGAGGAATAAAGTGTTAAACTTCACTTAATTTTTATTTCGCTGCTTCCAAAAATCACTTTCTTTAGGACGATACTGTCCTTCGGTAAACTCAGAATTTATTGTTAAAAATCGTCCTGCATCGGACGGTATTGAAGAGCTTCAGCCAAATGGGTTGTGGAAATGTCGGTTGCACCTTCCAAGTCGGCGATCGTCCGGGTAATCTTCACAACTTTAAAATACGATCTTGCGGTCAAATCCATTGTTGCAGTTGCAGATATCATCATTGTACGACATTCTTGAGATAGGGGAGCCAACTCTTTGACATTTTTTGTACTCATCTCTGCATTTGATCTTATTCTCGTTCCTCTAAACCTTTTTATCTGAATGTCTCTTGCTTTCTGAACTTTTTCTTGTATTTCTTTTGAACTCTTGCTCTTGCTGTTACTCTTGATGTCAATAAGTTTTTGTGTATCAACGCTTGGAACCGAAACATGAATATCGATCCGGTCGAGAATCGGTCCTGAAACTCTTTTTTGATATCGGGAAATCGTTCCAGGAAGACATTTACAGCGTCTTTTGGCATCGCCAAAATAGCCGCAAGGACATGGATTTGATGCTGCAACCAGTAAAAATTTCGCCGGATATGAAACTGTTCCTTTTGCCCGCGAGATTGTCACAATCCCATCCTCCATCGGCTGACGCAGGGATTCCAAAACATTCCTTGGGAATTCGGGAAACTCATCCAAAAATAAAACTCCTCGATGTGCGAGCGAAACCTCGCCGGGTGACGGATTTGTTCCTCCTCCAATTAGCCCTATCCTGCTGGTGGTGTGATGAGGGCTACGGAATGGCCGGGTTGTAACGATCGCCTGTCCGGGAGGAAGATTCCCCGTTATCGAATAAATTTTTGTTACTTCCAGGGCTTCGTCTTCAGTTAGAACCGGCAAAATTCCCGGAAGCGCCCGGGATAGCATGGTTTTTCCGGAACCGGGCGAACCTTTCATAAAGATGTTGTGGTTCCCTGCCGCGGCAATTTCCATTGCCCGTTTGGCTTGTTCCTGACCTATAATTTCTGAAAAATCGAATTCTGCTTCAACTGTTTTCAGAAGACTCGATAATGAAATTTGCTTGGAAGGTATAATTTTTACAGTTCCGCTGAAAAATCTTACCAGCTCAAGAAGAGATTCTACGGGATAAACTTTTATTCCTCTCACTACAGAGGCTTCCTGATCATTAATTCTGGGTATAAAAACGCCGTCAAACTTCTTCTCTTTGGCCAAATACGCCAAAGGTAATATTCCGTTTGTATGGCGGAGGTTGCCGTCCAATGAAAGCTCACCATAAAATAAATATTTCTTGACATCCGGTCTTATTTGCTCAGACGCAATCAATATCCCTAAAGCAATCGGAAGGTCATATGCAGGACCGGCTTTCGGAAGATCGGCAGGTGCCAGATTGACTGTGATCCTGCTCATCGGAAAGTCTGCGCCGGAATTTTTCAGAGCGGAGCGGACACGTTCGCGGCTTTCCTCTACTGCCTTATCAGGAAGCCCAACTATAGTAAAAGTCGGTAAGCCATTTGCAATATCTACTTCAACATCAATGAGTGTTGCATTAAGTCCCACCGTTGCCCCGGAAGAAATTTTTGCCAACATTAATTTAGTATATAGTAGATGACATATAGTATGCAGGGATTAATTACCTTTTTTGATTTACGCATCTTAACTCAAAAGATAACTCCTAAATTCACCTAATTTATCAAAAGTTAAATTGAAGCAACTGTCTTTTCCAATTTCCCCATTCTCTTATCCAAATTATCAAATTCCTCTACTGTTGGAGCATCATCCTCCAGTCGTGCAAGTTGCAAACCAAGTTTATCTATCCTTTCTCCATTCCGGTCAACCTTTTTCTCAACACGTAAAATGTCTTTTCCAACCTTACCAATATCACCCTTAAGCTCTTCTTTTATTGCCTTTTGACTATCCAATATCGCTTGTAGTATTTTTGTGTCCGACATATTTTGTATTATTACATAGTCAACCAAGGCCAACAACCTTCAATGTAACCATTGTTGTTGTTGTAATAATGGAATATAACACCTAATCTTTTAGACATGATATTATTAAACCATGAACTTGGAGAACCTGTTCAATAATTACAACGTCAACAGAAATCTGCGGAAGTACGGACCTCACGTGATAATCTTTTTCGCCCTTTTAATCCTTTCGTTTTTCAACAAAGCCTTAGCTTCAATTGGCGTCGTGATTTGGATTGCGGGGAGTATAATGATCTACCTCAACTGGTGATTTTTGGATTTTTAAATAAGAAACCCAACAATGCCTGTAAGCACCAGAAAGAAGGCTAAAAATGAGAAAAATGCTACCACATAAAATGCTTCCTCGGCTTTTAAATTCATAAATTAAAACAACGCTCAGGCAGAAAAATTAATGGAACTATTCGATGAAGGATTGAATCTTATCAGACGTTTTTCCGCATTGCAAGAGGTAAAACAGCCTTGACAAATGATATTCATGAAGATAACCTTTCTACATGTATAAACTTCCGACGCTTCCATACGAATATAACGACCTGGAACCCTACATCGACCAGGAAACGATGAAAATCCATCATACCAAACACCATCAGGGATACGTGGACAAGCTTAATGATGTGTTGAAGGATTTTGAAAATCTAAAAGAAAAGCCTATCGAGGAGCTTCTGAAAAACCCTGAAGATCTTCCTTCCGAAATAAGATCGAAAGTAATAAATTTCGGCGGCGGCCATCTCAATCACAGTCTTTTTTGGCAAATGATGACGCCTGAGAAAAATGAACCTGATGACAAAGTCAAAAAAGCTATTTCAACAGGTTTTGGAAGCATCGATAATTTTAAAAATATATTTTCGGACAAGGCAACAACCCTTTTTGGCAGTGGTTGGACATGGCTTGTACAAAAAAACAATACGCTTGAAATAACAACAACACAAAATCAGGATTCACCGGTAAGTAAAGCTTATACTGTGCTTTTGGGACTGGATCTCTGGGAACATGCTTATTATCTTCGATATCAAAACCGCAGAGCCGAGTACATCGAAGCCTGGTGGAACGTGGTTGATTGGAATAAAATAGCCGAACTTCTTGGCTAGATATTTACTTTCCTTGGTATAATACAACATGAGGAAAGATAACCCCAATTGGTTAATCAGAACCGGTTCGTATATAACTATCGCATCGATGTTTGTTTCCGCATGCAGACCGGTAAATTCATCTACCCAGGATGAAGCGGAAGAAAGTGGAAATAAAATTCAGGAAACTTCAGTGCCCAAAGATTTACTAAAAGAATATCAAAAACTTCAGGCTACCCAAAATGCCCTCCAAACTCAGGTTTCTGAATTGCAAACCAAAAAAGAAGTACCGACAATAGTTATTCTACCTACACCAACCTTAACTCCTGCAAAATTTACAGTTGAATCACCAACGACAAGACCTACCACTGCAATTCCCCTTGACACTTTAACTCCAACGCCGAATCCCGATGATAAAATTCTAAAAGATGTCAGAGAAAACTCCGGCGGTGAGCAGATCACACTTAATGACGTACTCATAACATATGTTGTCAAAATCCCCCGCCCGTTTACGGGAGATGCGATTTACGCAGTATTTGGCGTAAATACACCTACCGGTACCAAAGGTTTGGGACTAATTGAGAATTTTAACTGTGAACTGACTGATTTGGAAAAAAATGACCTTCTCGGTAGTCCATTAGGATCTGATAAAAGTCCCGCAATTAGCGGCATCTGGGAAATCAACAAAAGATTCGAAACTATTAACACAAGAGTTTTCGTTGAACAATCCGCAGGAACAATTCCGGTTCTAACCAGTGAATCGCATAAGCTTGATGAAGATGATTCTTTAACTGCTTGCCCTAAGGATTCTATTTTCTCGGGCGCAGGCGACCTACCGAGGGCTGCAGCCAAAAAAGCAGGCGAGCTAATAAGAGAAATAATAGAGGGATTCAAGGACGGTTATTTTGACTATGGAAAATAGCTAATTCGGAATTTCAATAACTTCTTCCCTTTTTTCCCTCATGAACATGCTCCATTCTTCAAAAATTGCGATAATGCTTTTAAGCGGAACTTCAATCAGAAAATCCATAAATAATAAAATAAAGTTCAGTTTCCTGAACCCGTTTGAAATTACCTGTCCGAGATTCAAAAGCGGTATCGTAAAATTGGAAAAAAGGTGACTCAAAAAACCTTCCCGTTCACCCTGAACATTTAATTCTGTTGCTGTGTACCGGACCCTGTAAACAAAAAGAAGCACCAATGATAAAAAAATAAAAAACATTCCCGCGCTTAAAAGATTGAAGCCCAAATCCAATAGAATTAACCCGATTCCGCCGAATGTAATCAAAAACATAAGAAGATAAAGCACCAAAAATATTTGACTCACTAATCCCCCCAATTTTTTACGTTCCAAAGAAAACTCATACCTTCCCGTCTTTTTATGCTCATATACAAAGCTCTTGATTATTTGGATAATTCTTTGTGTATTTTCATCACCCGGTTTTCTGATGGTCATTCCCACCAAAAACATTAAGGTCGGAGGGAAAAGTACATTTATCGAAAGTGATGCAAAATTCAAATCCTTGGTAACAAAAAGTTCATATGGGATTTCTATCATCAAAGCCAAAAGGGCTTTGGTCATAAAAATATAGATAATACTCCGGATAATTCCCGTCCTGATCCTCGTACCTATTTGTGAATATTTTTTATTACAAACCTCAGTGATTTTATTCTCGAGTTTTTTCGGGGACTGGAAAATCTTTTCAGCTTCTTCAAAATCTTCATCTATCATTTCTTTCAATATCAAAAAAGCCGGTAGTTGCCTTTGTATGAAACGGAAAAGCCTCGGTTGGTACAAGGAATTGAGCTTTTCTTCAATTTCGTCAATCAGGTTAATGAGAGATGCAAACGACTTCATGATTTCGATATCGTCAATTTCATCCCAATTTGGATAGTAAACCTTTAATAGACGGTATCTCACACCGGCCTTATCCGATTTGGTCAGACTTCTGTGTATTGCTATGAAAATTTGAATATCCCGGTCTTTATCAGAAAGATTGTGCTCTTGCCAATCATAATTTTCCTTAAACCAAGAAAATACTTCATAGTTCAATGATTCTTTTAAGAATATTGACGGTTCCAATAGCTCTTCTACTTCCGAAGAAAATACTCCCATAAACCAATCCTTACATTCCTGCAGTCCTTTCTCGCTCTTCACGGTTTCCAATCGTTGAAATATTTTTAAATATTTTCTTACAACAACCTCAAGAATCTGAATCTTTTTTTTCGGAACATAATCATTTTTTTCATATCGTGCCCAAATAAGTTCTTTCAGAAGTGTTTCGGACAAAACGGAAGGATTACCCGTCCTTTTTTCCCATATCTGACGTCGGAGGATCCTTTCGATTGCATTCCGCCTCATCAAATGGTCGCCTTTGTAGTCCAGAGCATTCCTTATCCGTTCATAAAAAAATGCTAAGGGGCTTAGGATCTGACTGACATGGAATTTTGCCTCAGATTTGGTTCGATCAATATATAACCATTCTTCCTTGTACGAATTAATCAACCTTTCCGTTTCATCCGAGATTTGGAAATCTTCTTTCTCACTCAAGGGGACTGATCCTTTGTTAATCATGTATCTAAGGCATTATAAGCCATAGCCAGAATAGTTCAACTTGGGGTGCAACATTAAATTATTGCAAATCTTCATGAAGGTATTCTTAAGCTTGAAAAAATGTTAAATTTAGATAGTGGAAAACTCTGCCCCCAATAAACCGGTTGCTTTTTTATGTGCCGAATTCGGAATTGATAATGATCTCCCGACATATTCAGGCGGCTTAGGAATTTTATCGGCAGATATCATACAAGAAGCAGCCGACCAGGATTTTCCCATGGTCGGTGTGGGTCTTCTTTATAAAGGAAGATGGTTCATGCAGCACATAACAGGTACCGGAAACGAAGAGAAAAGAGATACTGAATTTGACCACGACACTTCTTTTTTACGGCCAACGTACAAAAATGGTAAACCTCTTAAGTTAACTCTGGAGTTCGGAGGAGATAAAATTTACGTCAAACCATATCAAATCAGATTATCAGAAAAAGTAACCTTGTATTTTCTTTCAACTGACGTGGATGGCAATCCCCAGCAATGGATTTCTGATATGGATGCTTTATACCACGGTGACGAAGAAAGCCAGGTCCGGCAAATGCTTATATTGGGCATCGGAGGGGTAAAACTCCTTAATGAATTAAATATCAAGCCATCCGTCTACCATATTAATGAAGGCCGGCCGACGATGTGTGTTCTGGAAATAACAAAAAATATTCTCAGTGAAAATGAAAAATTAAGTTTTACTGAAAGTTGGAACATTGCGAAATCTAAAATTGTTTATACAAATCATACCCTGGTCTCTGCCGGAAACCCGCTTTATCCGATAGAATTGTTTGAAAAATATACTTCCGGGTACTCAAAACTTTTTAATGTCGAGGGTGGCGGACTACTATCCATGGGAAAGGTTGCGAACAATAAATTTGATATAACAAAATTTGCATTATCCGTATCCATTCGCCACAACAGTGTGAGTAAGCTTCACGAATCATACGCCAAAAAACAGTGGCCTGACTTCGAGTGGGTTAATATAACAAACGGCGTACACATGGGAAGGTGGCAGGATAGCGACTTCAGAAATACCCAACTGAGCGACGAACAAATCTGGGACCTTCATATAATAAAAAAACACGAATTGGCAGAAACGGTTATAAAAAGAACCGGTATCGGATATGATCCGAACAAATTGGTAGTAACTTGGGCAAGAAGGCTTGCAGAATATAAACAACCGATGTCTGTTTTTCAGGATATAGAAACACTCAAATCTATTATTACTGATATCAATCACCCGATTCAGATCCTTTTTGCAGGAAACTCGCATTCAGCAGACCCGAACGCAAAATCAATAATCGAGAGGATTATTGAAATTTTTTCTAAGGAGCTTTTTGGAAACGCGATTTTTATACCAAACTACAATATATCACTAGCCAATAATTTGGTCTCCGGATCAGACGTTTGGCTCAATACTCCCAAGGGCAATCAGGAAGCAAGCGGAACATCCGGTATGAAAGCTATCGCAAACGGTGTTTTGAGCTGCACTGTAGCTGACGGTTGGGTGTCTGAGGTTGACTGGAAAGATATCGGGTGGATTCTTGATGCGGGTAACCCATCCGGAAGCTTATATTCAACCCTCAAAGATTCCATCGCTCCCATGTTCTTTGGAAGAGATAAAAATGGTCTTCCGCAGGAATGGATTCAACGTATGAGAAGATCTATAAACACTTCAACAAATTTCTCTACGACAAGAGTCATTGAGGATTACAAAAAACTGCTTTGGAAAGTCTAAGTCATTATGTACTGAGGTACTTTTTTACTTTTTCCACCACTTCTTCCGGAGTTTGCATCGCTTTTATTAGATAATCCAGAACTCCAAGCTGCATAACTTTTTGCCTTTCTTCTTGTTCGGCCAGGTTTGTCAGAGCAATTACTTTTGTATTTCTGCCTTTTGCATCCTGACGCAACTTTGCTAAAAGTTCACTTCCTGACAACCGGGGAAGCATCAGATCTAATATTATAAGGTCAATATTTTCTGATAGTGCAAGCCTCAATCCGTCTTCTCCGTTCATGGCGGTTAATACATTAAAACCTTCGAATTTAAATTTTTCGGTGTACATTTTCGAAAGCACAGGATCATCTTCAACCAGAAGAAGGTTGGGGATGTTTCTGACATCTACAGTTTTTCCGGGAACGGGCGCTGGGGTCTGTTGGACAGGATCAGGCATATATGTACATCTTAAAGCAACCAGTGCTTGTTTTCAATTCTACAAAAATTTGAAAATGCTGTCTCGGTCGAGTTACCAATTAATACTAATTAGTGTTATTTTGGAATATATTTTGATAAAATAAATCTTAAGAAATTAATAATATGTTAA
Organism: Patescibacteria group bacterium; assembly: GCA_035291665.1. Taxonomy (GTDB): domain Bacteria; phylum Patescibacteriota; class Microgenomatia; order UBA8517; family UBA8517; genus DATDRP01. The sequence continues at coordinate 163,095 of DATDRP010000006.1, read as the reverse complement.
AAATTTTAAAAACCTTCATTTTTGGTTTTTCTATATATTTACTCTTAGGGTTTACGGTCGTTCATGCATCCGATGGCACTTTTGAACTTCGCAGTACCACAGAACTTGATTACAAATGTTTCGCCGCATCACTACAAATGCAAACCGGTTCATACCGTGTAATTGTTTCATGCCGAAACATCCTTTACCCGGTTGATGGATCGATATACACCTATATTCTCTGGGCAAACCCGGTAGCCGGGGGCGATCCCTTCGCACTTGGGCAAATCGGACTTGGCAAGGGTGAATACGTATCAAAAGTTCCTTTTGCAAGTCTTTTTATCACAACTGAAAAAAATGCAAAAACTAAACTACCTGCGGGTGAAGTTGTTATGAGAGGGAGTGTCAAGCCAATTACGTTTTTGGAAAAGCCAACCGAAAATCTCCCGGAGAATCCCGAAGCAACAGGTGAAGAAAGTCAAGAATCCCCCACACCAACACCTGAAAAATCCTCAGTTCGCGATAAAGTTATACTCGGGTTAAAGCGGGCGGGACTTGCATCGGGTCTTGCTCTCGTCGCAATAATTGGTTTGGTTTTTGTTCTCACGCGTCCGAAGTAAATTTCCATTTAAGACTCACTTTCTAAAAAAGGCTGTCACGGGAGATATTTCTTCACAATTTCAACAACTTGCGTGGGGGTATAATCAGATTTTATTAAATATTCATTCACACCCTTTGCTTTGACATCCTGTTCCTCTTTTACGTTTGAAAGATTGGTAAGGGCAATAATCGGCATTTTTTGCAACTTCGGGTCTTCTTTTATTTTGGTCAATAAATCAACTCCCGAAAGTTTCGGTATCAAAATATCCAAAAGTACCAAGTCCACCTGCTTCTCATTGAGCATTTTTAGCCCTTCGAGTCCATCATGGGCAACATTTACCTCATATCCCTCATTAACAAATTTGTCATTATACATTTGAAGAAGAAACGGATCGTCTTCGATAAGAAGAATTTTTTTACGGTCCTGCGACTGCGGTATTGTAACCGCGGGTGCTCCCAATCCTTGAGAATCATCCTGCATCATACTGTGTTGTAATTATACCTGCTTTCTGACAGGTAATTCAAACCAGAAGGTTGTTCCTTTATCAATTTGTGACTCAACTCCGATCACACCACCGAAATTATCAATCAGAAGCTTTGTTATATAAAGCCCGAGTCCGGTACCGAAAGTTTTACCGGCTGTAGACTCTGCACGATAAAACTTTACAAATAATTTTTTTTGCTCTTCTTCGGTAATTCCGGGACCTGTGTCGGAAACATCCACCCTGACCACACCCTTCCGGGGATTCCCTATTGAAATTTCAATTTTCCCTTTTTCCGTAAACTTTACAGCATTACTTACTATATTCCCGATCACCTCACGAATTCTGTCGGGGTCCACGTACACAACATCATCCAAACCGTTGGGTATATTCATTACAATTTCAATCCCTTTTCTTTCTGCTTCAATCCGATACGAATAATAAACCTCCTGAACGGCACGTATAAGATGGGTCTCTTCCATCTGATAAACAATCCGTCCTTCCTCTATTCTTGAAACATTGAGCATATTATTGACCAAACGAACAAGCCGGTCAGTAACCGCCATGCTATCGGCAAGATATTGTCTGGCTTTTTCGGGAATATCACCTGTATCGCCTTCCATAATCATCGAAACATATCCTTTGATGGCGGTTAACGGGGAACGAAGTTCGTGAGCCGCCATACTCACAAATTCATCTTTCTGTTTGTCAAGCTCTTTCAACTTTTTATTGAGTTCTTCGAGAAGTTGTCTTTGTTTAACCTCACGCGTGACACTTTTTATTAAAAGCACTCCGAAAATTACGGTTAAAAGAAATATAAGAATATTTATTAGTAGTTGTACCGGAGATTCTGATACAAACGTTTTAGCAAGTAAGACTATCCATAATACTGCTGTTAAACCTTCAGTTGCGATAATTTTTATATCAAAAAGTTCATACTTCACGATCGCATAGGCTGTAAAAACTAAAAAGAATATCGCAGAAAAATCTCCATAGATTTGAAATCTTACACTCTGGAAAATTACTTGTAAGCCAACATTAAATACCAAATTTGCAGTTATAAAGACAAAAATACCAGCCAGAAAATAATTTAGTTTCACTTTCATTTCTTTAGATAATGATTTATAACTTTGCACACTATAGGTAATAACAATTATGGCAACTATTGCTGAGAAGATATTGAAATAATCAGAAAGGGGTCCGAATACTATCCCCATACCCCAGCTTTGTTGAACTACATCTTTAATAATCAATCCTGTAAAAAGCGAAAGAATAAAAAATATTATTGATAAAATAAATATTATAATTCCGATTTTACTAGCCAAGTGGCTTTTGAGAAGAAAATAAATTACAAAAAAATAAAAAAATGACGGTAGAAATAACGAAACCGCCGCCCAATTTAATCTGTAAAACAATAGTCCAGTAGACACACTCCTGGCGGTCGAACCAAAATAAGAAAAATTAGCCCACAAAAGTATAAATATTGTCATAAGAGAGAACCATAATTTCAATTGTTTAGAGTTTCCGCCACGAAGAATCCACCAGGCGAGGACTAACCCAAATGCATTAATCGATACCAGTACAATCTGGACGAAAATATTTGTATTCATAAATACTATTCAAACAGGTACTTCCCAATTAATATGGCGAATGGCCATAAAATATATTCACCATCAACAACAATATAAGACAAACTGCGTAAATCTTTATCAGTTAAATACTTAGCTCTGGCAAGATAAAACATGCTGTATATCCATAAAAATAATAAAACAATGGTATATGTCGGTAAAACAGAAAAATAGACAAATAATATAAGAGCTAATCCGGAAAATATATTAAAGAGATGTAAATAATTTATTGTTTTTGTAAATCCAAAAACTACTGGTAGGGTTTTTATGTTAATTTTTTTATCGCTTTCAATATCTTTCAAATCAAAAAAGGTTGAATTAACAATCCATCTAAGAAAAATGAATAATGAAATCGATATAAAAACCGGGTTCAGCGGATTAAGGAAATAATACAAAGGTACCAAAAAACTTAAAACACCCCAAAAAAAGGATATATAGATATTTTTTAAACCGACAATTTCTTTCATCATCTTTTTTAGTTTCAATGTATAAAGGATCCCTCCCAGAACTATTGAGGATGATAAAAGAAAAACCGGAAGAGGAGATAAGACTCCAAAGGCTATGAATAAAGCGACATATATCATTAACGCAAATACTTGTTTTTTTCTTGTTTTCTCCAAGTAAGAAGTCCTCTCGGCGTTTCCTTGACTACTAACAATCTTCTCTTCTTTCAAATGGTCAATGTTATAAACCAGTTGTGAAATCAAATATGCTAAAACTACTATTGGGAATCCGCCATCCGATCCGTTCAGAAGTATTACCGACCAAACAATACCGGAAGCCCCTAAAGACAGCAGATGGCCTCCATAGACCAATTCATTCATTACCCGTTTAAAGAAATTTCCCACGGTTATTTAATAATACTTAAGTTACGAATCATTTCAAAGCGCATATATAAATTTATTTTATACTATTACACTGACCTGAAGTAGTTTGGTAAATATGATGAAAGTCATACCGGTTTGGTAAACTCGGAAAGAGAGGTAATTAATCGTAAAAATTATTCTACCTCGTTATGCTGATTGTCTTTGTTTCACCTGAGGCGGATGCGGTAATGTGGCCATAAGCATCAACCATAATCAAATAACCTGTATTTACTCCACTTCCTGTCTTCGGATCAGTTGGGAGCGCTGCTGCATAGTCAGGCACTATTGATTCATCATCGTCACCGGCTCCTGCAAGGTTAAAGCACCCTCCCGACGATCCAATACAAGTCAAGCTTGTGGGAAAATTATTCGTTTCCGGATCTCCGTCAGTATCGGGTAATGTTCCATTGTGTTCTGATTTGTATTGCTGAACATAGGAAAAAATTGAATAGACATCACCTTCTCTCTGTCCATCCCTGGCTTTTGCTAATTGTTTTGAAGGGTTAATGGCAATGACCATTGTTGTTGCCAGTAGTCCGATAATCGAAATTACAATCAAAAGTTCAATTAAAGTAAAGGCTTTAAATTTATTTTTCATTACTTTTTTAATTCTACAACATCCTTAGATTCAATCAAACTTACAGCTTCCTGTAATTTATTTTTATCAACTTTCAATTCATTTTCCGAAAGTGAAACGGTCACATCGGAACTCGTTCGAATGGATGAAAATATTTCCTTGAAAGCCACAACAACAAAGATAGCCAATACTATCATTACCCCAATGAACAGAAAGAAAAAACTATCTATTTTTGTCAAGGCTCTCTGAGACATATATAAAACCCCCAAATTTAAAGTTTACACTCCCATCCTCAAGGACAGTTGCGTCAACATTAATCACTCTCACCAAATACGGTAAATCATAAAAATCCTTTAAAGCTGCGTCTACTTTGTCCCAACTTCCTTCAATTTCCATTATAAACGGAATTCCCAAAGCTCCGGTTTTATCCCTAACGGCATCCTGGCTGACGAATGACATGTCCTTAATAATTTCATTCTTCTTCAAAGTTTCCAGATCGGTAATAAATTTGATAACACCAACTTCATCCGGGAAATAGCTTTTTAATATTTCCCAGTTTTTTTTATTTTGGATTATCTCTAGACCTGTTAAATCCACCTTGCTGCTTTCTTCAATCTTTAATGCTTCGATTTTTGCGGATTTCAAAACCTCAGCCTTTCGAGGCAGATCATAAATCAGATATAAAGAGCCCAATAAAATAATCAAGTTAATAAAGAGGAAGACCAAAAGAAAATTTATCGTCTTTTTCGGTTTTTGAACTTTCTCTTTAACCTGCTTCATATCCCGTTCACCGCTGTTATTAGCTTTCAATTGTTGTTCATCACTCTTTTTTCCATTCATATTAATTTATTTTTTTTGACGCAAAAACGTAAACGAAATATTGAATTCTAAATCCGTTTCTTTTTCAAAACTTGAAAGGGGAAGCTTTACTTCGGAAATTCCTTCCATTTTTTCCAGGCTGGTTTTAAAATCCAGCAAATTATCTCTGGTTGATGCAACACCCTGTATGAGCGCTGTCCTTTTTTCAAAATCAATTTTATAATTTATCACACGTATACCTTCCTGATCAGCACTCTTTACAAGGTTTAAAACATCCTGCGGATACAGCATAAGATTAAAAATACTTTTAACCCTATCGGACGATAAATTGATGGTTTTTATCTGTTCCAATGCGTCTTTGTTTTTCCCGTACGTTGCAACTTCGGATTCATTTTTATTGTTGTAAAAAGACTGGTTCTGAATAATGTACATATAACTTCCCAGAAGTGCTAAAAAACTTACGACTATTATCACAGTCGTAATCATCATCAAACTCCAAAGTTGAACACTTAATCTTTTCTTTTCATATTTTGAAACAACGGCGCCCGGCAATAAGTTAATTGTTTCTGAACTTGATGGTTCAGCAGGATCTTTGAATTGAAGCGAAATCGGAATCAGATATTTTTGAAGTTCCGAGTCATTAAATGAAATTTCCTTAATCCCAATTTTTACCGCTTTGAGGTTTAAGCCCGTTACCACTTGATTAACAATTTCCTGAGATGAAATTACACCTCCAAGATAAACTTCTTTGATGGAAATATCCTGATAGTGTGCAGTCATCCGCTGGGAGGTCCGTACGATGTCCTGTGCCGAAGCGGAGGAATGCAGCACCGAACTCGAAATTATACTTTGGCCATCAGCCAAGACAATAATAACTTCATCGAATGAGAAAAATATAATAATTTTTTCACCCTTCTCACCGCTAATACGCGTCAGGGAAATTGAAGGTGTTTCAACAACTAAGGGGTAAAGACCGGCTAGGGCTGTTGCATCAACATAACCTTTGAGAATATTGTCCTTTATTGCAACTGCCAACACCTGAACAGAAGCTTCCGTACGTTTAATTACCTTCCAATCCAGCACCATCTCATTTTGATTCAACGGAATATAGTCTAATGATTGCCATCTTACTGCTTCATCAAGTTCGTCTTCAGCAAGATCGGGCAGGTTAAAGCTTTTTGTGAATGTGGAAAACTCCGGAACGACTATTCCCACACTTTTTTCTTTGATTTTGTATTTAGCCCAAACTTTCTTAAGAATTTCACCAAGGAGTTTCGGATCTTGAACTTCATGATTCAAAATCAGTCCTTCGGGTAAATCAATCGTTGTATACTTTTGAACTTTTTTCTTTGATCCGGAAAGAATAACCAGCTGGAACTGACTATTCAAGAAATATATTGAAACGAATGATCTTCTTACCATGGCAGGACTTGCATTAGATATTAAGATACTAAGATATTAAGAAATTTGAAAATAACCATACTACCTAATTATATTTTTTCTAACCAAACCAAAACGTCCAAAACAATAGTTTTGAGCATCTTCTTTCTACCATTATGCCAAATGCTATACTTTATATCAATGTACCTGCCCATGAAATCTATTGTCAGTAGAGGATCTGTTTTGATAAGTGTTTTGATTTCGTTAGCCTTATTTTCGATTCTTGCTCAGGCGCTTTTTACTCTTGTTACAACTTCTTATTCTGTGAGTACCTATAACAGTTCCCGTATTAATGCAAAACACCTCGCTCAAGAAAAGATGGAGACGATAAGAAATCTCCCTTATGATTCTATCGGCACAATCGGAGGAATTCCCCCGGGTAATATTCCTCAGAATGAAACGATAAATATCAACGGTGCAAATTATTATATTAAAACAACAATCCTTTATATTGATGATCCGTTCGACCAGCAAGCACCGGCAGATTTATTGGCAACTGATTACAAAAGAATTACAATTGATGCCTCATGGGAAGGGCAAATCACCTCTCAAAGAAACCCGATCAGGTTGGTTACTGACATATCGCCATCGGGTATTGAATCAACAGTTACCGGAGGAACTTTATCCATCATCGTTATAAACTCCGACGCTCAGCCTGTAAACCAAGCCAGCGTACACATTATTGCAACAACCACAACTCCTCAAATAGATGTGACACTTTTAACAGCAGATAACGGTCGGGTAATTTTACCCGGTGCTCCAGTTTGTACAACACCTTGCTATCAAGTCTTAACTTCGAAATCGGGATACAGTTCAGAACAGACTTATTCTCCCACAGAGGTTGAAAATCCCAACAAACCTAATCTTACCGTACTCCAGGGACAGCTAACAGAAATTTCTTTCTCCATTGATAAAACCAGCACATTAGATGTATTTTCCCATGATGACGCAGTCAGCGGTTTTGGAGCCTTAGGCAATGTTGAATTCACCATACAGGGAGAAAAAACTATCGGAACAGATACTAGCGATCAACCGATTTATAAATATACTGAACAATTCGCTACCGACGCATCCGGTCATTTTCAATTACCGGATTTGGAGTGGGACAACTACCATATCACAATAGATTCTTCCGTCGGAGACATTGAAGCTATTAACCCGTTCCTGCCGATAAAAGTTCTTGCGGATACCGTAAATACTGTTAATTTTGCAGTCACAGATCATACAAGCGACAGTGTGTTAATCACTTTTCTAGATCCATCTGAAAACCAGATCGCCTCAGTTTCCGCACGTTTATATAATACGGCACCAGTTTTCAATGCCACTGCTTCGAGCGGACTTGAAGATAATATTGATTTTGGTCAAGTCTTTTTTTCGGACCTGCAGAAAAAAATTTATTCAATCGAAGCTACCAAATCAGGATATTTCAACTTTAACGGAACAGTTGATGTCTACGGGTATAAAAATGAAACTATTGTCCTAAGTCCAATTTAATGATGTCTATAAAAACAAAACAAAAAGGAATTTCTTTAATCGAGGTTTTAATTGCCGTAACAATCCTGTCATTTATCGGAATTGGTTTGGTATCTCTTCAATATATTCTTACCCAAAACCAAATACTGGTAACCAGAAGCTATAAATCCGTTGATGAGGCAAACTTGATTATTTCAACTTTTATAAAAGAGATTCGGGCTGCAAAAACCAGCGACAACGGAGCATATTCTTTGTTCAACGTAGATGACCAAAGTATCGGTTTTTACTCCGATATCGATCTTGACGGAAGCACAGAAAAAGTCCGTTATTTTTTAAATGAACACAATTTATACAAAGGTGTTATTGAACCTTCCGGTTATCCTGCACAGTATAACCAGGATACAGAAACAGTAATTACGCTTAACGAAAATATCTATAACGAAACTCCCGTTTTTTACTATTACAACGCCGATTGGCCGGAAGATATTATCAATAACCCCCTCGGGATGACTAATCGACTTGCTGATACCAGAAGTGTAAAAATTTATCTCCTTGTCAAAAACGGTGATACCGCTAATGGTTATGAAGTTGAATCAATATCAAACATCAGGATGTTAAAAGATAACCTTTAGCTAGCATCCTATACGTTTGCAATTATTTTATACTTAATGTAAACCAGAAAATGTTAAAAAATACACACAACGGTTTTGCAACACCGGCCATTCTTATTATTACGGCCTCGTTCATAATAATAATCTATGGCATGTTGTTCGTTTTGGGTGTTCAAGTCGACAGCTCAAACAGGCAAATTGCATCTGAACGCGCCCTCAATATTTCAGAAGCCGGTATAAATTACTATAAATGGCATCTTGCACATGATCCTGATGATTTTACCGATGGCACGGGAACTCCTGTGACACCTGTACCCTACGGCCCGTTTGTTCATGAATACAAAGATCCCCAAGGAACCTTAATGGGATATTACAGCCTAGAAATAACACCTCCACAGGAGGGTTCAACCATAGTCACCATCGAATCAACTGCGTGGAGCGATCAATATCCAAAAATAAAACGTAAAATTAAAGCTCAATACGGAATTCCCTCAATGGCGATCTATTCTTTCTTGTCAAACGGAAGTACTTGGTATGGATCAGGATCAGTTGTCAACGGAAAAATACATTCAAACAACGGTATAAGAATGGATGGAACAAATACGTCCATAGTCTCCAGTGCCCAGCTTGAATACATGTGCGGGTCTGAGACCGGCTGTCACCCCCCGGAACCGAAGGATGGTGTATGGGGATCCGGCGGGGACCAGGCACTTTGGCAATTTCCCGTTCCATTTGTTGATTTTGACAGCGTTGCGGTTGACTTTTCAAACATGAGAAACTTCGCAAAATCCGACGGACTATACCTTGATAATTCAAACGCGGATGGCTATCACTTACTATTTCTGAGTGACGGAACGGTCAGAATTAATAAAGTTATTTCTACGGATTATACGAAAGCTTATTCAGTTCCCGGACAGGGATTGGGTGAATTCGGAATAGGAGGATGCCGGAAAAGTTACCAGATTATTGGCTCCGAAACCTTCTTGGGTACTTATAATGTAGTTGATGTCCCGATTATTTTTGCTGAAGATGACTTGTGGATTGAAGGAACGGTCAGGGGAAGACTTACAGTAGCTGCAGTTGATTTTCCCCTCAAATCGAGCAGTTCAGTAATATATATACCAAATAGCATAAAATATACCGCCTACGACGGCAGCGATGTTATCGGTATCGTATCCCAAAACGATATTTATTTTACAAGAAGCGTACCCGAGGAGTTTCAGGTCGACGGTGTACTTTTAACACAACAGGGAACAATAATACGTCACGGTTATTTCAATTGGTGCGGGGGAACGGATGAGGCTGTTAAACAAAAACTAATATTAAACGGTTCAGTCATATCTTATTTCAAGTCCTATTGGAATTTCGGCGAAGGTCCGGAGTCCGGATTCCGTCAGAGGGAGATCAATTACGATACAAATGTTTTATACAATCCTCCACCTTATTTTCCAACTTCGGGTCAGTACGAATTCATATCCTGGACTGAAGAAAAAGCCCAGTAAGAACAATAACGTCAGGGCGTCGGGGTGGCCGTTGGCTGGGTTGTGCAGTAGGTATTCGAAATTACAGCTCTTCCCCCGACAATACTCACACTCCATGTATCGCAGCCGGCATTCACTGGCGGATAATTTGTTTGTGATCCGCCGGAGGATTGAGTTGATGTCGGTGTCGGGACAGGTGAGATCAATGAAATTGTGGGTGTTGGTGTAGGAAAATGAATCGTACCATCAAAATCCTCATCACCGTCTCCACCAGATCCCTCCCCGTCCTGAAAGTAACCGCTAAGATCTTCTTCCGAATATTTGTTAGATATTTCCTCAACTGTATCCGCAATTTCTTCGTCATCTGTACAGAAATTAACCAGTTTTCCGTCAAGGAAAAGATAAATTTTATATACGCATTTTTTCTGATCCGGATTTTTTAAAGATTCACGGGCTTTATTTTCAATCAGCGTAAAAAATGAAGATATTCTTGAGGTATCCCAGGTTTCATAATAGACTTTGTCTTTCGATTTATACTCCACAAGTCCGTTGCTATTAATTGTGATAACTTCGTCTCCTTTTTGAATCATGATTTGGCCTTCTTTTATCGGTGCGTCATTAAGACTCCTATTTCTTCCGACTAATATATAAACAACAAAAATAATTATGATTAAACCAATTACAATCAAAACAATATAAACCGGATTGCTTAACAATTTTCTGATATCAATTTCTTTTTCTTCCTTCATGAGAAATTTTATATATATTCGGAGGGGTATTGAATTTTGAACCGAATCGTTTAGAACTTATCAAGCCCGCCGACCAGAGAATAAATCGGTGTTATCATAATTATTACCATCGCACCCACCGCTACCCCGATAACCAACATCAAAAGAGGTTCCAGTAAAGACGTCAATTTCTTCAGATTGTAATCGACTTCCCTCTCATAAAATTCAGCCATTTCCTCCAGAACATCTTCCAGACTTCCGCTTTTTTCTCCTGCTTTAATTGTTTGAATTACAGTTGACGGAAACGCTTTACTACCTCCTACAATTACTTCAGAAAGCTGTTTTCCTTCAGCAACTTTTTCACCGAAAAGTTTTGCCTGTTTCTTGAGTGCCGGCTGACGCATGATATTTGCACAAACTTCCAGGCAGACCATAATCGGTACTCCGCTTCGAAGAAGTGTTGAAAGTGTTCTTGAAAACCTGGCAACGTCAATCTGAATAATTAAATCTTTTATTGCAGGAAGGCGCATGAAAAAGTCTGTTATAGCATCCCGGGTCTTTTGAACTGTAAAAAGAACAAAACCTATAACCAATAAACCGATTAAAATTCCCAAAACTAATACCGTATTGTCGCCAATGAATTGGCCGGTTTCCATCACAAATCGGGTGGCAGGAGGCAATTCAACATTTAATTGAAGAAAAACATTGGAAAGTTTCGGCAAAACAAAAACAAGCATGACAACAAAATTTGCCCCCATAGCAGCAACTATAACTATCGGGTACATCATCGCACCTTTCACTTTTTGAATTAGTTCATATGTCATTAATAATTGTTTGGCGAGATAATCGAAGCTTTTATCAATCGTTCCTGATTCTTCTCCTGCCTTAACCATCGTCAGAAAAACAGGGTCAAAATCCCGTTTATACTTTGACAATACTGATGACATGGTTTTCCCTTTTCGAATTTCATATGCGATATCAAAAAGTACTTTTTTAAGTTTACGATTTTTCGTATCATCTTTTATGATGTCGATTGCTTCAGGAAGCGGAAGACCCGCCCGCAACATGGTTGCCAAAAATCTGCAAAAGGCGGCTTTTTCTGAAATTGAAATTCCACCTGCTGAGAGGCTGCTTAATTTTGAGTCCAACCTTCTGATGGTCAAAATCTGATAACCTTCAGCTTGAAGGTTAGACTGGACATCCTTACTGTCCGCAGCTTGAATGACATCTTCAATTAATTCTCCTTTTTTATTTTTAACTTTGTATGTAAATAAGGGCATAAGCTTTTTTAATCTTCGCTTGCTACTCTAAAGACTTCTTCAATAGTCGTTTGTCCTGCTGAAACCTTATCAACTCCGTCCTGAAGCATTGAAACCATCCCTTCCTTTAATGCCTGATCTTCAAGCATTTCGGAAGATGGTTTTTTTGAAATTACTTCCCGTAGTTTTTCTGTAACGGGTAGTATTTCATATATGCCAACCCGTCCTGAATAGCCCTTATTATTACACTCATCGCAACCTTTGCCTTTATAAAATTTTATTTTTATATAGTCTGCTCCAAGATCCTTCTCGATGCGCTTTATTATTTCCGGATCGGGTTGGTATTTTGTAATGCATGTCTGGCAAATCCTCCGAACCAGTCTTTGCGCCACGATCAGATTCAGAGTTGAAGCCAAAAGATACGGTTCTGCACCCATGTCCAAAAGCCGGGGTACTGCGCCGGATGCCGTATTTGTGTGCAGGGTGGATAATACCAGATGTCCCGTCAAAGCAGAATGAATTGCTATTTCTGCTGTTTCCTGATCGCGGATTTCTCCAACCATAATAATATCCGGGTCGTGTCTCATTAAAGCCCGAAGGCCTAAGGCAAAAGTTAATCCTGTTTTTGGATTTACCTGAATTTGAGTTACTCGGTTAACTCCGTACTCAATCGGATCTTCAATTGTACAGATCTTAACTTCAATTGTATTTAAGACATTCAAAACGGAGTAGAGAGTCGTAGTTTTTCCGGATCCGGTCGGACCCGTGACAAGAATCATTCCGTGTGGTTTTGAAGTATTATCTCTAAGAATTTTCAAGCCTTTTCCGGTTATACCCAGCTCTTCAAAACTCAACGGCCGGTTGGTCTCGCGAAGAATTCTCATGACAACGTTTTCCCCAACAAATCCGGGGATTATAGAAATACGAAGTGCGACCACTTCGTCATCAATATTGAATTTATATCTTCCGTCCTGAGGAATACGATGTTCGTCAATTTTTAAATTAGAAAGAATCTTGATTCTGGCAATAATTGCTTCTTCAATACCGCGCTGAAACTTTATGATGTCCCGTAAAACTCCATCTATTCTGAATCTGACTACAACATCATCTGTTTGTGTTTCAATATGTATATCGGAAGCCCTAGCAGCAACAGCATATTCAAAAATTGTGTTTAAAATTTTAACAATGGGAACATCCTCTGCCGCTTTTTCCAAATTACCGCTGACACTGGCTTTTTTCAGGTTTTCAGAAATAATTTTCTCAAAGTCGCTTTTCAGATTCTTTTTGTATTGTCCAAGCGCTTTTGAAATATCTTCCGACCTTGCAAAATACGGTTCAACCTCAAAACCAGTTTGACGTTTTGCGAATTCCAAACCCTCAAAATCCTCAGGGTTTTCCATTGCAACCTTAAGTTTTTTCCCCGTAAGTTCAAAAGGAATCATTCGATACACCCTGGCCAACTTCTCAGGAATCAGCTTCAGGATTTCTGTTGATATAAACATTCTCCGTACGTCAACGTATGGAATATTGAAGTGCTGGGAAATTAGTTTACCCAGTGCATCCTCGCTGATTAATCCTCTGAAGATCAGGATGTCAGAGACGTCTTTTCCCAGGTCAGTGGCACTTTGTACGGCGTTATCAAAATCGGGTTCCGTAATATATCCGGACCCGACAAGTATCTTCTTAAGTTTGTCATTCGACAATAACATAGGCAGGCACCACTTTCTACCTCATATATTAAATAAAGGTAAAGCTATGTTTTTATTATATTACATAAACGAGTCTAAAAAATTACTAATTGATCTAATTTCTAATTGCGAAAAATAACAATATCAATCCCAAAATAGAAAAAAATACTGCACTATATTTTTCCCATTCCGGTTTTTTCCAAATATGTCCGAATTCTGTAAACCAGTTGTTAATTCCCTTCATTTGAAGATAGTCTCTCAAAGCATGCATGAAACAGAGGATTGAAATCATGAAAAAGAATGTATTCATAACTTAATTTTAACATCCTTCCTTGCAACTAAAAAACCCCGACTCCATCGGGGTTTTTTAAGGCTTTGGAGAATAGTAAAAACCCCTCCTTCGGTGAAAACTTTGCTATTCATTATTCATGAAAAAACCCACAAATACTTGTGGGTTTCTTAAGGCTTTGGAGAATAGTAAGCCAGGTTCTGTTTCTAAGTGATCATCTGTCTAACTCCGATTAAATCGGAGTTGTCCCGAATTAATCAGGACTGCCCTCAAGCTTCATCCCGCCTTTATTGAATTGATATTTCTATCATTCCTAATAAATTTCAGGTAAGCTGCTTTGTCTTTTTACTTTATAAAAAATAAAAAGGGTGGGATAGTCGGAGGTTGCAGCGGGTGGGATTATCAGCGTTTCACCCCTTCAATGTGCCTAAGGATTAGTCATCTATCGCAAAGTTACTTGCTGATTAATGTCGTAATTCCTCAAGTTTAACCGAAGGATCGTCTCTGTGACTCTCCAAATCTGTCAATTCAGATTCGGTTCTTAGTTTATTTTCACAAACCAAAGACACCAGCTGTTCACCAGCTAAGCTGGCTTCCAGTCGGAGCTTACGCTCCGTTCCCTTCTTACTGCTGCCTGGACTTTCCTCCACGTTCATGTTAACTGAACGTGGCGATCACTCCTTCTCCAAAGCATGTATATTATACCAAATCCAAGCAAATGAAGTAAAATAATATAGGATATAAATACTTAAAGACACCTATTCCTTATCCTTGAAGGATATATACTCAACAACAATAACCTGTATTGTTAAAACAATCGGAATTGCAATGAGTGCCCCTATTATTCCGAAAAGTCGGAAACCGACAGTAAGTGTTAATAATGTGACAATAGGATTCAGCCCTACCGATTTCTGCATAATTTTTGGTACCAAGAAATAATTTTCAACCTGTTGAATCAAAAATGCCAACGCTGCAACTGCAACTCCGGTTACAGGAGAGGTACCAAATCCTATTAAAACTGCCGGAGCTCCGGCGATAAACGGCCCGATGAGAGGAACCATTTCAAATAGACCAGCCAAAATTCCCAATGGAAGTGCATATGGGACTGACATCATTAAAAGTCCGATATAAGTGGCAGTTCCGACAATAAACATCAACGCAAGCTCTCCCCTTGCCCAATTTCCAATTTTGTGTTCAATGTTTTCTATCGCGTAGATAATATTCTTTTTGTTTTTCAGCCCCTCAAATTCCCTCAGATTGCTAATTAATTTGTTTCGATAAACCAGAAAATAAAAAGAGAATATTAAAACTGCGACAAAGTTCAGAACATTCGAAAAAATAGAAACGACTGCTTTTGCTATCTGGCTGGGAATAGTACCTACCTGTAAGAGAAGTTCCGAAAGAATTCGATCACGCACGACATCCGGCAGCCCTAAACCCGCTAAATAAACCGGTAGATTTTTTACAAAATTAGTACTTTGATCAATCAAAGTAGGGATCAGAATATATAAGGAAAAGCCAATAATTCCTAAGAAAATGAAATAAACAATAACTACAGCCAGCGACCTTGGAATTTTTAATCGTACAATTCTTGTTACGGAAGGGTTAAACGATGCGGATATAATCAGTGCCACAAACACCTGAAACAAAATATCCCTCATATAATACAAAAACCACAGAAGGAGTATAAATAAGACAGTAAAAATAATAGTTTTGTGGGAAATTTCAACTTTTTTGTACATCAATTTCTTTATACCATTTCATTAACATATTTACCAGCTTCTCCGAATCTTCCCTATTAACCGGATTAAACCAATTTATTCTCTTGTCTTTTGAAAACCAGGTCATTTGTCTTTTTGAATATTTTATTTCTTCGCTCACCCAAATAGCCTGAGTGCTCTTTATATCTAATCCTAGTAGCATTTGCCGATAGCCGGGTGTTTGCATTGATTGATCCTTAAGACTTAATCCAGCTTTTTTAAGTTTGTTTACCTCTTCGGTAAATCCTATTTCAAGTCTCTTAGAAACTCTTTTTTCAATTCTTTTCTTTAATTTATTTTTATCAACTTTTAGACCAATAAATAAAGGGTTATAATTCTCAAACTTTTTTTCGACTGGGTATTTACTTTTTGCAATTTCAATCTTCCGTATCAATCTTCTTTTGTTTTTTTTGTCAGAATTGTTCAGAGAACTTGCTACACCCGGCGCTAATTCTTCCAAAACCAAATAGAGCTCGTCAGGTTCCATGAGTTCAAGTTTTTTACGTAATATTTCATTTCGGGGGATGTTTAGTGTATCGATATGATCAACCAGCGATTTAATGTACAGTCCCGACCCGCCGATAATAATCGGTAATTTATTCCTTTTGAAGATGTCGTTGACAATCATCCGACCAACTTTTTCATATTGACTAATACTGAATTCTTCTTTTGTGTCCGCCAAATCATAACCCCATAGCCGAATAATGCCATCGGTAAAATAATTCACATATTTATTGTTAAATATTATTTCTGACTTTTGTCTCTTGAAGTTGTCCGGTATGTCTTTACCTGTACCAATGTCCATATGTTTATACACCTGCCGCGAATCGGCAGAAACAATTTCACCATTAAATTTCTTTGCCAGTTTCAATCCGAGTTCAGTTTTTCCCGTTGCGGTAGCTCCGCATATCACCAGAAGTTTACTGTTCATTTATTTCAAAATTAAATGTATTTAGTGAAGTCTGCTTCCTGTCACTTAATATCCTAATATCTTAATATCTCTTTTATCTATCTTTGGACTTGTTTTTTAAACCTGCTGCCCGGAGTAAATCGTGGAAGCCGGTGTCTTTTTATTGATACTGTTTTTTCAGAGTTTGGGATCTTAACCGTTTTCCCCTGCATCCAAGTTACCCTAAATACTCCAAAACCGGATAGCACAACTCTTTTTACACCTTTACCAAGTGATCTTCCGATTTCATCAAGAAATACATCAATTGCTTCTTCAGCAGCTTTCGAAGTCATGTGGGCTTTCCGTGCAACGATTTCAACAAGATCCTTTTTTGTCATACCTTGAGCAAAAAGATAATACATTAAATAAAAAATGTCAAGGATATGGTAAAAAGTGATTGCAGGATATAAGAGACTCGATATTAAGTTATTAGGAATATATCAATACTAACTACTTAAAACTTAATACTTAAGACTCAATTCCCACTACTCACATCCCACAACTTATTGCCTATTTTTATTGCTTATTTCTTTTCACTATTCTCTTTGTACTGATATTTTATCTCGCTGAAGTGGTTTCTGTGGCTCTGGTTTCCCGGATAACGGTAACTTTTATCTGCCCGACATATTCTGCCTCATTTTCAAGTTTTTTCGCAATATCATGGGCAAGGACAACCAGCTTGTCATCGTCAATTTCATCAGGTTTGACAATTACGCGAACATCCCTACCGGCCTGAAAAGCGTATGCAACATCAACACCCTCAAATCCGGTTGCCAGGTCTTCAATTTTATCCATTCTCTGAACATAGTCTTCGTGCGGTTCGTACCTTGCTCCCGGACGCGATCCGGATACGGCATCTGCAATCCAAACAATTACCGATTCTGTTGATGAAAAAGGTTTATCTTCATGATGTTCGGCAACCGTTGCGATTACTTCTTTCGGAAGGCCGTATTTCTTTAGTGCCGCAACACCGGCCTGAACATGAGTTCCTTCTTCGTCGGTTACAACTTTACCGATATCGTGGAGTAAACATCCCAAACGTACAATATCCACATTAGCACCGAGCTCCTGGGCAACTGCAACCCCGATTTTTGTTTCTTCTATTGTATGGATTCCGAGATTTTGACCGTATGAGGTTCTGAATCTGTAACGCCCGATCAGTTTGATCAAATCCAGTGAGAGATTGTACACACCGCATTCTTCAGCAATTTTCTTACCTTCTTCAAGAAGAATCACTTCCATTTGCGTCTTTGTCTCCCTGACTACTTCTTCAATTCTTGTGGGTTGTATGCGGGCGTCTTTTATAAGAATTTCGAGTGCCCGTCGGGCGATCTCTCTTCTTATCGAATCAAATGAAGAAAGCCTAATATCATTAGTTTCATCAATCTCAATCTCAACTCCTGTTTCCTTTTCAAAAGAACGTATATTTCTTCCTTGAGCACCGATTATCCTGCCTTTGACATCTTCATTCGGAACAGTAACCATCGATACTGTGTATTCAGCGGTATATTGAGTAGCACCGTGCTTCATGGCATCGACGAGAATTTCTCTGGCTTTCTCATTTGCGTCAAGTTTTATTCTTTCTTCAGCAGTGCGAACTTTTTTTGCAATTTCTTCGGCGAGGTCTTTCTGAACTTCTTCAAGCAGCATTTTCTTTGCTTGGTCAACGCTCAACTTTGAAGCTTTGGACAATTTCTCTTTCAGCTCCTCTTCTTTTTTCTTAAAATCATTATTTTTTACCATAGTTCAATTGAATGAAATAATCATGGGGAATAAGACCATCAACCTTATTAAATAATTAAATAAGGCTTTCGAAGAATTTAATTTCTAATTCTTTTTGCATAATCCTATTCCTGTTAAGTATTTTAACCCGTATTTCACCAGGCGTCAATCTTCCAATTCCTTTACAGTTTTTTTGATAACATCCCAGCCAAACCCTTTTCTCGCCAGAAATATTTGCATTTTTTGCCTGGCCTCCTTCTTTGGCAGCAAAGACCATCTATAGCTATTCTTTTCTACCAATCTTTTAACCGACTTAAATTCATCCAAATCACTTTCCGATAAAACCTGTTCTATGACTTTTCCCTCAATTCCTTTATTCCTTAATTCCTGAACAAGTTCCCTCTTTGACTTAGACTTAAACTGGAGTCTTTGGTCTACCCACCATTTTGCAAAGTTTTCGTCGTTCACAAGATCAAGTTTTTCTAATTTTTTCAGCAGTTCATTCTGATGAAGTGGATTAACTTTCTTTCTGACAAACCAAAAATTTATTTCTTGTTTTGATCTTGGTCTTAAGGTCGCAAATCGCAGTAGGTTATCTGAATATTTTTTATAGTCGTCGCCTTTTTTCAATTCTGAAATTTCACCTTCTGATAATTCTGTTCCTACATATATTTTTGACTTAATGTAGTTTTCCAAATCGAATCCAAATCCAAACTTACCATCCAAATATATATTTAATCTTCTTTTATTACGCTGCGGAATTATCTTTGTAATCTTTCTTGACATATGAGTCTTTTACAAGATATTATACGCGCACAATGTCACCTTTTAAGGAAATTAGAACCGCTACTGATGAAGAGATCGGAATCATTAGTGGTCTAAAAAAATCCGCTGATGAATTACGGGCAGAACAAATTTTTCAAACGATGAAAGGAGATGGAGCCGGGTACGCTGTGGTCATAATCGAAAACGAAACTTGGGTAGATGTGAATAAATATAAGACAATACTTATGAAAGCCGTACAAAAGTGTTTCGGAGAGCAAAAAATACACTCAGCCATCTTTCCAAGACCGGCCGGATTCAAAAGCCGGAAAGAACAACTCCCTGAATATAAAATTACATTCTCGACTAATAAAATCAGCAGAAAAGGTGTAAAAAAGTCGGAATGACGTCCTCTACTCCCCAAAGGTTGTGATTTCTTAAGCTTCCAAACGTGGTTTTTTTAAGGTGAAGGATAAAATACTTACTCTTTCACTTCTCCTATTTCCTTGGGGAGTTTTTTACCGGAAATTACTGCTTCACGGATTTTCCTTTCAATATCGTCAGCAAGCTTCAGATCCTCTTTAAAAAGTAGTTTAGCCCCTTCGCGTCCTTGCGCAAGAACATTTCCATCATAATTAAAGAATGATCCTTTTTTCTCAAGAATCCCTAGTTCTACCGCAACGTCCAAAAGTCCGCCGGATTTACTGATTCCTTCGTCATTCATAATATCAAACTCCGCAACCCGAAGAGGCGGGGCTACTTTATTTTTGACTACACGCGCCCGATGACGTGATCCGATTACCAAATCCCCATCTTTTAAAATTTCGATTCTTCTTACATCCAATCTTACCGACGCATAGAATTTCAAAGCTAGACCCCCGGGTGTAGTTTCGGGATTTCCGAACATGATACCAATTTTTTGTCTGAGCTGGTTTGTAAAGATAAGAATCGTCCGGCTTTTTGAAATTGCACCAGTTAATTTACGAAGAGCCTGACTCATAAGCCGGGCTTGCAGTCCCATTACGGCATCTCCCATTTCTCCTTCCAACTCAGCTCTTGGAACAAGCGCCGCAACCGAATCAACAACGATTACATCCAATGCCCCCGAGCGGATGAGAGTTTCCGTTATTTCCAAAGCTTGCTCGCCCGTATCCGGCTGCGACATCAAAAGATCGTCAAGGTTCACTCCTATTATGTCCGCCCGTTCAGGATCAAGTGCGTGTTCGGCATCAACAAAGGCGCACTGACCACCCCTCTTTTGCGCTTCCGCAATAACATGAAGAGCCAAAGTTGTTTTTCCCGATGCTTCAGGGCCGTATATCTCAACAATACGCCCTCTTGGAAGCCCCCCGACACCAAGTGCCAAATCAAGAGCAATTGAACCGGTCGGAATAACCTCAACTTTAAATCTTTCCCCTCCTTTATCGCCAAGTCTCATAATCGAGCCTTTTCCGTATTGTTTTTCAATTTGATCCATTGCAAGACGGATTGCCTGGAGACGCTGCGATGTTCCTTCGGATTTAACGTCAGTTAATTTTGAAGCTTGTAGTTTTGATGATTCACCCTTTTTCTTACGAGCCATAACTATCTCTTAATATCATACTAAAGGATGAAGATCAATATTCAAATATTTGATGTTTTTATATCTTTTTTTCGATTATGGTTTCAGGATGCCATAACCTTTTCAATTTACTTTTCTTGTTCGGCAACTTCATTTACCACTTATTATTTTGTCGTCAACAATCTTCCAATAAGAGTCTTCCAAAAAGAGCGTAAATGTATGAAATTCTTTAAGGCTTCCCAAAGTAATTTCGGCACTAACTTCCGCTACGGTTTTGTCTCTGTCGACTTTTGCACCCAAAATATAATAAGTAAAATTTCTATATTTCGATTCATCAACAATAAAGAAGAGCAATGCGTCGGGGTTGGTTTTTCGCGATATAAACTCCTTTCCCTGTAAGACGTCCGTTGAATTGAGTGCAGCTAAAAAACCGGTTACAACCTGCTCCGGTTCCGCCGCATCAACCTGAATCCCGGTAACAATATTATTTCCTCGGGTCTCAGAACCTTCTTGGGTTGGGGAATAAACTTGCTGACTAGCTCTTTTTGATCTTCCGTATAAAATAACGAATATATTAAGAGCAATCAGACCGACGACTATTCCACCCCAGAATATAACCTGCCAATTTTTTGCTCTGATATGGGGAAGTTTTTTACTGACGTCAAAATCCTCAAAATCCATAATAATTTCCTAAACTATATACATCTACATTTGGTCCATTGGGTTTGGTAACTCACTGAGGGATTTCCTTCCGTATCGTCACATACTCCCGCTTCAGCATCCATTACCCTGTTTACGGGAATTCCTACTTGCGAACATGTACCTGAAAAACCTCTTGACCACATCATGCCGTTGCTTCCCAACGGATCTGTTCCGACACTTGAAACAAATGGAGATGTTCTGTATCCCGCATTCCAGCATGCGTCAATACAGCTAATTCCGGATGCCGAATTTAAGATAATATTTGAGGGATTCCGGCAAACTCCAGCCTGACAAATATTTCCCGCACAACAGTCAGCGTCAACGGAGCATGCCGAAGCAGGTGGAACACAACACTCGCCATTCTGACAAACGGTGGCACCCGTTGAAGGACAATTTATATCGGAAAAATAGTAAGTATCACCATTACATTGTCTTTCAGTTACCATCGTTGAAGATGCACAGACATCGAACCAGTTGTTTACAGTCGGCGGGTTAGATGTGTTTTCAGATACATAACCGAATACAAAATAATTCGGCCCAAAATCACTATCCGTACAGAAAGATTGTACCGGAATCGGAGTTGATGTTGGGATTGGAGTATTTGTCGGAATAATACTGGTGGGTACCGGAGGAATAGATGTTGGGGTTATACCGGGTGAACTTAAACACACGCCATTGCTGCAGCCATTTACACAATTTACAGTATTCGATGCGAGATAGTCATTTGCATCACAGTAGTATTCGGTCAAACTTGATCCGGTTTGACAAGAATCCGTACGACCAAGAGTTCCCGCAGCATTTACTTCAATAATATTGCCGGCAACAAATGTATCAACGCCTCCGTCAGAATCGGTACAGCTTCGAAGACAATCCGAAGCGCATCCGTCCCCTGAATTTGTATTTCCGTCGTCGCAGATTTCCCCCGATTCTACTGCACCGTTTCCGCAAGCAGCAGTGACCACCGTACAAGACGAATTGGTTTGACATCCGGAATTGTTGCATAACCCCTGACTCGTACAACACTCCGGCTGCGGGGAATATTCAGTAGAAATAAATACTTCAGTCGGAGCGCAGCCGCCGCCTCCGCATGATGAAACAGAAGAGGTAATAAGACAGACGGGAGGAGCAGAGGTTGTCGTAGGAAATGCCGACGTCGGAGCCATACAGACGCATGTATTAACTCCTGTACAAGTGGCTGTGCCGGTACCGCAATTGCTTGAAGTTACTGCGCCGGCGCTGCAAACACAGGTTGATGTCGGAGGGGAGGTTGGACCACCTGCAATTGTGGTAGGAGGAGGACCTCCGGTCGAACTGGTTCCCGTTCGTAATCCGCCAATAAGTCCGATATTGATACCAAGAATAAAATTTACAAACTGAATAATAAGCCATATTAGAAGGAGTACCAAAAGTCCGACAATTGAGTTTGATATCTTTCCCCGCGCACTCTCCAGCTTCCCTTTGTCTGATCCTGAAGTAATCCACTCAAAGGAGCCTATGATAAAAATGAATATAAAAACAAGTGCAGCAACCAAAAATCCCAAAGATAACCAACTCGGTGCAATTGCATTAAAATACTCCCAATTAGTAAGTGGTTGCAGTTCGTTTCGTAAAATGGGATTTTGAACCTGAGCTAATAATGATTCCATAGAAATATCTGAATATAATTGATATTAGCATAATTTAACTTTTCTTACAGATTCCCTGTTTTGATGTAGACGATGAATTATGTATAAAATAGCCTCGAAATTACTATTTTATAACGGCGTTCGATTCATCATTCCAATTTGTATAATATATTCTAAATGGTAAACATAATTCTGTCCGGAATTATAATAATATTAATATTTGTAACCGCTTTTTCTATACGCGAATGCCTTCGGAGCCGGGCATATTCAGAAACACGACTCTTATTTCCTTTGGGTATTTTTGTCTGGGGAGATGCGCTTCTGATTACCCCTTTTTGGATTTTTGTAACTTTTTGGTTCTTAATAACAAAAAACGTTTTTGTTGTAAAGATTGCCTTTATCTCGTTTTGGCTTATCCGAAGCCTGGGAGAAGCAATTTATTGGATCAATGAACAGTTTGCAACAAATAAAAAAAATAAACCGGAAAAATTTATCCATTTCAGGTTGTTAAAAAACGATTCTGTCTATTTTGTAAATCAAGTTTTTTGGCAAGTTATTACTGCGGTAGCATTAACTGCTTTAATTCTAACTTCCCGCAATATATGGTAAAATCGGCTTCACGGGGTGTAGTTTACCGGTAGACCTGCCTGCCGGCAGGCAGGATGGGCGCAAGATGAGATATATTATCAGACAGTAATAATGTACTACTGCTATGTACTAAGAAGTCTTAAGGATAATTACTTATATATCGGTATCAGCAATAATCCGTTCAAACGGCTAGATGAACATAATAATGGTAAAACAAAATC
Organism: Patescibacteria group bacterium; assembly: GCA_035291665.1. Classification (GTDB taxonomy): domain Bacteria; phylum Patescibacteriota; class Microgenomatia; order UBA8517; family UBA8517; genus DATDRP01. The sequence continues at coordinate 139,285 of DATDRP010000006.1, read as the reverse complement.
AACAAAATCAAGAGTACCTTTTAAAATTATACATATCGAAATTTTTTACAATCGTATCAATGCAAGAAAATTCGAGAAATATCTAAAAAGCGGGATCGGAAGAGAAATAATAAAGGAATTAATAATCGGGGTGTAGTTTACCGGTAGAATGGGCGCATGGGGTGCGTCCGGACTGGGTTCAATTCCCAGCACCCCGACACTTATTGAAATAAACCGGGAATAATTTTATATAAATCCAGTAGGCTTTATATATCGCATATGATTGACAAATTTCGTAAACTTTTCTCCTGGATAAACAAAAACAAAATAACTTCGTTTACCCTTCTTCTTACTTTACCGGCTTTACTTATTTGGGTATTATCGGTAGTTACCTATTTTTGGCAAACTGTCTCAGCCATCTGGTTTTCAAAACTCCCTCCCCAAATATATCTTTTGATCCTTCTTCTTATGCCTTTCATATCTCTGAATTTAACGTTATGGTTTTTCTTCAAAACAAAAAAAGACTCATATAAGAAAATTTCAATCGTTAATATTGCCTTACTAATCTTCCTAATCGGATTTTCTGCACTTTTATCCAATTAGGCGATCCTGTCTTTTAAAGCTGAGTAGTATTTGTTGAGATATTCATAAGCCTTCACCCAATGGAGGTCTCCTCCTCCCGCTTCTGCTTCTGCTCTATTCCGTTCGATTGTTGCGAGCATCCGCAGGTGGGCAATTTTTGTTGCCTGAAATTTCGAAATTCGGTAAACCTCAGAGTAGTAGTTTTTGGCTAAATCTTCAATTTCACCGGCACTTTGAATATCATCAGCTTTGTCTCCTCCCTGCCAAAGCTTCAACTCCAGTGATGCGGCCAGTGAAGGTTCAAATGCCATTTTAAGCTCGTCTTTGATCAATCTGTAAAACTTTTTCAGATTTTGAAGAGATTTTTGCCACTTTGACTTGTCCCCGTTCAAAACTGCTTCGATCATCATACTTGCTGCTTTCACTGCCAGTTTCTTTGACAAACCATACTGTTCCTGAAGATGGGCTATAACGTAATCACGAAATCTTGTTCCGTAAGGAATTTTCCTGAGCCTCCACCAATTTACTTCCAGATTTGCAGTTACGGCTGGCTTAAATTTGAAATGCTTTACTTTGTCTTTCGCACCGAAACGGCGTCTTCTTCTTGAGTAATCCAGTATTGCCGTCTTGAGTTTTTCCGGAGTCATATCCGGAAGATGGTCGGGTTCAAAGTAAAACTCAGCATATACAGATTGCCACGGCAGAAATCCGCTGGTTCTTTGTTCACCTGAAGTTCTGATAAATAAATCAGGATAAGGATATGGCTGATCTGCAGTATCCAGATATGTTGAAAAAAGTTCCTCGTCAATTTTTTCAACAGGAATTTCATCTGTTACAATTTTTTTGACTGCCCGTAAGATTTCATCCCTTCCTCCGTAGTCGAGTGCAACATTAAGAATATATTTCGTATTCTTCGAAGTCTCGTTCTCAACTTTTTTAATGCATTCCAAAAGATCATTAGGAAGTCGGTCGCGTCTTCCTATATGGTGAAATCTGATGCCTTCCCGCTTGGCAGTTTTTAGTTCATTCAAAAGAGTGTGTTTGATAAGGGAAAAAATCTTTCGCTTTTCAGCGGGTGGTCTTTTCCAGTTTTCCGTCGACCAACCCCAGATTGTCAATGTGTGAACTCCCCAATTCCGGGCTGCATCCATGACACTTTTCAAAGCTTTTGCTCCATATTCATGTCCTTTCGTAACCGGAAGATTTCTGGATCTTGCCCAACGGCCGTTTCCATCAAGAACAACAGCAATGTGGTCGGGAATAATCGTACCTTTGGGAAGGGGTGTGTTTTTAACCATAGACGTGATGAAATTATACCATAGAAACCTCCAAACCTAATTTCAAACACACTCAAAATTATTAGAGTTTATATTCTAGATAACACCCCCCATCTAGTTTTAACAAAGTGGTTTTAAAAAAGTCGCTAGAAATAGATTTTTTAGACTTATAGTAACTCTTATCCTCAGCTTTACTGTTATAATATGCTTTATGGATGATAAATATGAAAAAGCCTTCCAGATTCTGAACTATTACAAAAATCTGGTATACCCAAAAGTGCTGACATATCTTACTTTCCCCAAATTACCAAAAGAATTTTCAGTGCCGCCAAAATATAAAAAATATTTAGATCATCATTTGGAAATCACAAATGATTATTCAAAACGAATGGGAAAATATTTACGCGCAACAGTTCTTTTATTAACATACCAGGCTATGGGCGGAAAAATAAACTTGGGTATATCAACCGCCGCTGCAATGCAGCTATCTGAAGATTGGATATTGGTACACGATGATTTTGAGGATAATTCCCCCGAAAGAAGGGGAGATAAGGCGCTGCACATAAAATACTCGCCTCCGCTTGCAGTCAATGCAGGAGATTCGGTTATTAACTCCATGTGGGCAGCACTTTTAGATAATTTTGAATTATTGTCGAAAGATAAAGCCATTAAAATAATGCAGGAATTTGATGATATTTTGGCAAGAACAACACTGGGGCAATCGGTTGAACTGTCATTTATCGAAGAAAACAAAACTCGTTTAAGCGATGAAGATTGGTATTTTATTGCCGACGGAAAAACATCTTATTATACGGTAGCCGGTCCGATACGGCTCGGTGCAATCCTTGCGGGGGGAAAAAATAGTCAACTTAAACTTCTCACTAAATTCGGAAAGAATCTGGGAAGGTGCTTCCAACTGGTTGATGATATTTTGGATGTTACCAGCGATTTTGCAGGACTAAAGAAGCAAATCGGAAATGATATTTATGAAAGCAAACGAACATTAATTCTCGGACATCTCATGCGAAACGCCAGTACTTCTGACAGAAAAAAGATAGAAAAAATTATCAATAAACCAAGAAGTGAAAAAACTTCCCGGGAAGTCAAGTTCGTCCTGCAAAAAATGAACGAGTATAAAAGTATTGATTACGCCAGGAAAAAGGCAATTGTCTATAAAATCAAGGCCGAACAAATTTTGAAAAAAGATTTGGATTTTCTTAATGTTCAACCCTACAGAAACAATCTTGAAACATTAATGAATTTTATACTCGAAAGGGACAGGTAAAAAACTGGTAGTGATATTGGGGATAAGTTGTAAATATCATCGCTTCGGGCTTTGTTTTTTGCGTCTTGCTTTACCGCCCATTCCGACTTTTCTTCTTTCCCTGATACGATCATCTCTAGTTAAAAGTCCCGCTTTTCTCAAAAGAGGTTTGAAGATGTCTTTATTTGCCTCGCTTAAAGCTCTTGAAACTCCATGAGCTGACGCTTCGGCTTGACCAATCTTTCCCCCACCATAAACTTTTATTGTTGCATAATATTTTTCAGAAGTTTCAGTAACCAAAAACGGTCTTTCCCAAATGTGTTTTAATTCACGTCCGACAAAATACTTTTCGATCGGCATTCCGTTAACTGTTGTTTCGCCTTTGCCTTTGAACAATCTGATTCGAGCCGAGGCGGTCTTTCTCCGTCCGACTGCATAAATAAAATTTTTCTTTTTTAGTTTTGCCATATTTTACAAAGTTATTGTTTTTGATGCATAAGGGTGTTTGTCACCGACAAATAATTTCAACCTATTCATTCTTTTATCTTTTAACCTATTTCCGGGAAGCATACCCGAAACGGCTATTTTTAATATCTTGCGGGGATCTTTTTCAACCATTCTTGCAAAACTTACTTCTTTCAGTCCCCCGGGGTAACCGGAATGGCTTCTGTAAATCTTCTGCTTTTCTTTTTTGCCTGTTACCTTAATTTTTTCAGAATTAACAACAACTACATAATCACCGCTATCCATATGCTGTGAGTAACCTACCTTGTGTTTGCCAATAAGGATTGTTGCGATTCTGCTTGCGCATCTACCCAAGATCTGGCCTTTCGCATCAATCAATACCCATTTCCGCAAAACCTCTGACCTTTTTGGTTGATAAGTTTTTATCATAATTTAATTATTTTTCCTTCGTGAAATAACACTTTTTACTTTCTCACCTAATGATTTTTTACTCTCCGCTTTTGACTCTGCTGCCTTATTCCCGGCTTTTTTTTCCGGCTTTTTGACAACAACCGGTTCAATCTTCTTGGTTAACTCCAACCTCATCATCAAAGCGTTGTCGCCAACTCTTGCCGGTAGGGGGGTTATTTTCAAATATCCGCCTCTTTGCTCTTTAAAAATTAAGGCTAAATCAAATATTTTCCCTGTAATAAGTTTGTCATTTCCCAATTTTGCAAGCACATTTCTTCTTGATGCGACCGTTGCCTTTTTGGCTTCCGTCATCAATTTATCAAAAAAAGGCATTACTGCTTTTGCCTTTGCCGGTGTGGTTTTTATCGCACCGTTTATAACAACAGCCCTAACCAGAGATCTGAAAAGACCCCTTCTTGACGATGACGATCTTGAAAAATGTCTGCCGAATACTTTCTTTTTCATAATTTGCTACAAAAAAGCTCTATCAAAATCCCGGGTTGAATGAAACCTCCCCGCCCTCTCGCTATCACTTTCAGGCGGGGTATCCTTTCGGATCCGTCTAAACGAGGTTACATTCTTAATTCAATTCATCCCCATCATCCGGCTATCGCCTCCAGATGGGGTATTCTTGAAATGCGTATAAAATGCTCAACTCAGTCAATTACTGACTCAAAACCTCCACGGCTTTGAAAGCTTCTCATTGGAAACAGTAAACGATATTAATTTATAAAAAATTAATTCAACTAAAGCTCAAGCCTTTTTCTCCAAGAGCGGCATCAATAATTTTGACAGACTTTTCTCCCAGATTTCTAACCTTCACCAGGTCGTCTCTTTTTGCCTGGACCAAGTCTTCAACCGTATCATAACCGGCCTTTATTAATGCATTTGCAACTCTTGTAGGAAGATTGATTTCCTCAACCGAAAGCTTCCCCACCGGTCCCAAATCATCACTTACATTTTCCTCTTCTTTCTTGGCTACCTTTTTGGGTGAAACAATTTGCATCAGGTATGACACCAAAATATTAGAAGCTTTCATGACCGCATCTTTGGGTGTAATTGTTCCGTCTGTCCAAATCTCAAGGATAAGCTTGTCATAGTTGGTTAATCTTCCGACGCGTGTTTCCTCAACTTTATAGTTGACTCTGACAACGGGAGAGAATGATGCATCTAAAGGAATAACCCCGATTTCATCGGTTTTTCGATCTTCCGCCGGAGAATATCCGACACCCGATTGAATTTCGAGTTTAGCACTTAAGGTTCCGGATTTACTTAAATGGGCAATGACCAATTCCGGATTTGCAATCTTTACCGAAGAATCAACTTTTATACTCTTTGCTTTAATATCGCCCGGTCCTTTAACCTCGAGAGATGCTTTGATGGTTTTATCGCCATCATAATACATTCGGACTTTCTTAAGATTGAGTACAAACTCAACGACATCCTCTTTCATTCCTTTTAGGGTCGAAAACTGATGTTTTACGGAAGAGATTTTAACCTGCGTAAAAGCGGCTCCCGACAAACTGGTTAAAAGAACTCTTCGTAATGAATTTCCAAGCGTAATTCCATATCCCTGGGTCAAAGGGCTGATTATAAACTTTGAATAATTATCTTTATGGCTTTCTTCTTTAGTTTCAAATAATGTATCGTTCACTATCTCACCTCCTTTAAAAATTTAATTAACGGGAATAATATTCCACAACATCCTGTTCAGAAACAGGTTCGATGATATCATCTCTTACAGGATCTTTCAAAATTTTCCCGGCTGCTGCTTTCCTTTGAAGCCAGGAAGGGGTCTTAAAATCTTTCACTCCAAGAAGTTTTTTGATAACCGGTATCTCAACTGCTATTGCTGAAAGTGTAATTGTCTCTCCTTTTTTAACTATATAGGACGGGATATTAACTTTCTTTCCATCTATAAGCACATGTCTGTGGGACACCAATTGTCTGGCTGCCGGTCGGCTGGGTGCAAAACCAAGCCTGTAGATCACATTATCAAGTCGTCTTTCCAAGATAGATAAAAGTCTTTCACCTGTATTTCCTTTATAGCTCATTGCAGAATCAGCATAATTTTTAAACTGCCTCTCCAACACACCATATATCCGTTTAACTTTTTGTTTTTCCCGAAGCTGTTTTGAGTATTCTGATTTTGTTCTTGATCCTTGGGCGCCATGCATCCCCGGAAGAACATTAAGACGCGTCAGTTTTGCACCTTTACCGAAAATATCATAGCCCTCTCTTCTTGATAATCTGTCTTTAGGTCCGTTATATTTTGCCATATTAATTTAGTTCCTTCTTTTCTTTTTCGGTCTCGGACCGTTGTGCGGAATTGGCGTAACATCTGCTATTTGCGAAATTTTTATACCCGCTGCTCGGATTGCCCGTAAAGCAGCATCTCTTCCAGCACCCGGACCTTTTACATAAATTTCAACCTCGCGAAGACCATTTTCAGCTTTTGCGATTCCGATAACTTTCTCAACAGCGCTGGTTGCCGCAAAGGGGGTAGATCTTCTTGTACCCTTGAAACCTGAGTTTCCTGAAGAACCCCAGCAAATAACGTTGCCGCCAAGATCCGTAATCGTAACTATAGTATTATTAAACGAGGCTGAAACATATACTCTCCCTTTTTCCACCTCAGCTTTTTTCGTTTTTTTAACTGGTTTTTTCATATTTATTCTGAACTAGTATCTTTTTGTGTTTTGGCCAGCATTTCTTTCTTGAAAGCTCCCACAGTCTTTCGTTTTCCCCTCTTGCTTCTTGCATTGTGTCTTGTTCTTTGGCCTCTTGCCGGTAAATTCCTTGAATGTCTCATTCCCCGAAAAGTCCCCGTTTGCTGAAGTCTAGTGATATCGGATCTAACCGAGCGTATCAAATCGCCTTCGATCTTATAATTTTCAAGCTCCCCTGCTATTTGATTGAGTTCGTCCCCCGACAAGTCCTTGACTCTTTTTGCTTGATTCATTTTCACTGATTTCATTATTTTATTTGCCAACGGCATGCCGATACCCTTTATTTGAGTTAATGCATATAAAACTCGATCTTTATCCTGTAATTCAATTCCTGCTAATCTTGCCATAAAAATTAAAGTAAAAGAGTAGAAGAGTATAAGAGCGTGAGTATTTATTACTCTTTCACTCTCCTGCTCTTCGACTCTATTTTATCCCTGCCTTTGTTTGTGCCTGGGATTCTTGCAAATCACATACAATACGCCTTTGCGTCTCACAATCTTGCAGTCTTTACATCTTTTTCTGATTGATGAATTCACTTTCATATAAGTTTCTATCAACTTGCCTGGTATTCAAATCGCAATATCGGTTGTTTATTGGGTAGGCCGACATCAAAAAAGCGTTATATTTTGTAAAAGATTCTTCCCCGTACAGTATCGTACTTAGTCATTTCTACACGAACCCTATCACCCGGAAAAATCCGTACGTAATTTTTTCGCATTTTCCCGGTCAGAGTTGCCAAAATTACTCTTCCGTCTTCAAGTTCAACACGAAACATGGTGTTCGGAAGTGCCTCTGTCACAACTCCAACAAACTTATCCAAATTATTATCTTTAGCCATTATTACAAAACAAAAACCAGCTTCAAATCATCTGGTTTTTTTACCAAACCCAAGCTTTTTTACTGATCTGTAACTACAATTGTACCGTTATTAGTTACTACAACAGTCTCTTCGTAAAGCGCTGATATTTTACCATCAGCAGTCTCAATTGTCCACCGATCCTTATTGTATTTGATTTCAGAATCTCCCAAGGCGTAAATAACCTCAATTGCCAATACCATTCCAGGCACAATCAGAGGGCTATCTTCATACCTGCCTATAACTACACCGGGGATTTGGGGATCTTCATGAAGGTCGCGTCCAACCCCATGCCCGACTAATTTTATTACCGGTTTATATCCATCTCCCATTATTGTTTTTTCTATCGCTTTCGAGATGTCGTAAATTCTATTTCCGCTCTTCGCCTCAGAAATTGCTTTAGAAAGCGCCACCTTGCCTGATTCCAAAAATTTCTTTGTTTGGACGTTAACATCCAAACCAACAGTCGTTGAAGTGTCGGTATTAAATCCTTTGTAAAAAAGTCCGACATCGACGCTCACTACGTCACCTTTGGCAAAAATCACATCTTCTTTCGGAATTCCGTGGACTATTCCCTCATTGACGTTCACGCATGTTGCCCAACTGTAGCCGGGTACCAGCTTGAATGATGCCCTACCGCCGCTTTCATCTATCAGCCTGTTTGCGAGTACTTCAAGATCCCAGGAACTAACTCCCACCGATACCGCTCTTTCAAGGGATTTTTTAATATAACTTAAATGTTTTCCGCCTTCGATTATGGCTTTTTGCTCGTCTTTATTTTTTAGAGGTATTTTCATTTTTCAATTCTTTCAATTTATCCTGAATATCGGAAAAAACCTGATCGATTGGTTTTGATCCGTCAATCCGTATCAATTTACCCTTTTTATCCAAGTAGTCAATTAATTCCTTAGTATTTTCTTCATACTGGTCAAACCTTGTTTCAATAGCCGCAGGCTTATCATCCTCCCTTTGAACCAATTTACCGCCGCATTTATCGCAAATTCCCGTTTGCTTCGGGGGATTAGTGTAAAGATTAAACACTTCCTCACATTTTTCGCAGATTCTTCGAGCCGATATTCGCTTTATCGCAAGACTTTTTCCGATATCGAGAGAAAATACGGCATCGATATCGTCACCTTTATTTGTCAGGTATTTTTCTAAAGCTTCATATTGTGATATGAAGCGCGGAAACCCTTCAAAAAGTATATTCGTCAGCTCAGGTTTCGCATCTTTCAAGTTATCAATTACATACAATGACATTTCTTCCTCGGGCATCAGCTTCCCGGAATTAATTATTTCGGAAATTCTTGCATCGTGTTCTGCTAATTTTCGGGCTATAGCCCCTGTTTGCAGATGATACAAATTAAACGCTTTTGCTACGAGCTCAGCTTGAGTGCCTTTACCTGATGCCGGAGCTCCCAGAATTACAATATTCATTTTACGATTCGGACTATTTACCTTAGGAATGCGTCATAACGCTTCATAACAAGCTGGGATTCAAGATCACGTGTTATTTCCAAAACTACCGATACTACGATTAATATTCCCGTTCCACCAACTGCCAGATTAGCTATACCGATAAAGTTTTGAAAAAATGACGGTAAAATTGCAACCAAACCCAGGAAGGCGGCGCCGATCAGTGTAATTCTGTTAAGGACACTGTTAAGATAATCCACCGTTTGCTTACCCGGCCGAATTCCGGGAATAAAACCACCATTCTTTTGTAAATTTTCAGCAATCTTTTCCGGGTTAAAAACTACCGACGTATAGAAGTAAGTAAATCCGAAAACCAAAAAAAAGTATACAAGGTTATACGTTACTGATCGGGGATTAAAAGCATTCGTTATTTCAGACGCAAACTGGACTATCCTGGGATTACCCGATGCCGACAAAAATTGTCCTATCAGAGACGGTAAAAGAACTAAAGAAACCGCAAAGATGATCGGGATTACACCGGCCTGATTCAGACGAAGCGGCAGATAAGATGAAGCCAAACCCATTCTGCCTGCACGTCTGGCATAATTAATCGGTATCTGGCGTGTTGCTTCATTCATAAAGACTATCAGTCCGACTATAACAACCGCCAAAACCAAAAAGACCCCTATTTTCAGTATGTCTGTTGCTTGAACTAAAGCTACGGATTGGCCAAATGTAACCGGAAGTCGTGATACTATGCCTGCAAAGATAAGGAAAGAAACACCGTTTCCTACACCATACTCTGTTATCAATTCACCTAGCCATATGGAAAGCATAGATCCTGCCGACATGGTTAATATCAGAGAAACAAGCCCGATCGGTTCCAGCCCGGGAATTACCCCTTGGCTTTTTAGAATTGAATACATTCCGAATGCCTGCATAAGAGAAAGAGGTACTGTTAAAAATCTCGTATATTGGTTAATTTTTTCCTGGCCGTACTCGCCTTCTTTTGAAAGCTCTTCAAATTTAGGTATAACGTAAGTCAAAAGCTGCATGATGATCGAAGCGTTGATGTACGGAGTAAGACCTAATGCCAGGATGGAAAAATTTGCTAAAGTCCCTCCGGAAAATACATCTAAGAGTGACAGAAGGGGAGATGATGAAAACAAAAGTGATAAAGATTCCCGGTTGATTCCACTCGCCGGAATATGGGCAACCATTCTATAAACAACCAAAACCAAAGCTGTTATCACAACTTTTTTGCGGATATCTTTGGATTTAATTAACTTTACAAAAAAATCAATTATTGAAGCCAACATATTCAAAATATCAAACCGCTAACATCCAAACTCATTATAATCTGAATAAATTCAGATTTACTTTTTCTTATTTTGTTTGGAGCTTTTTTTATTTTTTTCTTCGGGAGCTTCGGTGCCGACCTTACCACCCAACTTCGTTAATGTTTCACGAACGTTATTTGACATTGGAAGAACTACTCTTAATTTTTCGACTGTCAGTTTGCCATTCCCCAAAACTTTGACGCCAAACTTCAATGCATCTTGCGCATTTACGAGTTTTTTATCGATCAATGCTTTAAGATCAACCATTGCCCCGGCAGGGAAAAAATTCAATAGTTCGATAGGTACAATAATCGGTTTTTGATGTGACTTAAGCTTACCTTTTCCGCGTCTTAACGGAAGTCTTTTAATCATCGACTTCTTGACCTTCATTCCCTCAAAAAGAATTCCGATTTTCGTCCTTGACTTCTGACCTTTTTGACCCCTTCCGGAAGTGTGTCCGCCTTTTCCGCTGCCATAACCCTGGCCTCTTCTTTTCTTAGATTTTGAAACTACTTTAGGTAAATCCATATTATTTTGCATTTCTAATCTTCAGCCTTTCCTCAGTTTCTGAGATGGTTTTCAAAGCATCAAACGTTGCGTAAACATTTGAAGCTTTGTTTTTTGTTCCCATGATTTTGCCAACTGCGTCAGTTATGCCTGAAGCTTCAAGAACAACTCTGATTGCCCCTCCAGCTATAATACCAGATCCGGGAGGAGCCGGTTTCAATAGAATCTTTGCCGCTGAAAATTTCTGCCTTACGGAGAAAGGAACTGTATGACCCTTCAATGGAACTCTAATCATCTTTCGTTTTGCAGAAGCTATTGCCTTCTGAATAGCTGACGACACATCCTGTGCTTTCGCAAGCCCAAGACCGACTTTTCCTTTCAAATCTCCGACAACAACCAAAGCCGAAAACCTGATTGTATTTCCGCCTTTTGTTTTTTTAGAAATCCGTTTGATTTCTATTACAGTTTCACTAAATTCTTTTTCTCTTGAATATCTATTATCCATAATTAGAATATTAATCCCCCTTCACGGGCTCCATCAGCAACCATTTGTACTCTGCCATGATACCTATACCCGCTTCGGTCAAAAACAACGGTTTTAATCTTCTTTTTGAGAGCTTTTTTTGCGATGTCTACTCCAACCTTAAAAGCTGCCTCTTTCTTCGTTAATTTATCCGTTTCTTTCACTACTTCCTTGTCAGAAGAATGAACCAGTGTTTTACCGATCGTATCATCGATAACTTGAGCATAAATATGCAAATTTGATCTGTAGACAGATAGTCTGTTTCGATTTTTGGAATCTAAGATTTTACCCCTTACTTTTGTTTGCCGTCTTAAAAATCTTTTTTTATTATTCATATTTTTAAAATTAAGCTGCTTGTGTCTTTGCTGCTTTACCTGCTTTTCTTCTGATCACTTCATCAACATATTTTATACCTTTACCTTTATACGGTTCGGGAGGTCTTATGGATCGGATCTTATCAGCTGTTGAACCCACCAATTCTTTATCAATGCCTTCAATCTTTATAATACTTTTTTCGACTGAAAACTTTATTCCAGTCGGTGCTTTAACCTTTACCGGATGTGAAAAACCAACCGTAAAAGAAAGATCTGTCCCCGTTGTTTCCGCTCTGTACCCAACACCTACAAGTTCAAGTGATTTGCTCCAGCCCTGAGTCACACCCACTACCATATTGTTGATATGGGATCTTGTTGTACCCCACCTGGCAAATGTTATTTCGGACGATTTTTTCGAAGTAACCAAAACTTGCCCGTCAGCTACTTGAATATCTAAAAGTCTCTCCGGGTATTTTCTTTTTAGTTCACCATTCGGTCCGGTTACGGTTACCTCACCGTCTGAAAGGGTAACTTTCACACCTTCGGGCAAGATTATCGGTTTTTTTCCAATTTTACTCATAGTCTTAATATACTTGGGCAATTATTTCACCGCCAATGTTTTTCTTCATCGCCTCCCGTGAGCTTATGACTCCCTGGGGGGTGGAAACAATATAAAAAAAAGGTCCTTTTTTTATCGCAATTTCAGCACTTCCCCAATAAACTCTCAACCCCGGACGGGACACGAGTTTGATATCGGCAAGCATAGGTTGTTTTTTGTGATATAAAAGACTTACCGTCAACGTACCTTCTTCTTCTTTTACTTCCGACAAAATCTTCTCTTTTACTAATAGTTTTGCGATATTTAAGATAAATTTATTCTTTTTAACCTCAACCTTACTTCCTCCAGCCATAGCTGTATTTTTGACTCTTATCAAAAAGTCGCCTTCCGGATAATTTATGGAATAATTTTTCATTTTCATAATGTTTATTACCAACTTGCCTTTCTTACACCTGGAATTTCTCCCTTATGTGCGTATTTTCTGAAACACAACCTGCAGAGAGCGAATTTTCTCATATAACCGCGCGATCTTCCACACAAACTGCAACGGTTTGTATACCTTGTTTTATACTTCAGTTTTTTTAATTCTCTTACTTCTTTTGCTGTTGTTGACATATCTTTATAAGATTTCCGCTGATTTAACTTACAGATTAACACTGATCATCAGTGAAAATCCGTCTCAAATCCGTGTTAATCTTTTATCTTCTCAAACGGCATACCCATTAGCTCCAATAATCTTTCAGATTGCTTCCTGCCGTCTGATTTTGTAACAATTGTAATTTCCATTCCGCGTGAACCCGATTTTTGAATATCAACTTCCGTAAACACTGTTTGTTCTGCTAATCCCAAAGTGTAGTTTCCCGCCTTATCAAAACATTTACGGGAAACTCCCCGAAAATCCCTAAACCGGGGTAGAACTATAGAAAACAACTTATCCAAAAAACTGTACATTTTTTCACCCCGAAGGGTCACCTTAAGCCCAACGGCCATTCCTTTTCGTAAAGAAAAAGTTGCAACAGATACCCGAGCTCTTCTTACGCTCGGTGCCTGACCTGTAATTGCGGCCAAATCTTTTTTTGCTTTTTCCATAATTTCCTTATTTTTTATCGCTTCTCCCACTCCCATATTTACCACAACTTTTGAAACCCTGGGAACTTCAAAATTATTTTTTAACTCCAGCTCCTTCATCAATACCGGAACTACTTCTTTTTGATATTTTTCTTTTAAACGTGAATTTGCCATAGCTTTTTAATTTTTATCAATTTGCCTGTCGCATTTTTTACAAAATCTTACTTTTTCTTTCCCTGCAATACGAAAGCCAACCCGGGTGGGTTTGCCGCATTTCGGACAAATCAATGCAATTTTTGAAAAAGGTAATGGTTTCGGAATAGAAAATATTCCGCCTTTTTGATTTCCTTGCGCTTTGACATGTTTTTTATATTCATTTATTCCCGGTATTAAAACTGACGAACCTTTTACTATTTTTTCAACTACCCCGTCGCGACCTTTATCTTTTCCGGCTGTAACTTTTACTTTATCGGTTATTTTATATTTCAACATATTGTATTAATTTTAAATTTTTAATTTTAAATTTTTAATTTTTATACTACCTCTCTTGCTAAAGATGCAATTTTTGTATAACCAATCTCTTTTATTTCCCTGGCAATGGGTCCAAGAATCCGGGTTCCTCTTGGAAGACCCTGCTTATCAATTGCAACTCCAGCATTATCGTCGAATCTCAAATAAGTTCCATCCTTACGCTTAATTTCTTTTTTTGTTCTGACTATCAGTACTTTAACTTTCTCCTTATTTGCAACTGCCCCGTTAGGGTCTGCTCCTTTAACGACGCAGTTAACAACATCGCCAATAGTCGCATATTTCCCAATTTTTACTGAAATTCCGAAGACCATAAATCTTTTGGCTCCGGAATTATCAGCCGGAACAAGCATTGTTCTTAGTTGTATCATGACGACTTCCTTCCTTTTTTAACTGCTTTTACTGCAACATCTCTTGGTTTTTTTGCATTCGACTCAACTTTCTTTAACTTCAAATCTTTAACTATCTTCCATCTCACTAATTTCGAATATGGTTTTGATGCAATAAACCTTACGCTTTCACCGATTGCCACATCAAAATCATCATGAACATGATATTTTTTCTGTCTGGTAAACGTTTTCTGGTACATTGGATGCTTAACCGTTCTTTCAACCGAAACGGTTGCGGTTTTCAGCATCTTCTTTGAAATTACTTTTCCTGTAAAAACTTTCATATTATTAATTTGTACTTTAGCTTTCTTTGGTTAATTTTAAAATATTTATCAAAGTTAAGAGTTGGGCGATATCAACTCTAAGATTCTTCATTTTTTTCAAGTTCTTTTCCTGCCCGGATCTTATGATAGCTTGTGTTTTGAAAAGTTCAAGCTTTTTCTCTTCAACCATTTTTTCCAGATCCAGCACTTTCTTACCTTTCATCTCTTCGTATTTTTTTTGTTTCATAGCAATTTTAAAGAAATTGATATGTCATCCTCCCTCATAGGAAACCACGGACTTTAGTCCGTGGAGGATGTCATAATTTTATCCTTCCTTTTTAACAATTCTTGTCTTAACAGGCATCTTATCGGCAGCTTTTTTGAGCGCTGCAACAACTATTTCTTCCGATGCTCCCGTAACTTCGTAAAGAATCCTACCCGGTTTAACAACTGCCACATATCTGTCTATGTCGCCTTTCCCGCTACCCATTCTTTGTCCTGCCGGTCTGGCTGTAACCGGTTTATCGGGAAAAACTCTAATCCAAACACGCCCGCCTCTTTTCAGAGAATGAGTAATTGTCCTTCTGCCTGCTTCAATCTGCTTACTTGTTACCCAGGCTACTTCAAGCGATTTTAAACCAAAATCTCCAAATGAAAGATCACTTCCCCTTTGGGCTTTTCCCCTGCGTCTACCTCGGAAATCTTTTCTGTATTTTCTTCTTTTTGGTTCCAACATAAGTCGTTTCTCTCCAATTTCTAATTTCTAATTCCTAATTTCTAAAAACTTAATTCCCAGATTAGGTCAATTAGGTTAATTTTTAACTATTCTCCCTCTTCCTTTTTATGTATATAGACTTTTACCCCGACATACCCTCTTTTCAAAAGTGCGGGGATTTCGCAATAATCGATATTCTCTCTGAGAGTCTGAGTTGGTACTGATCCTTTATGGAATTTTTCCCTTCTTGAAATTTCAGCACCTGCAATCCGGCCTGAAAGAACAATCTTTGCTCCCAAAGCTCCCGACTGCATTATCCGATCCAATGTCCTTGCTATAACTCTTCTATAGGGCATTCTACGTTCAAGATCGGACACCAATCTTTGCGCCACCAACGCTGCAGATATTTCGGGATTTCTGACTTCATTTACCCGAAGATCGATTTTTATATCCTTAAGTTTTTTATTTCTCAAGCGCTCCATTACCGCAACTATTTCTTTTTTAACCTCTTCAATTCCCGATCCGCCTCTTCCGATGACAACTCCGGGGCGCGATACCGTAAGAGTAATGCTCATTGACTTGGGAAGCCTCTCGATTTCAATCATCGTTACACCCGCCAGCTTCAACTTTTTCATCAAGGCACTTCGAATCTCAATATCCTCTATAAGGTATTGCCTATATGTTTTCGGGTCAGTAAACCACCTTGACCGCCACTGATAATAGCTTCCTATTCTGAAACCTGTCGGATTAACTTTTTGTCCCATGTTTTAAAAAAATAAAATGTCTACTTCTTTTTCTTTTTCAGATTTTTTTCTTTTACGTCTTTTTTGCTTTTTAACTGTATTTTTGATTTTTCATTTTTAACTTTTGAACTGTCTGCTTTGGGTTTTTCATCTTTGTTCTCTGATTGCTGCTTTTTTACAGGTTCTTGACTTACACTTGTTATAACCACCCTGATATGGCTCATTCTTTTGACAAACGGGTGCCAACGGCCCCTGGAAACAGGTCTGCCTCTTTTCAATCTCGGTCCTTCATTGATTTGGATTTCTTTGAATCGTAAAAGATTATCGCTAATTTCTTTATCTTTGGCGTTGGCAATTGCCGTCTTAATTGCTTTTATCATTGGTTCTGTTCCGCTTTTTCTTAGAAACGGGAGTCTGTCAACCGCTTCAAGAGGCGTCATTTTTTTTGCGACGTTGGCAACAAGCCTCAATTTTTTCGGTGATACCTTAACAAATTTTTGTATTGCAAAAAAATCCATATTAAGTTTTATCCAAAATACGTTTAACAACCTGTCCGTGTCCCCGGAAAGTCCTGGTCGGTGAGAATTCGCCAAGTCTGTGACCAACCATATCTTCGGTGACGAAAACATCTAGAAAATTCTTACCGTTATGAACCTTGAAGTATTTCCCCACAAACTGCGGCGGAATCATACTCGCCCGCGCCCAAGTTTTTACGGGTTTTGATTTATCGCCCATACCAGACTCAACCTTTTTTATAAGATTTGCGTCTACATACGGACCTTTTTTTGAACTTCTGGACATATTTTTATCCTCTTGCAGGTTTTCTGTGCTCAATAATCAAATTATTCGAATACTTTCTTTTGTTTCTGGTTTTTCCGACGGCACTTTTTCCCCAAGGTGTTTTTGGATGCTTAAGTCCTATGCCGCTTCTTCCTTCTCCTCCTCCATGAGGGTGTGAATTCGGATGTTGGGCTGTACCTCTTACTGTAGGCCTGATACCCATTCTTCTTTTGGTTCCGGCATTAGGGATTCTAACACTTCTTGCCTCTATGTTTCCAACTTGTCCAACCGTTGCCCAACAATTGTTAACAAACCGCCTGACCTCGCCTGATGGTAATTTTAAAAGTACATAGTCAGTCTCCTTGCCTTGAATAACTGCAACTGAACCTGCACCTTTGACTATCTGACCACCCTTTCCCGGTCGGATTTCAATATTGTGAACCTGCGTGCCAACCGGAATTTTGGATAAGGGTAGGTGGTTTCCCGATTCAATAGGCGCTACTTCGGAAGAAATTAGTTTTGACCCAACTTCTATTCCCAAGGGCGCCAAAACGTATCTTAATTCTCCGTCTTCGTACTTAACGGCTGCCAAATAGGCATTTCGATTCGGATCGAATTCTATAGCTACAACTTGCGCCCAAACGTCTTTTTTGTCGCGTTTCCAATCAACGACCCTATAGAATCTCTTTTGCCGTCCTCCTTGGTGCCGCACCCGAACTCTTCCGCTGAAATCCCTGCCCGATTGTTTTGCTAATATTCTCTTAAGTTTTTTCATAATTACTTTTTGCTTTCGAATAAATCAATTTTCTCTTTATCTTTTAAAGTTACGACCGCTTTCTTAATAGCTGTTTTTGAAATCTTTCTCCCCAAATAGTTTTTCCTGATTAAACCTCTTTTGATCATTGTTTTTACACTCGTTACAGTCACTCCGAAAGCACCACTGATCAAATTTTTTATTTGGTATTTATTCAAGTTTTTCGAAACGTAAAAAGTATATTTACCCCTTTTTGCCTCATTCAGACTTTTTTCGGTTAAGACCGGTTTAATTTTCATAATCTTATTTATTTATTTTTTATTTTTTTAACTGTTTTTTTGACTGTTTTTTTAACAACGGCATTTGATTTCTTGACGGTTTTCTTCGAAAAAATATTTTCATCGAGTAAAAGCAGGCCTCCAAGATACACCTTGTATGCGTTCAGGTCCGGGAATCTGTAAACATTCAGATTTTTTATATTCCTGAATGCTTTGCTTACTTTTTCTGACACATCCCCCATAACCAGACTTGCTGACGCATCTTTTTTCAATCCAAGGTCTTTTTTGATACCGGCAAGCAGAGTTGATGCTCCTTTTGTCTTATCAAGCTTATCTATTCCGGCAACCAATACTGCTCGTGTTTGTTTTAATTTCAAGGAAAGTGCGGCTTCCAACGCATTTCTTCTAATCCGGCGGGGTAGTTGAAGCTCTCTTTTTACACCTGTCGGTCCATGGGCAATACCTCCCCCAACGAAAATAGGAGCTGATTTTGCACCATGTCTGGCGCCTCCGGTTCCTTTTTGCCTATAAATTTTCCTTGTTGATATGGAGGTAATCTCACCTCTGGTTTGAACTTTTGCAAGACCCTTGTGCTGTCTATCTTTGTATACACGTACAGCTTGGGCTAAAAGCGGCATGTTAATCCTGCCCGAGAGCTCCTTCGGGGCGGTGATTGAACCTGTTTTTTTACCTACTTGAGAATATGTATCAATTTTTAACATGGTTTATATTATTTTTTATCCTCGACCTTAGCTTCCGCTTGGGTACCTTCAGGCACATCAGCGCTTTTCTTCTCTTCGCCTGATGCCTCTTCTTCTCCCTGAACTACCTGTGCAACGGGCGTTTCTTCAACCAGCTCTTCCAACTTCCCGGAACCGGTTTTTCTGACTATGAGTAAACCCCCGGTTGATCCCGGAAGTCCCCCTGAAATTGCAATTAAGCCTTCTTTATCGTCAACTTCGGCAACAATTAAATTTTTTATCGATACAGTATCTTGCCCCATACGTCCCGCCATTCTTTTACCCTTCCAAACCCGACCCGGAGTAGTTCTTTGCCCGATCGATCCGGGTGCTCTCTCTCTGTCCGATTGTCCATGGGTTTTCGGACCTCCTGCAAAATGATGTCGTTTCACCACTCCGGCAAAACCCTTTCCTTTCGATACTCCCGTAACCACGACTTCATCTCCTTTTTTGAAAACATCGGAAAGTTTTACAACGTCTCCAACTTTAAGATCGGATTCCGAATCCAACCTTATTTCTTTTATGTATCTGGGGAATTTTTGAGCTTTGTGTTTAGCTTGTCCTTCTGAATCTTGATGGAGGGGGAAGTTATCGTTTTTAAGAGCTTTTTTGAGGTGTCCTTGCAGAGACTTTGAAGTGTTTTTGAGTTTTTTACTTTCAAATCCGAGTTGAATGGCAAAGTAGCCGTCTTTATCTTCATTCTTGACCTGGGTTACGATACAGGGACCAACTTTTACCCATGTCACAGGAACGCGGGTATCGGTAACATACGTTGCCCCCATCTTTTGTTTGATTCCAAGTAAACTATTCAACATATAAATAATTTTCTTAAGACCTCATCAAACCCTACGCAACTTACCTTTCGGCTTTCCAATATTATTCATATACGCCTCAAGGGGTGTTTGCAGCAGGGTTTATTAACTACAATTTGAAAATTCAAAAAGAAGTCAATAAAAAAGCGCCGGGAGGCGCCTTAACTTCAAGCATTCCAGCCAGCTAACTTTTATCTACGTGGTCAAACGACGAACTTTCTCCACGACGAGGGTAAGTATATCAAACAAGTTCTGATTAGGCAAGATCAAAGCAAGGTTAAATTACAAACATAATAATCGAATCATAAATTCAAATATCGATAAGCCAATCGGGTTAGTTTTGATACATATATCTTAGAGCTAAAATAACTTCACACTATTGGGAGAGCCGGTTTTATAAAAGCCAGGAATTCACGGTTTTTGCCTTTTTCACCCAAAATCGGAGATTCAACCAAATTTTTTACTTTTCCTCCAGCTGACTCAATATCTACCTTTACTACTTTCAACACTTTATCCACCTCTTCCGCCTTCAGTTTTCCCTTCCCGGCCTCATAATGAGGTTTTATCAAAGATATAACAAATCCACCCGCTACAAGACTCTCAAACGCATTAGGAAGCACCTTACTCTGTTTTGTCCAGGAAGTGTCAATTGTAACCAGATCAACCTTTTCAGGGAGCCTCACATGCATAGCATTCGTGCGTTCCATGACAACCACCCTTGGGTCTTTTCGAAGCGTCCAGGCTAGCTCGCCATATGCAGTATCAACAGAATAAACTTTTTTGGCTCCGTTTTGGAGTAAACAATCCACAAAACCACCGGTTGAAGATCCAAAATCGGCAACCGTAAGATCCATCACGGAAATTTTAAATTGATCCAAGGCAAATTGTAATTTTTCTCCAGCACGGGAAACAAATGATTTCATTATTATATTATTTAATTACTAAACTATTATTACTGATTTAGGTTTTTCTTTGTAAATTTAATTAGCTGGTTAATTTCCAGAGGGAGACTTAGTAATTCTTGAAGAATATAACTGTATTCCGTCTTATTTAACAAATTACGCTTCTTGGCTTTTTCATTCCAATCCAATGACTCTAATGTTGAACCCCTAGAAATCCGATAGTGTCTTATCATATCTTTAACATAATATTTTCCAAATCCTTCCGCTACATTAATCTACTGCTCGGACAAACTGTGATCCAATGGTGTTTTTGGTGAAGGTGTTCCACTTTATTACTAATTCCCAAATGTAATTTGAAAGTGCATATGATCTGCGGTAAGCACCTATATCTTTCAGTTTCAAGTACTTCATTAATAGTTTAAGAATATAACAATTTAATAGTCGGGTAAATTAAATGTAAATAAGAAATACAGAAGAAATTACAATTACATTTTCACTTCTATGCTGACGCCTGCCGGGAGATCGAGATTGGAGAGTGAGTCTATCGTTCTATTGGAGGGGTCTTGTATATCAATTAATCTTTTATGGACGAGCATTTCAAAGTGTTCCTGGGCATTTTTGATTCCGCGCGAGGTTGCGGGAACAACGGGATAAAGAGTTCTTCTTGTGGGCAAAGGAATAGGACCGACTATTTTGGCACCTGTTGCAATGGCTACATCCAATATCTTAGCTGCCGCTTCATCTACTAAGCGGTGATCATATCCTTTCAGCTTAACTCTGAGCCTGCCAGTTGCCATAAGTCGTCAAAGAGCAAAATTAATAAAAATTAAAACTAAACCAATATCTTGGTGATAACACCGGCACCAACTGTGGATCCGCCTTCACGAATTGCAAAACGGAACCCTTCTTCACATGCTACCGGTTGAATAAGTTTCACTTTCATTTTGGCGCTGTCGCCGGGCATAACCATTTCAATTCCTTCAGGAAGAGTTACATCTCCCGTAACATCTGCTGTTCTAATGAAGAACTGAGGTTTGTAGCCTGTGAAGAACGGCGTATGACGTCCGCCTTCCTCTTTGGATAGTATATAAACCTCAGCTTCAAATTCTGTGTGGGGAGTAATTGATCCTGGTTTTGCAAGGACCTGACCTCTTTCAATATCATCTTTTTCTATTCCCCGAAGCAAAACTCCGACGTTATCCCCAGCCTGGGTGAAATCAAGACTTTTTCTGAACATCTCAAGACCGGTTGCAACCGATTTTGTTGTTGCTTTCAGTCCGATAACTTCAACTTCTTCATTAAGGTTAAGCTTTCCTCTTTCAACCCTACCGGTGGCCACTGTTCCCCGGCCTTTGATTGAGAAAACATCCTCGACCGGCATTAAAAACGGCTTGTCGGTATCTCTTACGGGATCCGGAATATATTCATCTACTTTCTTCATTAATTCCAAAATTTGTTTCTCAGCTTCGGCATCGCCTTCGAGAGCTTTAAGTGCAGAGACTCTGACTATGGGAATCTCATCGCCCGGATACTGATATTTTTTCAGAAGCTCACGGATATCGCTTTCAACTAGTTCAATAAGTTCCGGATCGTCCATGGCATCAATTTTGTTAAGCGCAACCACAAGTGCCGGAACGTTAACCTGGCGGGCCAAGATAATGTGTTCTCGGGTTTGGGGCATAGGTCCGTCAGGAGCAGAAATAACCAAAATTGCGCCATCCATCTGAGCAGCGCCCGTGATCATATTCTTAATGTAGTCTGCGTGTCCAGGAGCGTCGATATGGGCGTAATGACGTTTCTCTGTTTCGTATTCGATGTGGGAAATATTAATTGTGACTCCTCTTTCTTTTTCTTCAGGGGCGTTATCAATTTCGTCAAACTTGAAGGCTTTTGTTTTATTTCCGGCTTGCTTGGAAAGAACAGTTGTAATGGCTGCAGTTAAAGTTGTTTTTCCATGGTCAACATGGCCAATAGTCCCGACATTGACATGTGGTTTATTTCTTTCAAATTTTTGTTTTGCTTCTCCGGCCATTTTAATTAATTTTAATTTAGTTAATACGATTAACCAAATTTAAGTATAAATTCTTCTCTTCAAAAAAACAAGGACATTTGATGTCCTAGTGTTGGTATTATAATCAAGGCTAATTAGGCTTGTCAATACTCAACTTTCGTCTTACCCGCAATCGCTGACTTTGCTGCCTAAACAATATCCAAGTAAAACAAGTTGATATCAGCTCAATCAACTGCCCAGAATTCTGGAACCTTTCTCTGCACACTTTTCAATATCATCTAATAGTTCCTTCGGAAAATCGCGATGATGTTTGAACACCCAAAATCTCTTCATTGCCTCAATTACTTCCTCTTTTTTCATTTTTCCAACTATCTCTTTAACGTCTTCAATTCCACCTGTACCTCCGGGAGCAATCATATTCAATCCTTTTTCGTCCTGAAACAGGATCCCCGATTGGAACCATTTTTCCTCCCCCGGATCGGTTACAACATTAGTTCGGAATTCATTTAAATACCGTTCGGAAATCGTAAAAACAGTACCTAATTCAATTTGAATTTCCTTTATCATAGATTTATTCTGCGGACTTCCCACTCTTGGCAACAATCGCATCAGCAATATTTTTGGGAACTTCTTCATAGTGAGAAGGCTCAACATACGCACGCGCTCGTCCCTGAGAAATTGACCGTAGTTTGGTGGCATAACCCGAAAGCTCGGCTAATGGTGCAACTGCATTTACAACGGTTTCCAACCCTCTGGTTTCTGTTCCCTGAATTTGTGCGCGCTTACTTGAAAGGTCTCCAATAATGTCTCCCATAAATTCTTCGGGGGTGGAAACCTCAACCTTCATGATCGGTTCCAGAAGAATCATATCAGCTCTTCTTACCGCAGCTTCAACTGCCATTGAACCGGCAATCTTAAAGGCAATGTCGGATGAATCAACATCGTGATAAGTTCCGTCATATACTACAGCTTTAATATCTGTTACCGGAAAACCTGCCATGATTCCTTTTTCAAACTTCTCTTTGACTCCTTTTTCAATAGATGTAACAAATTCAGCCGGAATCGCTCCGCCTTTAATTGCTGATTCAAATGCAACTCCTTCGCCACGGCCTAGCGGTTCAACCCTGATGAAACAGTGGCCATATTGACCACGGCCTCCTGTTTGGCGAATATACTTTCCTTCACCTTCAGCACTCTTCTTAACTGTTTCTTTATAAGCAACCTGGGGTGATCCGGTTGTGGCGTTGACGTTGAATTCCCTCTTCATCCGGTCAACTAAGATCTCAAGCTGAAGCTCTCCCATTCCGGAAATAATTGTTTGGCCTGTCTCCGGATTGGATTTTATCCTGAATGTGGGATCTTCATCCGAAAGCTTCTGTAGCGCAAGTCCCATTTTTTCCTGATCAGCTTTTGTTGTCGGTTCAATCGCAAGCGAAATAACCGGTTCGGGAAAAGAAATTGACTCCAATGAAATCAGGTTATTCGGGTCACACAGGGAATCTCCTGTTGAAGTATCTTTGATTCCTACAACGGCAACGATTTCTCCCGTAAACGCTTCTTCAATCAACTCTCTTTGATCTGCATGCAAAAGTACCAATTTTCCCACACGTTCACCTTTTTGTTTTGCTACGTTATAAATCGAATCCCCCGGTTTCACTTTCCCTGAATAAATTCTTATGTATACCAATCGTCCGACATGCGGATCTGTTACAACTTTGAATGCAAGGGCACTGAAGGGTTCCGTATTTTCAGGTTTTCTTTCTGCTTTTTCTCCTGTTCTTGGGTTAATTCCATGAACCGGCGGGACATCCAAAGGAGAAGGCAAGTATTCAACAACCGCATTCAATAAAAGCTTTGCTGTTGCCATTCTGTTGTCGCCCCCAAGAACTGGAAAAAACTTCCCTGATACAACACCTTTTCGAATCGCTCTTTTAAGCTCAGTTTCATTGGGTTCGCTTCCTTCAAGATATTTTGCCAAGGCTTCATCATCAAATTCGGACACAGCTTCAATCAGCTGTTGCCGATATTTATCGGCCATTTCCTTAAGATCGCTTGGAATTTCCTCAACCGTCAATTCGTTGTCTTCAATACCCTTATAGGTGAGAGCTTTCATCTTGATTAGATCAACTATTCCCCTATGTTCATGTTCAAGGCCAATCGGAATCTGGATTGGGGATGCATTTGCTCCAAGTTTATCTTTAATAGATTTTATTGAACCTTCAAAGTCCGCACCAATCAGATTCAATTTGTTAAGTGAACAAATTCTCGGAACATTATATTTGTCAGCCTGACGCCAGACCGTTTCTGATTGAGATTCAACACCAGTCCGGCCGTCAAAAACCATGATCGCACCATCCAGAACACGCAGTGATCTTTCAACTTCCGCAGTGAAGTCAATATGCCCCGGCGTGTCAATAATATTGATTCTGTAATGCCCGTTTTCAACTGACCCTTGTTCTTTAAGATCCCAAAAAGTTGTGATTGCTGCAGAAACAATTGTAATTCCACGCTCCCGTTCCTGGTCCATCCAATCGGTTACGGTTGTTCCTTCATCGACCGATCCTTGCTTGTATGTTTTTCCCGTTTCAAAAAGAAGTCTTTCTGTTGTTGTTGTTTTTCCGGCGTCAATATGGGCAATAATCCCAATGTTTCTGATTTTTTCCATTGAAACTTCCCGGTCTTTGGTAACCGTCATAACAAGACTTGCTTTTTTCTTTGTTGCTTGTACAGGCATACTTTAAAAAGATATTACGATATTATGATACTAAGATATTAAGAAATAATTTTTACAAAAAAATCTGCTTCGATTCCGAAGCAGTAAGATATTGTAACAACAATTCCCATCAGTATCAAATTCCCTATTCGATATCAAAATCAAATACTCCGGGCTCTTGTCCACAAAGCGGACACTTCTCGGGAAAATTTCTTGCCGCGATTGCACCCGCAATGTTGTCGGCAGGATGAGGAGCCAGAAATTGATCTGTTGTAATACCACTCATTGGGCATTTCTTTTTGCCTAATAAAATATCAGATCTCAACTCCATCGCTTTAAACGACGATAATTTGGCTAACCTACATCTTAAGACAGCTTTTACCAGCCATCCCCAATCGGATTCTTTACCGTAAATAGAATAAATTTTTTGAAGTGCTCGTGTAACTTCCGGAAGAAGTTCTTGGTTTTTATTTTCCTTATCCATATAAAAAACTCCTTAGAAGTTTATGAAAATGTTTTAATTTACCACTTGAAGTGAGAGAAAGCTTTGTTGGCTTCGGCCATTCTTTCCATATCGTTTTTCTTTTTCATCGCAAGACCTTCCCCTTTGATAGCATCCTTGAGTTCTACAGCCAGTTTTTCGGCAAAAGTCTTAAATTCGGAATTTGATCTTGCCCTTGTCGAACCAACCAGCCATCTGATGGCAAGAGATTCTTTTCTTGATCCGCGAACGGGTATTGGAATTTGATATGCTGCCCCTCCGATTCTTCGTGCCCGAACTTCCATATTCGGTTTGATGTTTTCGACTGCCTGAGTAAAAACCTTAATCGGATCATCACCGTCTTTTTTCAACAGTTCAAAAGCGTCATAAACCTGTTTCTGGGTTACGCTTTTTTTGCCATCATGCATTACCCGGTTTATAAATTTAGCAACCAGCCTATTTTTATAAACGGGATCGGGATTAATTTTCTTTGGTTTTGAACTACCCCTTCTTGCCATATTTTTCTATAAATTTATTTAATTAACCTTGTGCGGCAGGTTCAGCCGGAGCTGCAGCTCCAACGGGTCCTGTTACCATTCCGGATTTTTTCGCACCGTATTTGCTTCGTGAACTCTTTCTTCCCGAAACTCCGGTTGTATCAAGTTTCCCCCTCACAACTTGGTATTTCACTCCGGGTAAATCCTTAACACGACCGTATCTGACCAAAACCATTGAGTGTTCCGCCAACTCATGACCTTCTCCGGGAATATAGGCTGTAACTTCCTGTTTATTGGATAATCTTACCCGGCAGATTTTTCTCAAGGCTGAATTTGGTTTTTTGGGTGTCATTGTCCTGACCAGAAGCACAACACCTCTTTTGAAAGGTGATGGGTTCTCGCCAAACCGTCTGTCTTTTGCGTTAAACCAACGCCTCAAAGCCCCTTTTTTGGACTTCTTGATAACTTTTTTCCTGCCTTTTCTTATTAATTGTTGTGATGTAGGCATATATTTATCTCGTTCTTGATACACTCATTTCCGATGCTTTCTCTACAGAGACCGGAATCAGCCTGCCGATTATAACATTTTCCTTCAATCCCAAAAGTTTATCTTCTTTTGCAAGAAGAGATGCGTTGGTAAGAACATCGGTCGTCTGTTCGAACGAAGCAGCTGACAGCCAGCTTTCCGTAAAGAGTGCCCTTCTGGTGATTCCCAAAATAACCTGTTGCGCAGTTGCTGGTTCTCCGCCTGCAGCAAGAACTTTCTCATTTTCTTCTTCAAATGATGCTTTATCAACCAGCTCTCCGGGCAAGAGCGGTGTGTCGCCGGCGGTTATAACTTTAACTTCGTCACTCATTTTGCGAACCATTACCTCGAAATGCTTATCGTTTATGGGAATTCCCTGATTTTCATAAACCGATTGAATTTCATTCACAAGATATTCCTGGGCTGATCGAAGTCCGCGGATGGCAAGAATTTCTTTGATATCAAGATACCCTTCTGCAAGAGGTACGCCGGAATCAACTAATTGTTTATCCTCAACACCAATCTTTAGGGTCTTGGGAACGATATACTCTCTTTCTTCTTTCGGTTTTGCGGTAACAGAGGTAACTGTTACTTTCCAACCTTCCTCAACTTCACCGAGTGTAACCTTGCCTGAAATTTCCGTCAGGGGCGAAAACACCTTCGGCGTCCTTGCCTCAAAAAGTTCTTCCACTCTCGGAAGACCCTGTGTAACATCAACTCCAACAACTCCACCGCTATGCTTGGTACGAAGCGTAAGCTGAGTTCCCGGCTCACCAATTGACTGTGCAGCGATTACTCCAACTGGTGTTCCAATTTCAACAAAACCCTTTTTGGAAAGATCTCTGCCGTAACACATTGAGCAAACTCCGTATCTTTCTTCACAAGTCAAAGGCGAACGGATGATCACTTTCTCAACTTTGCTTTCATCAATCAATTTAAGATCCGCCGTACTCAAAAGCGTGGAGTTGGCAATAAGAACCTTTCCTTTTGCATCTTTAACCGGTTCTGCCAAAACCCGGCCGACAAGCCTTTCAATAAACTTCGGTCTGTCGCCTTTTCTGATCTCAATACCCTTGGTTGTTCCGCAATCGTCCTTACGTATCAAAACATCGTGGGCAACATCAACGAGCCGACGGGTTAGATAACCTGCATCTGCGGTTTTCAGCGCGGTGTCTGTAAGACCTTTTCTTGAACCTCGGGACGAAGTAAGGTATTCAAAAACCGACAATCCTTCTCTGAAATTAGATTTGATAGGCATTTCGACGATTTTTCCGAGCGGGTCAACAACAAGTCCGCGAATAGCTGCAAGCTGCTTCACCTGATCTCTTGAAGTACGTCCGACTTTCGCATCAATGACTGTTTTAATCGGATTATCACTGTCAAGAAGCTCCCAAGTTTTATCCGTCAATTCTTCAGTTGTTTCAATCCAGACTTCCTGAACCAATCTTTTCTTTTCTTCAGCGGTAATAAGACCTGTTTCGTAGTTCTTTTCGTGCTCAGCAACCTTTTTATCGGCATTTTTTAGTATTTGAGCCTTACCCGGATACACTTTGGCATCAAATATTCCGAAAGAAAAACCTGATAAGGTTCCTCCCAAAAACCCAAGATCCTTAACCTTATCGATCATCTTGGCAACAACCGAGGATTCGCTATCGGCATACACTTTAGCAAACAGCTGTTTTATCAGAGTCGAAGTTACGGCTTCGTTTACAAAATCAAAATTCTCGGGAAGCGCTTCATTAAATAATATCCTTCCGGCAGTCGTATCAATTATCTCGCCATTCAGGTACAAAGGGATTTGCTGCTTAAGATCTATGACTTGGGATTGATAGGCTTTTATTGCTTCTTCCTTTGATGCAAAGACTGACCAATAAGGCTCGATTTTTACATTAATTTTTGTCATGTAATAAACTCCCAACGCCATTTCCTTGCTTGCCGGCGTCGATACGGGCGAGCCGTCTGACGGTCGGAGAAGATTTTTTTCCGGAAGCATCAACTCTCTTGCTTCATCCACGGCTTTGACAGAAAGTGGTACATGAACTGCCATCTGATCCCCGTCAAAGTCTGCATTAAAACCTGAACAAATAGCAGGATGCAACCTGATTGCGTCGCCCTCAATCAGAACCGGGTAAAATGCCTGAATTGAAAGTTTATGAAGTGTCGGGGCACGATTTAGAATTACAGGATGATTTTTCGTAATCTCTTCCAAAATATCAAAAACTTCAGGAGGTCTTTTATCCAGCATGTTTTTGGCACTTTTTACATTTGGGGCTATTCCGCGAAGTATCATTTCCTTAAGGACAAACGGCTTGAACATTTCAAGTGCCATTTCTTTAGGAATGCCGCATTCATTAAGGGAAAGGTCGGGTCCGACTATAATAACAGATCTTCCCGAGTAATCGACTCTTTTTCCAAGAAGGTTTTGCCTGAATCTTCCTTGTTTACCTTTAAGCATATCCGAAAGAGATCTTAATGGTTGCTTCCCCCTGCCCCTGCGGGTTGCTTTTCTTTGAGATGCATCAATTAATGAATCAACCGATTCCTGAAGCATTCTTTTTTCATTTCGCAAAATAATTTCCGGTGCTCCCAAATTGATAAGATGCTTTAATCTGTTGTTTCGATTTATTACTCTCCGGTATAAATCGTTTAAATCTGAGGTGGCAAACCTTCCGCCTGATAATTGGACCATCGGCCGAAGATCGGGTGGAAGCACTGGTAGAACCCTCAAAACCATAGAGGAAGGATTAACTTTTGCCCTTCTCATACCGTCAATCAGCTTCAAACGCTTTGCCAATTTTACATATTTCGATGATATGTTTTTGGTTTCCAAAAGGTCTTTTCTTAATTGGACGTTCAATTCTTCAAGATTTACTTTGCCGATTGCCGCTAACACTCCGTCGGCACCCATTTTTGCTTCAAAAAAGTCCGCTGCATCATAAATAGACAACTGTTCGTATTCCTCTTCGGATAGAATGGAAAGCTCCTTAAGATCTTTAACAGTTAATCCTAAATTTTCAAATAGTTCCTGAGTTCTTTGGAGTGTTTGCTTTTCCTCTTTTGTAAGCGTCGCCTCTTTCTTTCTGAAATCAAGCTCAACTTCCGATAGTGCAAGGGAAACTTGTTCTTTATTTTTGATCTTCTTCTCGACTTTTTGCTTCTCCTCTTTTGCTTTATCTTTCAAAACAGTCCGTCTTTGTTCATATCCTTCTTTGAGCTCTTTATCCTTTTCCGCCCAAGCTTTTTCAATCCTGACAATCGCTTCTTTCTTCTTTTTATCCTCAACGCTTAATACCAAATATCTTGCAAAATAGATTACTTGTTCGATAGCTCTTGGAGGAACATCCAAAAGGAGCGACAATTTCGAAGGAGCGCCTTTGAAATACCAAACATGAACAACGGGAGAGGCAAGACCGATATGACCCATTCTTTCCCGTCTGACACGCGACTGCGTAACTTCGACACCGCATTTATCACAAATAACTCCTTTGTATCTGATCCTTTTATACTTTCCGCAGTAACATTCCCAATCTTTCGTCGGACCAAAGATCCGTTCATCGAAAAGTCCGTCCTTTTCAGGTTTCAAAGTCCGGTAATTAATCGTTTCAGGCTTCGTAACTTCACCACGAGACCACTTCCGGATATCCTCCGGTGATGCAAGACTTATTATCAACTTCTTAAAATCGATTAAATTTTTTAAACCTGTTAATGGTTCCATATTATTTCTTCTATGACTAAGTTTAAGATTTTGTTGCTGTAATTTTCTTAGACTTAGACTTCTACTTAGACTTAAAGTACTTCTTCAATTTCCATCGGCCCTTTGGGATCAGTAAGCTCTGCTGTTGCAACCACCTCAGCGCCTGATGCTTTCGCCAACTCAAGTCCTTCACCTTCAACCTCTTCGTCTTCATTAATGAAAGTTCCTCCAACTGCGTCAATTGCGAGTCCCAATGAATTAAGCTCTCTTACCAATACCTTAAAAGACTCAGGTACTGTCGCATCCGGTATCTCCGTACCCTTTACTATCGCTTCGAATGCTCTTGCCCTTCCCACAATATCGTCCGATTTGATTGTTAGCATTTCCTGAAGTACATGGGCTGCACGATGGGATTCAAGTCCCCAAACTTCCATTTCCCCGAGCCTCTGGCCTCCCATTTGAGCTTTCCCTCCAAGCGGCTGCTGTGTAACCAAAGAGTACGGACCGGTCGAGCGGGCATGGGTCTTGTCTTCAACCATGTGAGTAAGCTTCAAAATATAAGCTATTCCCACTACTGTCTCTTCCTTAAACGGCTCGCCTGTTTTCCCGTCATGCAATCTGGTTTTTCCACTTAGTGGCAGCCCTGCTTTTTTCAATTCGTTGACAACCATATCCTCGGTAATTTTGTCAAAAACCGGAAGTGCTGCTTTTTCACCCTCAACACTCATAGCCCATCCAAGATGCGCTTCCAAAAGTTGTCCCAAATTCATTCTCGCCAGTACAGAAAGAGGTGAAATAATTATATCGATAGGCGTCCCGTCTTCCATATAGGGCATATCGGACGATGGCATAATTCTTGAAATAACACCTTTATTTCCGTGACGTCCGGCAACCTTATCTCCAACTGTAATTTTTCTCATTTGGGCTACCTTTACTAAAACCCGTTTCAAGACACCAGGACCGAGTTCGTCCCCTTTTTCCCGATCTAATATATTGACTCCGATGACAATACCCTTCTCTCCATGGGGAACTCTTAAGGAGGTGTCTCTGACTTCCCTTGCCTTCTCCCCAAAAATTGCCCGTAAAAGCCTTTCTTCCGAGGTCAATTCCGTTTCACCTTTTGGAGCAATTTTCCCGACAAGAATATCGTTCGGTCCGACTTCAGCTCCGACAACAATTATTCCGTCTTCTGCAAGGTTAGCCAAATCCCCTTCGGATACATTGGGTATATCGCGGGTAAGCTCCTCCGGACCCAACTTTGTATCGACAACATCACAATCGTATTCTTCAATATGGATAGAGGTTAAGAGGTCTTCTTTAACCAGTCTGTCGGATACCAAAATTGCATCTTCAAAACCAAAGCCTTCATATGACATATAACCGATTACAAGGTTTCTCCCGAGCGCCAACTCACCACCGCTTATTGATGGTCCGTCAGCAATAAGGCTGCCCTTGACGACTTTATCACCGTTTTTGACTACGGCAGCCTGGTTATAGCAGGTTGAATGGCTGGTTCTTCTGAATTTGGAAAGATAATAAACCTCACTTTTACCGCCGTTTATAATCTCAACATCTTCTCCTAACTCCGTGACATCTACTTTCTTATTTAGTTTGACAATAACTTTTTCAGCATCAACATATTCAACAGTTCCCGCGTTTCTGGCTAAAGTCATTCTTTCCATTCCCTTGGCAATATCATGCTCCATTCCGGTTCCGATGATCGGAGATTCGGGATTAACCAAAGGTACTGCCTGGCATTGCATGTTGCTTCCCATCAGTGCACGGTTACCTTCATCGTGTGCAAGGAATGGTATAAGGCACGATGATGCTCCAACAACTTGTCTGGGAGTTAAATCAATTAAATCGACTAAGCTTACCGGACCTTCTGTTACTGTACCGTTATGGCGAAGTGCAACCCGGCTGTCGGTGATATAACCATATCCGTCAATATTTACCCCTGAATGAGTAATATAATAAAGCTCTTCATCGTCAGCGGTTAAATAAACCACTTCGTCCATCACTTTAGCCTTCGTTTCACGGCCTTTTTTTATTTTCTCAACTTTACGATACGGAGTTTCAATAAAACCGTATTCGTTTATTTTTGCGTATAGTGCGAGGTATGTAACGAGTCCGATGTTTGGTCCTTCCGGAGTTCTGACAGGATCAATACGCCCGTATTGTGAAGAATTAACATCCCGGATAGAAAAGGATGCACGGTCGCGATTTATTCCGCCCGGACCCAAAACAGATACCCTTCGCAGGTTATCAAGCTCAGATAGCGGATTGGTGTCATCCAAAATTGTTGAAAGCTGATTGGAGCGGAAAAATTCATTTAATGAGGCGATGAGTGGTCTTGCATTGATCAAATTAGAAGGAACCGGTTTATCATCTGGTGAAATCAGGCTCATTTTCTCCTTGACTGAACGTTCAAGTCTCAAAAGACCTATTCTGAAAGCATTAGTTGCCACAAGTTCGCCGACACGTCTCAAACGTCTATTTGAAAGATGGTCAATATCGTCTACTTTTCCTTTCCCGTTTTGGAGCGCTACTAAATATTTTATTGCGCCAATAATATCCTGTCTGTTTATGATCCAGTTTTGTTTGTCATTGGGAACCTTTAAGCCCAAACGTTTATTTATTTTGTAGCGGCCAACACTACCCAAATCATATCTTTTTGGATCTAAAAATAGGGAGGTGAAAAGTCCTTCAGCGTTCTCCAGAAGTGCCGGCTCACCCGGTCTCATTTTTCTATAAATTTCAATCATTGCTTCATCTCTTGAATTTGAAGGGTCCTTGGCCAAAGTTGAGGCAATATATCGGTGGTTTTTATCAGTATCAACATCTTTGAAGGTGTCAACAAGCTCGTCATCAGTTTGAATTCCCATAGCACGAATAAAGGCTGTTCCGACAACTTTTCTTCTGCGGTCAATTCTTGCTGCAACTACATCATTTTTTGAGACTTCAAATTCAAGCCATGAACCGCGAAGTGGCCTGACTTCACATTTATAAAGCATTCTTCCGGTTGAAACATCAAGTTCCCCGGAGAAATATACGCCAGGGCTTCTTACAATTTGATTAATAACCGCGCGTTCTATCCCATTAATAATAAAAGTCCCCCTTGCTGTCATTTGGGGGAGATCTCCTAAAAATACCTCTTGGGTAATTTCTTTTCCGGATCTTTTGTTAATTAAGGTTGCAGTAATCTTCAAAGGAGCCGAATAAGTAAGGCCTTTATCCTGACATGTTATAGGGCTAATTTTTGGAACTCCCATGACAGGACTTCCCAATACAACCCTCCAATTTTTACCAGTGAAGTCGTCGATAGGAGAAATATCTTCCAGTTCCTGTGCAATACCCTCATTAACAAAATTAATCCACGAATCTCTTTGGATAGAAATCAAGTCTAGTTCCGGAAGTACTTTTTCCTCTTTTCCGAAATTTAGGCGGTTGGTTTTGTAAGCCATTGGTGTTAGTTTATTTTATATAGGGTTATATTTTTCAACTTTTTAACCCAAAAACCCCGACAGAATTTATCGGGATAAACACAGTAAGCGTAATTCACTACGCCTAGCATCGGTTTTTATCATAATTGACTATAGTTGTCAATAAGGGAATAGAAAATCAACCATTTTCTCAAGCTCATAATTTGATACCGGCAAGGCTTTTTTGGTCTTTGTGGATTTAAGGTACGTTACGCATTATTTTCCCAAATATTTTCTGATGTTCATATTGTGCTCAGAAAGATCAACTGCGAAGTGTATAACACCATCCGGTGAATGAATATAATACCAATAAGTGCTCTCGGTTGGATTTGCTGCCGCAGAAAGGGAAGTAAGACCGGGGTTTGCAATCGGAGTGGGAGGCAGTCCATAATTTTTATAAGTATTATATTTGTTACTGTTCTCTAAATCCGAAAGAGTAAGTTCAGGCCACCAGTCACAACTCTCATTTTCCACAATACATTTTTCTCCGCCAAGAAAATATTGACTGCAGGCATCAACCTGCAAAAACCAACCCGCATCGATTCTTTTCCACAAAATCCCTGAAACTAAGGGGCGTTCCTCATCAGTTTTTGTTTCCTTTTCAATTAACGACGCCATAATGACAATATCTTTTTTATCAAACTTTGGATTATTACCAACTTCTGCGTATTTGATCTCAAAATTTGAAAGCATTTTCTCGACCACCTTCTTTCCTGATACGTCCCTGGGAAAAAGGTACGTATCCGGAAACAAATACCCTTCCTGTCCTTTTGAAAAGTCCAAAAATTCTTGTATAAAAACTTCTCTCGTATCACCATTTTTTTCGAGACCCTTTACAAACTTTTGAACAACTTCTTCCCTCCGCAGTCCTTCAGGAATTGTCACCCAAAGTTCTAACGGACCTTTCCCAAGAGCATCCGCAATTTCCTGAAGCGTCATCGATGAGGATAAATTAAATTCTCCGGCATTTATATTTTTGCTTTTGTCAAAAACCTGCACGTATATCTTGAAAGCGAGTGCGCTTTTAATAAGTCCTTCTTTCTCAAGATTTACGCTAACAGTTGAGGCAGAACTGCCTTTTGCTATAACAAATCTTTGAGATTCAGAATTGTCACCTACCGGAGAACTCACATTCCTCCACCAATAAAACACCCCCAAAACAACTCCCAAAAGAAGCAAGACGGTTGATATTGTTAATATTGAGAACTTTTTCATATCTTCCTAAAAAATAAGTTTAACAAAAAACATAGGAGTTGCTTAGAAATTAGGTTAATTAGGGTAATTAGAAATTTCCGATTATACTTCTTCAAGAAGAGCGCGTCTGAACTTTTTTGTTTTTGGATCGTGGATAAAGATGCGGCCGCAATCGCAGGTTACCTTCTCCGCTCCGTCTTTTCTTTTCTCCTTTTTCCACTGTGATAGGGGTTTTCCGCAGCCAACACACCTGCCTTGCGACATCAACCAAGCTTGTATCGGAGCAATGACATTTTTTAACATATCAACAGAGTCAAGTATACCATATCCATCAGGTTAATCTGTCAAGACACTAGAAATTACAAAAAAAGCCAAAATCATCTTGTTAGTCACAGACTGAACACATGATTAATACTTTCTTTAAAGGGTGTCGAGGAAGTCCTGGAGAATAATTGCGGCGGAATAAGCATCTTCCATAGCTTTTCTCTTTTTCCTCCCAATGCCTGCTTCTCTTGATTTTTCCTGCGCTTCAAAGGTCGAGAGAGTTTCATCCTGATAGACAAATGGTATTTTTAAAACCCTTTCGAGTCTTTCAGCAAATTCTTTTGTTTTTCTGGCAGATTCTCCCTCCGATATTCCGATAACTATTTTTTCTATTACCAACTCATTGGTAATTCTTTTAAGTTTGTCACTTAATATCCTGATATCCTCATATCGTAATACCCTGAAAGGTTCTGCTAATTTTGAATCAGTATCCCCGATGGCAACGCCCACTTTCTTTTTTCCAAAATCAATTCCTAAAATATTCATATTTCCCTGGTAGCAATTATATACTCAATACCTCCCGTCCACCCTTGGCGAGACTCAAATTTGCTGACTACAACAACAACTTCGCTTGAACAACTAACCTTCTTGGTTTTAGGGGGTGCCCCGGAGGAACGCATGTCACCAAAGATACATATGATCCGTCAACATCCTGATTCAGAACCTCCAAATTATCAGGGGACACTTCAAAAAATCTATTAACTTCATACGTGTATGAAATATTATTTGCAACAATTCTTATGATGTCTCCTTTATCCAGTTTCGGAAGTGTGGAAAAAATCGTCATATAGTCTTTGGGGTTAAAAAAGTAAGGCAAAACTGAATGGCCGAAAATTACAGTATTTCCGCCGGCACCAGGATCAGCTGTTCCCGGATATTGGATCAAGTTTTTGGAGAGGTCTTCACCTCCAACCGTCACAATTGCATCTTCAATCCGGAGTTTGGGAACAAACAACCGGTATTCAAATCCAGTATCTTTGTTTTGTACAGTATCGCCTTCAAACCACTCCTCCGGATTTTTATAATCATTTGCTACTCCTGTTAGTGTTGCCCCTTCAGGAACTGGACTTAACATTCTTTGAAATTTCCGGCGATAAGTAAATTCATAGCTGACTATCGGAAGAATACTAAGGATTATTACTATCGTTCCCATGGCCGCCAAAATCATTGACAGGATTTTTTTAAACCGGTAGCTCATATAATATTTTACGGTACTACTTTTCCGCGCTGACCTCGATTGTAATATTTTTTGAGACCCTTGGCAGAGAGCCAAGCTTACCGGGGAATTTGAAGTTCTTAAAAACTATTTCAGCCCTTACAAAACCCGGAACATTTTTTGTTAAATATTCCCTGGCTACATCCGGAAACCTTCCGGTAATATTTTCCAAAATAAGATCCGTGTCAATCTTGGGCAGAAGTCCGGCTTTTGCAAAAACCTCAACATTGTAAACACCCCCCTCACCTTCTTTGAAAGAAAAACTCGGTTCTATCTGGTCATCCTTTAAGGTAAATCCTTCGGAAACGCTTCCTTCCAATGCTTTTCTTGCAGCTGAAATTATTTGCTCGTTTTTAACAGCCACAGCTTTAGCGGTAATCGTCAAATCGAGCGTCAATGTGTCCGCCTCGTCACCCACCTTATGATTGTAATCTTCCTCTTCAATTGTAAATTCATAAGAATCGTCTATAACAATCTCATCATCTGAAATCGATTTTCCAACTTCTTCTTTAAGGCTCTCTTCCAATTCGTTTTGCAAATCTTTCAGGAGGCTGGTTTTGTCGGCTTCAGATACGGCACTTACCTCACGGCTGGATCCTCCGGAAAATGCATTTTCATTCGTCGCTTCCATGTCGGAGGTTGAATAATTGCCAATACTGAAAGTTTGTCCGGATGCCAGATTATAGTCAGCTCCGATTTTTTCGGCGGCAACATTGGCTTTCGTGGTCCCTTGGTTTATGGCGCTACCACTGGCAATACTAACTTCATCGTTCAAAGTAAAATTCAATCCCTGTGGTCCTTTCACTAACGTCGAAGCACTCAGGGTTAACTCGGTACCGACACGGTAAATAGTAATCTCACCTGTTGCTTTATCGCCAACGGTTTTACTCCCCGTTGCTCCTTTTGATTTATTTAGAGTCAGAGTCCTTTCAACAACTTTTCCCGGGATGATACCCTTTTCAAAATCAGCGCTATTTACTGCCGGATCTATCGTGATATCAAACTTTTCTTCAGTACTTTTCGGTGAAATATATATTGTCACTTCCGCTTTAGGAAAAAACCACCAAAAAAGACCCCCCCCGATAATCAATAAAATAATCGCAATAAAACCAATTAAAAGAGGTTTTGTACCTTCAGTCTTTATACCCGGGAATTTAAGATTTCTCAAATTAAAAATTGAGAAGATTTTTGTTAACCCTGAAAAGTTAAATTTTTTCTTAACCGGAATGGGCATTTGCTTTGGAGGTTCCGGCTGTGCATGAATTTTTTCTTCTATTTGCTCACCTGCCGCTTCAGTCTTCTGGGAAAAATCGGGTTTCGGCTTATTTTGCGCCATTTCATTTACTTCAAAACCAAAATCTTCCGGATGAAGGTCGTCGTCGGCTTCCGTAATATTTGCAATCTCTTCATCAGGCGGAAGAGATGCAACAGGCTCCTCTATTGTTTGGACAACTTTAGCTTTTTCCGGTGCTTCAATTTCTACTACTCCTTCCACCTCAGACATCTCAGCGCCACCAGCCAGCGAAACCGCCATGACTTTCTCATCGGAAGATACAAATTCTATTTTTGGAGTGTGCAAAAACTTGATTTTCTCATAATCCTCCCAATTGGCTTTAATCAGCTCCTGTTTTGCATCTTCAAGATCACCCTCCCTCCCGTTGAATAAAATAAATCTGGATGGAAGTGCATCTTTTGAAGAGAACCGCGACAACCCTTCAGCAACATCGTCCGATATGCTTACGCTTCTGGCAACCTGGGCGGTTCCGATTAATTTTCCGTTCTGATATAGGGCAAGTTCAAGATTACCCGACGAAACACCTATGATAAGTGTATTTAAAGGTCCGCCTTCTTCGTTTTTAAAATAATGAGCGACTGCTTCAGATACAACAACAAAACCAACCGGCGTGAGAGATAATTCCTGACAAATCTTCTTGATTTTCACCAAATATTCTTCTTTTATTTGACTGTCATCGACCCATGAAGAACTGACTCCGAAAACTGTTTTTTGAGGTTCAGTGAAATCTTCAGGCAGTTCCTGAATGACGGAAGATAGAGCGGCATCGCTTGCGGAAATGAGTTCATCATCAAGTTTCCAGGCAATAGGATTACTCTTAGCAACTACGACAACTTTCTTTTCTTCTATTTTCCAGACTCCTGCCTGCACCCAATCGGGTTCTATCACAACAGACCAGAAGTACTCGTTGTCCTCCTTCTTTTTGGGCAAGATACTTTTCAAATCCATATGGATACGATTTACACGGATAGAAAGCGGATTAAAACGGATGAATTTATCTGCGTGAATCTGCTAATTATCTGCGTGAATCATTAGTTATTTAATACTAAATACACTCTCACGAGTCCCGCACCGATCTTTTCCTGTTTACTAATCTTAACATGCCCGATCTCACCTGTGTGGGAAACATGCGGTCCGCCGCAGAATTCCTTACTGAATGCTTGGTCCAAAGAATCTCCAACATAGTATATCTTGACCGTATCTGCGTACTTTTCATTGAAGGCATGAATTGCACCGGTTTTCAAAGCTTCATCTTTGGACATAACAACGGATTTTACCGGAAGGTCTTTTGTAACCACGTCATTAATCATATCTTCCACATTTTTCAGTTGAGCACCTTCTAACTTTTCATTCCCCGGAAAATCAAAACGGCTGCGAACTTTCGTTATGTTTTGGCCTTTTTGGACAACAGTGTCACCAAGAACCTTCCGAAGAGATGCCAAAAGAAGATGCGTTGCTGTATGGTATCTTATTACTTCATCAGAGTGATCCGCAAGTCCACCCTTAAAAACCCCTGCAGAAGAAGTTCTGGATTTTTCTTTATGCTCTTCCATTTGCTTTTCAAAATTTACTCCCACATTATCTTCAATTGCTATGTTATCTTTAACAGCAATTTCCAATGTAATTTCTGGCGGAAAACCATAGGATTGGAACAAATCAAACATTGTTTGTCCCGTAATTTTCTCAACTTTTTTAACCTCATTCATTCCCCTTTCTATAGTTGATCTGAATTTTCCGATCTCATAAACAATTTGATCTTCTATGGTTTTCTTGTTTGTAATTTTAATAATTCCTGAATTTTGGCTAATTATTATTTCAGCTAATGACTTGAATTCTTTACTATCGAAGGTTTTGTCTTTAATAAATACCTTTGCAGCAGCGCGTCGAAGTAATCTTCTTAAAACATACCCCTGTTGTTTGTTACTAGGTGTAACACCTGCATTTAATATAAAAATTGAAGCTCTGATGTGTTCAACAACTACTCTGTACATCTCATCAATTTCTTTTTCCTTTCCATACTCCTTCCCAAAATATTTTTCCAATCTATCTATTGCTGGTCTAAACACATCAATATTAAATATGTCCGGCGTGTTATTTACCGCAGCAGTAATTCTTTCAAGCCCGCCTCCAAAATCAACATTTTTTTGAGGCAGCTCTTCAAGATCCGTATCAGATACTTTTTTATACTGAATAAAGACTGAGTTTCCGATTTCCAAAAACCTTCCGCAGTCGCAGTTGGGGTGGCAGGTGTCGTTTTTAAATTGTGAATTCTCATGAAATTTACGATCTTCCCCGAAATCATAAAAGACCTCTGAATCGGGTCCCCCGATATGACCCACCTGCATATCAGATGGTGTTCCCGTCATCGACCACCAATTTTTCTTGGCCGGATAATAAATAATTTTTTCCTGAGGAATCCCAAGTTTTTCCCAAATTTCAAAAGACTCGGTGTCTTTTGGAACTTTATCATCTCCTTCAAAAACCGAAACCCAAAGCTTTTCCTTGGGAAGTCCCAATTCAGCCGTAAAAAATTCAAAAATCCAGGGCAGCTGTTCTTTTTTAAAATAATCCCCCAAACTCCAGTTCCCAAGCATTTCAAAAAAGGTTGTATGGCGGTTGTCGCCAACCTCTTCAATATCTCCCAAGCGGATTGAGGGTTGGGAATTTACAAGTCTTCTGGCGCCACCCGGATACGGATCACCGGTGAGATACGGTACAAGAGGCTGCATGCCGGCGGATGTAAAAAGCGTTGTCGGGTCATTCTCCAAAACCAGTGGAGCCGGTTCAATTTCTATATGTCCGCGATTTTTGAAAAACTCAATATATTTT
Organism: Patescibacteria group bacterium; assembly: GCA_035291665.1. Taxonomy (GTDB): domain Bacteria; phylum Patescibacteriota; class Microgenomatia; order UBA8517; family UBA8517; genus DATDRP01. The sequence goes on along the minus strand of DATDRP010000006.1, from coordinate 98,791 downwards.
TTCCTGACATCTGATGCTTTCATGAGCCTAATTATATCCTCAATAGTTATCTATATCCACAGAGGTCACATTTTAATATTGGACTTAAAAAAATGTGACATATGCTATAGACATCATACTTCTAGTCCAATCTTGAGATGTGATGTCTATATAGTTTTTATATTAAAATCTTTCTCCGATTATTTTCTATTTTTTGTCAATTTATTATCATCGACAATTCATTACTTAATAACAAAATTGACAACCCATCAACGCATATGCGTTAATAACTTGTAATAGTATGGGTCAGAAAGATATCTCTGAAAAGGTGAAAAGTATTACAGAAGGTGTTATTTCAACAAGTGTTGATCTGGCTTTAGTTTCAATCTTCTATGGTATCGAATTTGCCTCTTCCGGCTATAGCGGAAGAGGTTTTGGAGCCAGCGAGAAAGCTTTGGACAAAATATCGCAAATAAATTACAAAACTATCAAAAGAAGTGTTTATTATTTGAAACGAAAAGGTTTAATCAAGACCGTAAAACAAAAGATTAATGAAGGATTAACACTACCTTCAATTACAAAGGAAGGAAAAGATAGGCTTAATATAATTCTGCCAAGGTATCATAAAAAAAGAACTTGGGACGGGAAAATATATTTAATTACATATGATTTTCCTATTGATAAAAATGTTGAAAGAGACAATCTCCGGGATTACATTAAAAAACTTGGATGCGGAATCTTACAAAAAAGCGTTTGGATTACTCCTTATAACCCAACCGGGTTAATTGAGTCGTTTGTTAAAGGAAATAATATTGATAACGAGCTGATACTCATTTCTTCATTAGAAAAAGGTGAAACCGTCGGGGGATTGAATTTGTCAGAGCTTCTGGAGAAAGTCTACGGACTTGAAGAACTTAATAATAGTTACGAACGATTTATCAATTTAATTAAAAGTAGGGAAATAAAATCCAAAGACCAAATCGCTTTTTCATACCTCGCAATACTTCGAAACGATCCACAGTTACCATTTGAGATACTTCCATATGATTGGAAAGGAGATAGAGCTTATCGTTTGTTCAAAAATATCTTGAAAAATAATTAACAAGATTACAAAGCATATGCGTTGAAGTTATGTAAATCTTCGGGAATAGTTTCTAATACTCCCCCCTCTTCTCAACATTTTTCTTCTTCCGGAACATTTCCAAAATCCCGGTAATTTTATCAGGACGGATCAATCCTCCCCCAAGAAGAGAATCGTCAAGGAGGCTGTTAAGCTTCTTCAACCCCCTACGAAGATCGATGATCACCAAAACCACCTGAATTCCGACAATGACTAAAAGTCCTGTCAAAACTACTACCACTACTGTTAATAAAACTTGTACCCCATCCATAAGTTATCAGTTTAAGCCTAAGTGTTAGTCTAAGAAAAAATTGCACAACAAAATCTTAAACATAGACTTTTTTCTTAGACTATTTTGTTTTTATTCTTCTTCTTATTTCCGTAAATTTTCCCGATCGGGACGTGGCGGAAACCTTAAGTTCTTCGTCCCCTTTTTTCACCTCCACCGTATCCGAAAAATTCCCATCACTGTTAACAAGTATCGGCTGATTGTTGGCAATGACTACCGCATCAGGATCAGTTATGCCGCTTACGACAACTTCCAAATTTTCAACAACCTGGTCCTCAACCGGTAGGACTAATTCGAGTTTCGGCGGTTGGTTGAAATTTATATATTGATAAACAATATACGACAATACTGAAACAATCGCTAAAACCACAACTACCAAAACGGTTATTTTCGGACTCCACGAAAACTTCATTTTAAGATCCGGTTTGGGATTAACAGCCACCTTCTTATTCGATGAATAATCCCTCCTCAAAAGTGCAAATGCAACATCGTTTTTGATATCCAAAATATCAGACATGCTTTTAACGAAACCTTTGACTACGCCATACTCGGGCAGGTCATTCCACTTTTCTGTTTCAATATATTGAAGAAAGCTTTTTTTTATCTTTGTTTTTTCTTCAAATTTTTTAAGGGTTAAACCTTTCTTCAAACGGGCATCTTTCAAAAATAATCCGATTGTCTTCATATTTGGTAGGTTAGTCTACTCTTGAGATTGTTCTGAGGCGGATTGGGCGAAAAACTCCTCCGCGCTTCGAATTAATACCTCACGTGGTTTTGATCCGTCAGCGGGTCCGATCACTCCTGCTGCTTCCAGTTGATCAACAATTCGCGCAGCTCTTGCATAACCTACGGAAAGCCTTCTTTGAAGAAGTGACGCTGAAGCCCTATCGTATTGACATACAGCTTCTACCGCTTCCTTGAAAAGCTCATCTAAATCTCCATCGTATCCCGGGACGACTGAGCTTCCTCTTTTTGTCATCGATGTTACCTCTTCGGTGTATTGAGGTTGAACTCCCTGATTTTTGATATAGGAAATAAGTGAATTCAAATCCTTATCGGTTGTGTAGGCCCCTTGAATACGAATCGGTTTTGCCTGTTCAGGAGGAAGATATAACATATCGCCTTTTCCGAGAAGCTTCTCCGCCCCTTGAGTATCAAGAACTACCCTTGAATCCACCTGTGAGGAAACCGCAAATGCAATTCTACACGGGATATTAGCCTTGATAAGACCCGTAATGATATCAACACTCGGACGCTGAGTAGCCAAAATCATATGGATTCCCGTCGCACGGCTCATCTGCGCAATTCTTGTTATTGCATCTTCGACTTCAACCGGTGAAAAAAGCATAATATCGGCAAGCTCATCGATAACCAAGACAATATACGGAAGAGCCTGAAATCCGGACATTTCGTTATACGAATCAATATTCCTGACTCCCGCCTGAGAAAAAAGCTTATATCTCCGGTCCATTTCACCCATTAACCATTTAAGCGCCGATAAAACCTTGTCCGGTTCAATAATTACCGGAGACAAAAGATGCGGAATGCCGTTATAGTTAACCATTTCGACTCTTTTCGGATCAACCAAAATAAGCTTAAGTTCCGATGGCGAAGCCCGAAATAAAAGTGTTGCCAAAAAAGTATTCAAACAAATACTTTTACCTGAACCCGTTTGTCCTGCAACCAGAGCGTGCGGCATCTTTGCGAGTGTTGCGACAACCGGTTTACCTGAAACATCCAATCCCAAAGATACTGCAAGTTTACTTTTCTGTTCCTTCATCACATCGGACTCAAGCATCTTTCTGATCGGAACAAACTCAGGTGCTTTATTGGGGAGCTCTATTCCGACAAGCGACCTTCCGGGGATTGGTGCTTCTATCCTAATGGTTCCGGTAGGAGCAGCCAGCGCCAGCGCCAAATCGCGCTCCAGTGCTGTTATTTTTGATAGTTTTGTTCCCAGAGCAACCTCTAATGCATACTGCGTAACTGCCGGTCCCAGATTTACTTCAACTACCCGTGCGGCAATCCCAAACGACTCAAGAGTCTGCTCGATGGTGGCCGCGTTGCCTTTAATATCCCCGCGGTCCGCTTTTCCGCCAGAAGTATCCTGAAAAATCGAAATCGGAGGATATTTCCAGACTGCTTCCTCACCCGGGATGTTGCTGACCAATTGCTGCTCATCCGGAGATTTCTCGAAAAATTCCTTATTATCTTTTGAGCTTGTCGGTTTTGCTTCGTTTATTGAAAGCGGTTTATTTGAAAGCGGGGAATCACCGACAACCTTAAGTTCCTTTTTTAAAGGACTTTTGAAACTCCCAGCCTTGCCTACCCTGGTGCTCCCGCGTATAACATATTTTTTATAAACATCAGCCAGAAATAAAAATAACTGATCGAGAGATGTATTAAACATAATCACCCCGCCAACGATCATCATTCCAAAAAAAACAATATATGCTCCGGGATTGGTAATTAGCTCGGAAAGCCCGTCAAAAAAACTCTGGCCTATTATTCCTGCTTTCGAAAATGACATTAAAGAAACAAAAAATAGAAGTGCGCCAACCATCACGTTGGGTTGGGTAATTGGTAATCGAAGTTTTGAAATCAAAAGGCCGAATGTTATAAAAATAAAAGGTAAAAATATTGCTGTCCAGGAGAAAAGATTAACAATCCAATCATTGATATAAATAAGGACCAACCCCCTTCGCCAAAATGATAAAACAGTAAGTCCTGCTAAAACATAAAAAAATACCTGTGCAATTGAATAAAGTGTTGCCGGTTTTAGTTTTAGCTGAAATGCTTTTTTGGATTTTGTTTTTTTGGAACGGCGGTGTTTTTTGGACATAGAACTTATTTCAAAACTAGTTCATACATTCATTATACCCAAAGGAGGTTAAATATTAAAAGAAGTTCTCACTTAAACCGCCTAAAAAGTATTGATCAGTTCCGACTTCACCAGTTTTTTACATTTCAACTGCGACAGGAAGAACCATGGGACGCCGGCCGGTTTTTTGGTAGAAGAATCTCTCCAGATATTCCCTCGAAATTTGCTGAAGCTGTTTTTTATCGCCAGCCTTTTTATCAATTTGTCTTTTGATGCCCATTACAGCTTTTTTCAAAAGTGCTTTTTCTATTTTTTCATATACAAAACCTCTTGAGATTATTTCAGGTAAGTCAACAAGTCTTCCGTTCTTTGAAAACTTTAGAATTACAACAACGAAACCCTCGTTACCTAATATTGCCCGATCGCCAAGAACTACTTTTCCGATGTCTCCGATACCTAAACCGTGAACCAGAATTTCTTTCGAGGCAACCTTTTCCCCGCGCCTTGCATTACCGTTTTCAAAGTAAACATTTTCCCCGGGCTTGAGGGTAAAAACCAAGCGCTCGTCCCTGCCGAACTTTCCTACCAGTTTTTTATACGCATGCATAAAGCGAACTGAACCTCCAATCGGTATAAAATACTTCGGATTTACAATCCTAAAAAGCTCCGTAATATCTTCCTGACTCCCGTGACCGGATACATAAAGTCCTTCATTCAGATCGTAATAATGAACATCCACTCCTAAATCGATAAGTTGGTCAATAACAAAATCCTCACTTTCTTTGGAATAAGGCGGAGCCGGGTCAGCTGAAAAGATCATCATATCTCCTTCCTGAATTTCAAGCTTTTCATAAGCACCAGTCGCAATCCTATATAAAGAACTGCCAACTTGTCCGTAACATCCGGAAACGATATAGAAAACCTTATTTCGGGGAAGATTGTACGCATCACGTAGTTCAACTACCAAACCTTTGGGATATTTCAGATGTCCAAGATTGAATGCGATCTCAGTCTTTTTCTGAACCGACCTTCCGATAAAAACCACTTTTCTGCCAAGTTTTTGTGCAACATTCACCATCTGCTGAAAACGGCCGATGTTTGACGATATTGCAGTGGCAAATATAGCGTGCGGGGCATTTGATGCCACTTTAAACATATTATCTTCGATAGGGCGTTCGTTCGGAGTGAACCCGGGTTTATTTGAACCGAGACAGTCGGAAGCCAGGAAAAGGTTGTTGCCATTCGAGAGTTCCTTAGCCCTTTCTATAGCAAATCCCATCCCTCCGACAGGGTTTTGATCGATTTTATGTTCAGGGACATGAAAAATTCTCCCTTCGGGTGTGTCAATTGCAAATCCACAGGAATCCGGTACCGAATGTGTAACCCTAAAAGGATATATTGTAAAAGGACCTATAGCGAACTTGTCGTTATCCGGATTAAAAGTGTTAATGATGGCTCCTCTTACTCCATATTCATCAAACTTATCTTTTAAAAACTCCGTTACTAATGGCGCTGCATAAATCGGAGCTGACAGTTCGCGAAGCAGGAATGGAAGCGCCCCAATGTGGTCTTCGTGGCCCTGGGAAACCAAAATTCCCGAAAGTTTATCTTTATTTTTCAAAATATACGAAAAATCCGGTATGACCAAATCAACTCCGTGCATCTCAAGATCGGGAAATCCCACGCCGCAATCGACAATCATCATTTTGCCTTCGGCTTCATAAATGTATAAATTTTCAGTAACACTGATTGTTCCTGAAAGTGCAATAAATCGTAAAGACATACTTACTTATAATATCAAAAATTAAATTTTATATTAAGTTCATTTGTTCAGCTTTTGCCTCGTCCTTTTCCTTAACAACCCCCTGCTCTTCAATTTTGTCCGCTTCCTTTAATATATCAGGCAATTTTTCAAAATCCATCTTGAATTTTAGCTTTACATCACCATTGCGAAGCGCCGCAGCCGGATGGTACATCGGGAGTATAATTCGATTTTTACCATCAATTTGAACTTTTTTCTCCCTACCATGAACACTGGATATGAATACACCCGGTAAAAACTTAGCCATCGAGAATCTTCCCAAGGTGACAATAACTTTCGGGTCTATAACTTTTATTATTTCGTCAAGATACGGTTGATATGCCTTTATTTCCTCCGGAAGCGGATCGCGGTTTTGCGGTGCCCGATGATGAATAACGTTTGTGATGAAAACATCCTTTCTTGGTACTTTTACCATCATGAGCATCTGGTTCAAAAGGGCGCCTGCATTCCCGACAAAGGGAATTCCTTTAACATCTTCCCAATAACCCGGCCCCTCGCCGATGAACAAGATCTTTGCGTCCGGATTTCCATCTCCGAATACAAGTTGGGTTGAACCTTTCCGAAGCGGTAGCGTAACATCATCTGACATTTTTTTCTTTAATTGATTGAGAAGTTCTTGTTTTCCCATAATAATTCAGGCTGCAAACACCAATGACATAAATGATAGCAATCTTCTTATGCCCTTTTTTACACAACTTCAACGCATATGCGGTTTCAGCTTGTTAATAATTTTCCCTAATATACTAACGATTACGAATTAAGATTATAATAACCGAAATTTCATCGAATCAATCGTAATAAGTAAATATTCGCTTCATTAGTAAAAATTCGTATGATAACACCTTTTGTTTACCTGGGTAGGAATTCTTTTATGTTCTGGGGGGTTAAAATAAATTTATCTCCCTTTCCTTCAACAATTAAACGGGCAACTTTTCTGGCAACTCCTTTAATTGTCCGTTCAAGTGTACGCGTCCCGGCGTCAAAACCTAGCGGTCTGACAATTTGCGGCCAGACATCGTCGTTAATCACCAGATCCCCCTCACGAAGACCTGATTCCTTCAAAATTACGGGTAACATATAATCCTTACCTATTGTAATTTTTTCCGCATCTGAATAAGAAGGCATTGAAATTGGCTCAAGTCTGTCCAAAACAGCGGTTGCTATATGGTGTGTATTATTGGCGGTTGCCACAAATAATACTTCCGACAGGTCAACCGGATAGTCAATATAATAGTCGGTATAAGCGTGATTTTGACCCGGATCCAAAAGCTCAACCAAAACTCCCATGATCGATGCGCGTCCCATATCGGTAACACGGTCGATTTCATCGAGTAGAATTACAGGATTTTTTGCTCGAGACAAACGTAGTGCTTTGACGATTTTTCCCGGTTCTGCTTCAGGTTGAACTTTTGACTGACCTCTCAAATCAAAGGGGTTTTCCATACCGCCAAATGGAATTCTGACAAACTTTCTCCCAAGCGCTTCAGCAATCGAAAGAGCAATTGTAGTTTTTCCGGTTCCTACTAATCCCACAAAACAAAGAGCCGGCGCCCGCATAATATCTTCACCCTCACCCTTTTCCTGCTTAAGTTTCATTATTGAAATATATTCGAGGATTCTATCCTTAATTTCTCCCAGACCATGATGATTTTTATCCAGTATTTTTTGAGCGTGAGTCAAGTCCAAATTGTCTTCAGTCCTTGCATACCAGGGGATTGTTGTAATCCAATCAACGTACCGGGAGATTCTGTCCAGTTCCGGTAAAAAAGAAGGTGATAATATGAGCCGCTCCAATTGCTGCAAACGAAGATCTATCCGCGCTCTCAAATCGTCCGGAATTTTTGAATTTCTGACCTTGTCCTCAATAATCTTAAGTTGTTCCTGTGAAGCATCACTTACCATATAAATATTATTTTACCATTAAAAAAAATCATCAACTATGACATCTTCCCCGCTCTTACGAGCGGGGTTTCCTCTAAAGGAGGATGACATATCAGAATTCAATTCATCCACCGAGTCAGACTCGGTGGTTTTCTTGAAATCTGTTGTAACATCCTCCATCTTGGTTAGTTGAATTAGTAAAAGGTTTCCAATAGGATAAAAAAACTTAACTGAATTTTATCCTCCATCGCGAATGGGTGCGAAAGTAAGGTCGGGGGACTTTATCTGTCGTACTTCTTTCTGCTTTCTTCAATAAACCTGCTGGTAGGGAAGTGGGGACCACCGGATCTGCCACCGGATCTATCGCGTCTGTCATTTCTTGAGTAATTATCTCTTCTGGGACGCCGGTCTCTTGACATTCCGCCACCCCTGGAACCACGGTCATCATAACGTCTTTCGAAACCTCCACTTTCACGCCTTGGTGCTTTTGGTTTGTCACCATCCAAAAGCATCGAAAGGTTTACCCTACCCAGTTCATCAATCTCTTTGACGCGGACTTTGACAACGTCGTCGATTTTAACAATATCCGAAGGATTCGAAACATAATCCTCACTCATATCGGAAACGTGGACCATTCCTTCTTTTCCGGGAAAAATTTCAATAAAAGCACCGAATGGCTGGATTCTCCGAACAACACCCTCATAAACCTCGCCTGCAACCGGCTCTCTGAAAAGATTGTTTACAGCTTCAACTGCCTTATCAACGCTTGCCTCATCAACTGCTGAAATGAAAACCTTTCCATCGTCATCAACGTCTATTTGTGAGCCTGTTGATGCGATCAAACCTTTGATAATCTTTCCACCCGGACCGATTAATTCCCCAATTTTACTTACGTCAATCTTTATAATCTTAATCTTTGGAGCATATTTTGAAACTTTTTCCCGAGGAGCAGAAATCGCCTTTGTCATGACTGCTAAAATTTTCTCTCTTGCTGTTTTAGCTTGAGCGATTGCTTTTTCCAAAATATCAACTGACAATTTTAATGTTTTTACATCAAGCTGAAGTGCTGTAATTCCATCCTTAGTCCCGGCTACCTTAAAATCCATATCACCATTTCCGTCCTCTATACCAACAATGTCTGTCAAAATTGCATAATTTTTCTCGTCTTCGATAACAACTCCCATTGCTATTCCACCAACCGGAGACTTTATCGGAACACCTGCATCCATCAGTGAAAGAGACGATCCACAAGCTGATGCCATTGAAGTTGATCCGTTCGATGATAGAACTTCAGTCGCAACTCTTATGGCGTACGGAAACTCATCCTCTGATGGAATAACAGGAAGAAGAGCTCTTTCAGCAAGAGCGCCATGCCCGATCTCTCTTCTGGATGGAGATCCGATTCTTCCGGTTTCTCCGGTTGAAAACGGCGGCATTGAGTAATGGTGCATATAGCGTTTTGTTTCCTCACCTTCTGCAGATTCAATCGTTTGCCCCAGTGAAGGTGCACCAATTGTTGCAATCGATAAAGCTTGTGTTTGTCCCCGGCTGAAAATAGCTGAACCGTGAGTTCTGGGAAGAACAGATACCATAGCCGAGAGTTCTCTTAGTTCATCGTGTTTCCTTCCGTCAGCGCGTTTACCCGAAAGAATGAGTTTCCGAACTTCATCTTTATATAACTTCTCAAAAACCTCACCTGCAAGTAAAACCTCATCACCCTCAAACTCAGCCATAACAGCCTTTTTGGCTTCGTCGAATGTGGCATAATCAGCCTCTTTGGTTGCCATTTTGGAAACCAAATCTTTCAGGGTATCGTCAGCAAGTTTTTTTACTTTTTTAATAACTGACTCGTTTTTTTCTTCTTTGGGAAGGACTTCTTTTTTCGTACCGACCGAATCGGCAAAGTCGGAAATAAACTTAATTAATTTATCGCCTTCCTTTTTAGCTTCTGTTATACCGGCAATGATTTTTTCCTCGGGGACTTCGTTTCCACCCGCCTCGATCATTACTACAGCATCTTTTGTTGAAGAAACAATCAAATCCAAGGGAGACGCTTCCATTTGTCCGTTTGTTGGGTTAATTACGTATTTATCTCCATCAAGACCAACCCGTAAAATACTGACAGGTCCCATCCAGGGAATTGACGACAGGGATAAAGCTGCCGAAACTGCAATCGCGGCTGTTATTGCCGGAGAATTTTCCATATCAACGGATAAAACTGTCAAAATAACCTGAACATCCTTCTTATACTCCTTGGGGAAAAGCGGTCTTATCGAACGGTCAATAAGTCTTCCGGATAATATTTCCTCATCGGTAGGACGTCCCTCCCTTTTCACCCAACGGCTGCCTTTGATTCTTCCGCCGGCGTAAAGTTTTTCCTGATATTCAACGCTGAGAGGAAAATAATCCAACTGTTGCTTTAAGGGTGCCGAGACAACTGTTGCCAAGACAACAGTCTCGCCGTATTGGGCCATAACCGCTCCGGTTGCCTGCGCGGCAACATGACCGGTGGTAAGGGTTAATTTCTTACCCGCTAACTCAAATGTTTTTTCAATTTTTTTCATAAATTTATTAAATGATTTATTCTAAAAGTTAATTTTGATAATTTAAAATGTGAATTTATTTGTAATTTGGTGTTTGATTAATGGTAATTACTTGCATTTGCAGATATCCGTTTTATTTGCCGTATATAATATATGAGATTAATATGTTTATATTTATTTCTCCAGTTTTAACTCTTTCGTTAACTTGAGGTATCTTTCCTCACTTCTTTTCTTCAAATAATTCAAAAGTCTCCTTCTTTTCGCAACCATCGATAGAAGACCTCTTCTTGAATGGTTGTCTTTTTTATGTTCCTTCAAATGTTCCGCAAGTTTATCAATTTGTACTGAAAGAAGTGCAATTTGTACTTCCGGGGAACCCGTATCGCCTTTTTCAATGGCGAACTTTTTTATAATTTCCTGTTTCTTGTCCTTTGATAATGCCATGTGTTTATTATTGTATCAGCTACAGTTAGCGTCGGACTGTCGGATAACCATGCTGTACTAATTTAACTTAACGGATTGTATGATAACAGCTTTTATAAAGAAATACAATCTATCTCGCTACTCTAGTTTGAATTTAATAATTTATAACCTACAATACTTTCCATGAAAGGTGAGATTAAATGCACAGTCTATGGTTGTGAGTTCAGAATCGAAAATATCGACTGGCCTGAGAATGTAGATGGAACACCATCTCCCAATACGTGTCCAATAACATTTCATGGTGTGCAAAAAATCCCGATCCCGAAATGGTTAAAAGATATAAGAGAACACCATCGTATTACTGGTGAAAAAGAAAAAGGTAAAATTGTCGATCACCAATATATTCCCGGGTCGGGACACGGATATGGACAATTAAAACTTAATAATGGTGAGGTACATGAAGTGGTTTATGCATCGCGTGATGTATTTATCGAAGATAATGAAAGCGAGTAGATCAACTCATTGAAGTTCCGCGGTAGATTTTCGGCTGGAGCCAGTCTGATGGGGGATTTTCTATTTCTTCGGTTTCATCCGGTTTTTCTTCAGCCATAAAAGAATCTTCCTCTTTTTCATCGGGGTTTTTATCCGAAACTTGTTTTTGAATATTTTTCTGAGCAGAAGGAGTTGCCTGTGACAAAGGACCCGGTTTATCAAATATGGGAGGAGTTGGACCGAAATCCGTCTCATCCATTGTTTGATCAACAACGGGGTTATCGTTGAAATCAAAGCCGCTTGGCATGGTTGGAGGTGGTGTCACGCTGGTTCGGGGAATTGCACCATCCGGGAAACCTCCGGTATCAAGGCCTTTTCCTGCATATCTTCTGCCACCGCTTCGAATCAAAGCTGCCGTAATTTCAAATGTTTCGGGAAGGACATTGGGACTTTGATAATTATCGGTTGCATCTTCGATCCCCATCAAAAGATTGGTCGCAATATCCGGTTCAAGAGTTAAAGCCGATTCATTAATCAAAATAAATACAATCTCGGAAACCGACGGGGTAGCTTGAGAAAAAGAAATTATATTTTTTGCAGGGTCGGCACTCAAGGGGCGGGTGCCAATGTGGTAAATTTTAGCATTTGCCAAATCCTTATCCGCAATTTTCGGAAAATGCGTCTCGTTTGCCCCACCGATCAAGATAACCGTGTCGGAGGATACCCCGGTGTAGGAAAACTCAACATCATCTTTTTTAGGTGCAACGGCATCAGATTTTGGAATGATTGTCAAAACAGATATTCCTTCCTCGACATCATAGCTGACTCTTTCGATATCGGAGGAATTATAGTTCGGAAATGAAATGACGAGATTCTTGTTTCCGAGCTCATTTGTGATTTTATCAACCCCGATCAGGCGGTTAAATTCCACTGTTGCGGGAGCGGGGGAATATACGGATACACTTTTTCCCGAATGCAGAAGCGATAAATAAAGAGAAAGCCCTGCTGCGACCTGATCAAAGTAAGGTTTTGTCGGCAGAAGGATCAATATTGAATTTGCTGAATCAATTACGGATTTGAAAGAATTGTCCATAGCTTTTTATTTATTAGACAAGTTGTCTATCTGTCCTAATAATTTTACAATACTATCGCAAAAGCAAAAGATATCGTAACTTATAGTAATAATACTATTTGCGTATGGATATTAACACATCGCCTTTCTCAAAATCAAGATAAGGCTCAAAGATTGCCCCGAATTCTTCACCGGCAACAGAGGAGATAATATCTTTTTTCTCTTTTTTCATTGAAACGATTTTCGTTCTACCAATACTTTTTCCTTTTTTCATAATTTTTAAGGGATATTTCTTCTCAATTACACCCTTGGTTACTTTACAGCCTGCAACTCTTTTCTTCTCGTAGGGGAATATTGCAATAATTTCAGCACTTCCCATCACCTCGTCTTCTCCGGATTTTATAATTTCATCGACTCTTTCGAACAGTTTGTAGATTATATTAAAGCTTTCAATTTCTACTCCTTCCATTTCAGCTAGTTTTGAAACATCATTCGGAACTTTAGCTTCGAATACAAATATCCGACAGTTTCTGGAGGCTTTGCAGGAAAAAACATCAGCATCAATAACGTCTCCTACACCTTTTGAAACCACTTCAACCCCGTCCGGCAAACCCTGGGTAATTGCTTCCAAACTCCCGGTGGTCAAGGTTTTAACTACAAGCCTGAGTTTGGGAATACTACCTAATTTTGTTTCTTCACCTCTCACATCGATCGGAATATCTTTTTTTACCTCAACCGAACTATCCGATATGGAATGAATTTGTGACCCGACTGCCGGAGGTTCAGTAAAACCAATAACGAGTGCGGGTTCTCCGGGAAAAACTTCTTTTACCGACTTTTCAAGAAAATTAAATATCCCCCTCACCCTACTCACTTTTTGGTCGCACAATATATCGTCTCCAATTCGCATTGTTCCGTTTGTAATTACCAAAGATGCCAAAGGTCCGCGTTTGTCTTTTCTTGTTTCAACAACAAATCCCTGAAGTGCTCCCTGTTTATCAGCATTAATTCCGGTGACATCGGCCACCAAGACTATCAATTCCAGAAGTTCTTTCAACCCCTCACCTTTTTTTGCAGAAACTGCCAGATACGGTACATCGCCACCCCTTCCTTCGAAAGCAATGCCCTCTTTCTCAAGTTCACCAAGACATTTCTCTGTGTCAGCATTAGGTAAATCTTTCTTTGTGAGAACTACTATATATGGGATATGCTCTCCCAAAATTATTTTTAGGGCTTCTTTTGTTTGTGGTTTAACGCCATCATCTGCAGCAACTATCAGTATTGCGATGTCGGCAGCTTTCGCTCCACGGCTCCGCATTTTCGTGAAAGCAGCGTGCCCGGGTGTATCAATAAAAGTTATTTTCTTACCGTCTGCCGTTGTAACAACAGATGAACCAATGCTTTGCGTTATTCCGCCGGCTTCTTTTTCGGCAACAGAAGTTTTTCTTAGAGCATCAAGAAGCGTCGTCTTGCCGTGATCAACATGGCCTAAGACTGTTACAACCGGAGGTCTTGTTTCCATCATAAAATTGTTCCTTTCTAAAAAAGAATAAATTTTTCATTAAGCTTCGTCTTTTTTATCGTCTCCCTGCTTTTTCAAATCGTCAACGGATACTTCTTTAGTGTCTGCGGTTTCTTCAGCCTGTGGGACTGCCGTATTGTCATTACTTGTAACGCTACCTGCCTGATCATCCGACGGAGCGCTTCCGGAATTGTTCGAAGCGGAATCGTTAGCTTGTATAGGCTGTGTTTGGGTTGGTAAATCAGCCTCTCCAGCAAGAGGAGCCTCTTCAGCCGGTTTTTCATCCGAGGGTACCAAATCCGCCTTCTCTTCAGTTTTCACTTTTACTTCCTCTTTTTCTACAGACTTTGGGGTTTTCTCTCCGGGAATACCTTCAATATCAATTTTTACTCCGGTCAATTTTGATGCCAAACGCGCATTCTGTCCTTCACGTCCGATAGCCAGGGAAAGCTGGTCCTCCGGAGCTTTAACAATTGCACCTGTCTTGTCTTTGCTGATCGAAACGCTTAATCCTTCCGCAGGAGAAAGTGCTGCTTTGACAAATTCAACCAAATCGATATTAAAAGGAACAATATCAACCCTCTCTCCGCCAAGTTCATTTGTGACGGATTGTACCCGGACACCTTTTTGACCGACACATGAGCCAACCGGATCAACTCCTGATTGATTCGAAAACACGGCAATTTTTGACCTTACTCCCGGTTCTCTGACAATCCCTTTCACTTCAACACTTCCCGAACCGATCTCAGGAACCTCTCTCGCAAAAAGTTTTTGAACGAATTGGGGATCAGACCTTGAGAGGGTTAATAGTTTTCCCTTCGGAGTTTCTGTGATTTCTTTCAGCAAAAACGTCAGCCTTTGATTGGCGTTTAATCTTTCGTTCGGGACTCTTTCCGACGCCGGCATTATCCCTTCTGTTTTTCCAAGATCAACACGAACGTCCGAGCCTTCGAAACGAAGTATCATTCCCGTCACAAGACTGCCGACTTTTTCGCTGTACTCACTGATAATGGCCCCTTTTTCAGCCTCACGGATCTTTTGATGAATTACCTGTTTTGCTGTTTGGGCTGCTATCCTTCCGAAACCGGGGGGTGTTACATCTTTTTTCTCTTCGGGTTTCTCCAGTGGCCACGAAAAAACTTTTGCTTCACCGTTTGAGGGGTTCAACTCAACTTCATACTCAAACTCTTCAGTTTCGACACCTTGATCTTTGGCATCCCTTTTATAAGCAGCAACAATTGCCTGCTTAATGGTGTCAATAATAACCTCGGGATCAAGATCCCGCTCAGCTGCGATTGCCCGAAGGGCTTGTGCAAATTCTGTTCTTGGTGTCTGCATATAAAACGCTTTGCGTTAGTACATAGAAAAAAGTTCAAAGTACAAAGTTTATTGCTTTTCACTCTTCGCTTTTCTCTTTGCGCCAACTAACAAAAAAGGCGGGCAAAATTCCCACCTCATCCATTTCTAACCACTGATAGTGTACAAGTAATGCGTTTCCGAGTCAATAAATCGTAAGATGAGTTACATTAAATTAAGCTTTACCAAACAAATTGATTTATTAATTTTTAACTATAAGGTATAATTACATTATGGAAAAAAATAAAAGTAGTGATCCCGACTTTTCGGTAATGTCTGCCGATCAGTTAAAGTCATATCAGCTTATGAATGAGTTTCAAAAATGGATCGACTGTGAGAAACCCACTTCTCCCGAAGAGGAAGAAATTGTAAAAAGCGTATTCGGGACGTTAGCCCAAACTATGAAATTACGTCTCTACCGAATGGATCAGGTGTTGAAAAGATTGCTCGGTAATGAGCCAGAAATAAAACACGAAGATTAAGTCGTGCACAAAAACTCCAAAATAATAATTTTATTCAACATTAAGAGGCCGTCGACAACAAACGAGAAATAATTATCTTGCAAGGATTTTCAAAAAATCGGTAACGAATTTTTCTGAGTGGTTATTGGGGTTGAATTTAATATTTATCCTCCCGAACAGATAGATTCGCAAGGGACTCCATCATCGTCTCCATCGCGGATTGAACATCCGCAGTTATTCAACTGAAAATACGCTTCTGCGCAGGATGACATATTCGGGCAAGTCTTTGAACAGTCGCAAGACCAAGACCCCGATGTCCCTCCTCCTCCCGGTTGGCCACCGGTTTGCTGATTTACTGCTGCCGGAAGGTTGGTGGGTGCAACGTAAGGAACAGATGTCGGAGCAACATAATAAGTAGTTGGAGCTTTTGTGGGAGCAATATAAACTGTCGGTTTGGCTGACGGAACCAAAGTCGGAGTTGGCTTTATCACGCACTCCTCTCCCCATAAACCCAATTTTTCTTCCCTGGCAACTTTTTCGGCAATCTGAAACCTCTCCTGATATTTCACGTCCGGCGGATATGTGCTTGAGCGGGCATACCCTTCCCGAACAAGAATTTCATTTATTAAACTGTCGTTGATCCAAATATACCGTAAAAGCCTTCCGTAGCGATCGGTTTCCGAAACATCTTTTTCAAGACGGACCTCTTTACCCTCAACTAATTCTCTATTTTTCTTTGAAGCTGCTTCAGCGTAGCACTCAACCGGTTTTTTCGGATCAACCGACTCAGGAGTATCAATCCCGATATATCTGACTTTGGCACCGCTATCCAACTCAATCGTGTCCCCGTCAACAACCCTTTTGACAACCGCAACACCGCCCTCAACTTCAACCGAAGAGACGTTTGTGTCCTGTTCTTCGGTTGATGAACTTTGCACTTCTTCTTTTACATTTTCCTCAACCGGTTTGGAAGTAACTCCAAAACCCACAAACGAGACAATAAAAAGCGCCAATAAAATTCCTGTTAATTTCTTCCGGTTTAAATTTTTAATGGGGATTTTGGAAAATAAACCCGGTCGAATCATGGCAACTATCCATGCAATAGGAGTAAGAAGAAATATTGCTAAAAACAAATCGTCCATGGGTATTGGACAGGTACAGAGATTATATCACTTTTAATTTTCAGAGCCGTATAGATCCGTATATAATTGAGGAAATCCTATGAGAGGTTTATTAGTACACATTGTATCTGCCTTGCTTAATAAATAGTATTAATATCTACATCACTATGTAGTGATGTAGTAAGAATATAAATGAGAAGAAGAACATATTACCCAAAAATAAAAAGAGAGGAAAAGTTTTCAAAAGAAGAGAGACTGGAATTAATGTTTGATCTAATCAATTCTTTTAAAACAGTCAGAAATGCCATGGATACCGCCGATTTTCTTCAAGATCTTCTGACAGCAAAGGAAATACAAAACTTGGCTATAAGACTCCGTATTGCAAAGCTTTTATTAAAAGGGGAAACACAAATAGATATTGTTAAAACACTTCATACCAGCTTTGGTACGGTTGCGAAGGTTAGTAATTGGCTTTTAAAAGGTGGAAACGGTTTCAGAAAAATAATCGCAAAGTTACCTGCTAAATACGATTTTCCTAAGGAACTTCCACGCATCCCTATCGAATTTCAACTCCCACAAGTACTTCTGACTCTGGTGGAACATTCCATTGTTAAAAATCAAAATATGAAATTGGAGAAATTTTTTAAAGGTGTCGAAGAAAAAGAGGCAGTAAATAGAAAGATAAGGGAAGACTTATCGGAAGAGTTTAAAAGCTACCAAAAACGTTAACACTACATCACTATGTAGTGATGCAGTGAATATAAAATACTGAAAATATTAAAAACGACATGAATATAAAAACGGGAGCCGTACACAACGAATTGTTTTAATTTCCGTCAGATGGAATTATTTACTTCTTGAATTACATTCTTGTGAGGCCAGAGTTGTTCGATATTTCAAGTAATCCTCCCGCCTTTCAAGACGGGGAGGATGTCATAATCCCTCCCTCTTCAGGTCATTAACCGCAGATCTTTGTTCTCGGGATAGTTTGTCGGGGATCAGAATATTCACTCTCACATATTGATCACCTCTGCCATGTCCATGTAAATTGGGTGCACCTTTCCCCCTGAGGCGAAGCATCGTACCCGATTGGGTTCCGGGGCGGATACGGACTTTCACAAGCGTCTCTACAGTTGGAATTTCTATTTCCCCGCCGAGTGTTGCCAGTGAAAACGGAATCTCGTAGCGCATATAAATATCCGCTCCGTCACGCTCAAAAACTTCATGCGGAGCAATATTGACCGATAAAATAAAGTCATCAAATTTTATCCTTGAACCTTCATCAATTCCCGGAGGGATTTTAATTTTCCTTCTTTTGCCGCCGATTTCAACATTCTTTTCGACTCCGTTTATCGAATCCATGAAATCTATTTTTATACTGTATCGGGGAAGCTGCTGGGCACGCCTGAATCCCCCGCTTCCCCCACCAAAAAAGCTTTCGAAAATATCAAAAGGGTCTCCGAAGTCAAATCCGGAGAAGGGATTTCCTCCACCTCCTGCGTTTGTTGTATAAGTGTATGTAAAAGGACCATACTGACCGGATTGCTGTCCGAATGGTCCGGTACCAGGCTGTCCGCCAAAACCTCCACCGGGAGCAAATGCCTGATGGCCAAATTGATCATATGCCGATCTCTTTTTCGGATCGGAAAGTACCTGATATGCCTCATTAACTTCTTTGAAGCGTTTCTCAGCGGCTTCTTTATCATCTTTATGTCTGTCCGGATGCCATTCAAGAGCTTGCTTTCTGTAAGCTTTTTTTATCTCATCCGCTGAAGCGGATTTATTAATTCCGAGTATATCGTAATAATCACTTTTTGTTGTCATAGTCAAGAAATGCCTGCCCCGTATTTTCGCTCTTGCGACGCAAGCACGTAGTACTTGGGAGCAAGTAAGAACAGTACGGGGTCGTAGTAATCGGATTTTCCAACCATATTTCAGAATGATATTAAGATATTAGGATACTAGGATTTTAAGAGGACGGCAATTAGCATTCAAATATCTCAAGTGCTAATTATATAAATCTATGGGGAGTTTGTTAAGAGTTAATTTCTATGGTATTGATTATATTTATTTACAGCGAGCGCTTTCGTTCTCAACCACTGATCAGTGTCACGTTTGTGGGCAAGACCCTCCTCATAAGTTACCGAACTTAATACAGCATCAACAAAACGGTCGGTTAAATTATAACTCCAGTTAGATTTGTCTCCATGAACCTGTTCCCATTCTTCAAGGAGCAAGTCTCTTTTCCTATTGAACGATTCAAGTGGGGTTAAATTTTCCGGAGACATAAAGCTATTTTGTATCGTACCCCTCCGTTTTATCGACTTGGTCGGCTAATTCCGAATAAAACTTTTCATAGTTTATTCTTGCCTCAGATGCCCCTTCAATCGTTCCTGCCAACTCATTCTCCTCTTCGGGGGTTAACTCCCTTCCCAAACTTCGTTCTTTTTTATCCACAGCTTTATCAAATTTACTGATTGCGGCTTTTTCTTCAGGCTTTAATTTCTCTATAGCTTGTTCTGATAAACCCAGTTGGATATAAATTCTGGAGTAATCCTGGTTTTCGAGGTCATCTGTCATTTTTTAGTCTTCTTCTACAACTTCTCCTTCTTCAACCCGTTCGGCAGGCTCAGGGCTTTTGGCTTTCTCATCTTTGTCTTTTGAAGATTTTTTGTTTTCACCATCTCCTTCACTCTTTTTTTCTTCCGTGCTTTTCTCTTCGCTCTTTTCACTTTGCCCTGCAGCTTGTTGCTGCCCATACATCGCCTGCCCGACCTGACTTAGGGTGTCCGACAGATCTTTCGTTGCTTTCTCCAAATCGTCTTTTGAAGAATCTTCCTTTGCCAAAACATCTTTGACGCCTTTAATCTTTTCCTCAACTTTTTCTTTGATATCTTTTGGTGCTTTGTCACCGGCGTCTTTGAGAGCTTTTTCAGCTGCAGATACCATTGCATCAGCTGAATTTCTGGCAGTAATTTTCTCAGCTTTCTTTTGGTCTTCAGCTTTGTGATGCTCCGCTTCATCCTGCATCCTTTTGACCTCATCATCAGAAAGTCCCACAGCGCCCGAGATAGTAATGTTTTGGCTCTTGCCGGTTGCTTTGTCATGGGCGGTAACTTTCAAAATTCCCGATGCGTCAATATCGAAAGTTACTTCGATCTGAGGAACGCCCCTTGGTGCCGGCGGAATTCCATCGAGAATGAACCTGCCCAAATCCTTATTATCAGCGCTCATCGGACGCTCACCTTGGGATACATGAATTTCTACCTGAGTCTGGTTGTCAGCAGCCGTTGAGAATGTTTCTGTCTTTGATGCAGGAATAGTTGTATTTCTGGTTATCATCGGGGTCGCAACACCTCCAAGTGTCTCTATTCCCAATGTCAAAGGAGTTACATCCAAAAGAAGTATGTCTTTAACCTCGCCCCCCAAGACTCCGGCTTGGATAGCGGCTCCAACTGCAACAACTTCATCCGGATTAACCGACTGGTTCGGAGTTTTACCAAAATATGACTTTACTTCCTCAACAACTTTGGGCATTCTCGTCATTCCCCCAACCATGATCACCTCATCAATATCGTGCGGATCCAGTTTCGCATCTTTCAGACATGCCTCAACCGGTTTCATTGTTTTTTCAATGAGATCCCCAACAAGATCCTCCAATTTCGCCCGGGTCATTTTCAAAGTCAAATGCATTGGGTTTCCGTCTTTTTGTGTTATATACGGCTGGTTGATCTCCGTTTCGGCGGCTGCAGAAAGTTCTATTTTCGCTTTTTCAGCAGCATCGCGAACACGCTGAAGTGCCTGCTTGTCAGCCGTCAGGTCAACCGCATTGTCTTTTTTAAATTCAGAAACGATCCATTCAACGATTTTTTCATCAAAATCATCTCCTCCAAGATGGGTATCTCCATTTGTGGCTTTAACCTCAAACACTCCATCACCAAGTTCAAGAATTGAAATATCAAAAGTCCCTCCTCCAAGATCGTAAACGGCAATTTTTTCTGCTTTCTTTTTATCCAACCCGTATGCTAAGGCTGCAGCTGTCGGTTCATTGATAATTCGCTCAACCTTAAATCCGGCAATTTCACCCGCTTGCTTCGTCGCTTGTCTTTGAGAGTCGTCAAAATATGCAGGTACTGTGATTACCGCAGCGTCAACACTCTCCCCAAGATAACTTTCCGCATCCTTCTTGAGCTTCATCAAAATCCTTGCCGAAACTTCCTGAGGAGTATAAGTCTTACCATCAACTTCAACCGCCGCGTTTTTATCTTTTGAAGAAACAATCTCATACGGAACCATCTTTTTGGTTCTTTCAACTTCAGCGTCATCAACCCGGCGTCCCATAAGACGCTTTATAGAATAAATTGTGTTTTTCGGATTAAGAACAACCTGGCGCTTGGCGACATCTCCGACAAGATTTTTAACAGGTTCCACTACCGACGGCGTGATGTTTCGCCCGGTATCAGCTGCAGGAATCACTTTGGGGTGACCCCCTTCCATTACAGCAACCACCGAATTAGTTGTTCCTAGATCAATTCCAACTATTTTTCCCATATTTCATTAAATTATACTTTTCTCTTTTTACTTTCCACTTTGTACTTTTCCAAACACCTTTACTTTTGCGTATCTGACAACCCTTCCGTCTTCATACATCCAACCCGTCAAAACCAATTCTGCAATTTTTCCGTCCTCTCCGCCTTCAACAGATTCTACCGCTTCATGAATGGCTTCGTCAAAATCAGTTCCTTTATCAGGCTTTATCTCTTTCAACCCTTCTTCATAAAATACTTTCTTGAATTCCGAAACCGCTATTCCAAGTCCTTGGTCCTGGGTATGGGCAAGGGCTGCTTCAAACATGTCCAATACCGGTAAAAGTTGGCTTATAATGCGCTCTCCTGAATATTTTACCCAGATTTCTTTCTCTATCTCAATCCTCTTTCTCAGATTGTCATAATCGGCTAACGCTCTAGTTAATTGATTTTTCAGGTGTTCCAATTCTTCATTTACTCTTTCTCCTTTATTCACTTTACTCGGTTTTTTCTTCATGCCGATGCTACCTCCTCCAGTAAATTTCCATAATAACGCAGTATCGGAACAATCCGGGGATATGAAAGCCTGGTTGACCCGATCACTCCGAGCGCACCCCTTCTTGTGCCAAGGTTAAACCTTGTGGCAATTACACCCATCGGCGAAAGGTTTTGCCAACCCAACTCTTCTCCAAAAAACAAATCAAACGGTGATAAAGGATTCCCCCGATGAAAAAAAAGATCGTTCATTCTTTCAACTTCTTCAATCAAAGAAAACAAAGATTCGCATACCAAAGAGTCTGTAAATTCTGGACTGTGAAATATATTCTTATAACCTGCATGCCAAACTTTGTTTGAGGCATCAAGCGTCGCAACGGCCAAGCTTTTTGTGTGTTCGGCTAACGCATGGGTGGCCTCCTCCAACAGCTGATCAACATTCCCCCGTGAATCCCAAACTTCTTCTTTCGCTTTTACCTCTTCCGCAATACTCATTGATTTTTCTTCCATCAATTGGTCAACATACAACTTCATAGCTTTTGGTGTAGGAACACGGCCTGATGAAGTATGAGGTTGTTTCAGAAAACCTTTTTGAATGAGGCCTGCCATTTCGTTTCTGACAGTAGCCGGGGAAATCCCAAGATTATATTTTTTCTCCAAAGCTTCAGAGCCAACCGGTTCCGCCGTTTCGATGTATTCATCAATAATATGCTTCAGAATCTGAATTTGTCTTGCTGTTAATGCGTCGGACATATGATTAAGAGTTGAAGAGCGTAAGAGTATAAGAGTAGAAGCAAAAACTTATCTTATATTCTTCTACTTTTCCACTCTTTTACTCTGATATTAGCAGTAATGTACCACGAGTGCTAAAGGAATGTCAAGCCCCGACTTTCTCAGTTTTTTGAGGGGTGATGACCCCGGCAAACCGCTCTTTGAGTTGTATACGAATAGTATTAAAAAAACGAAAAGTAAGGTTGTGCGAGGTCAATACCTTAAAAATTATCATTAGCATGCCGATCACGCATCCAACTAGTTGGTTGTTTCTGATGGAGTAGGAGAAACGGGCTCGCTTTCCTTTTGCGGAATCGGCTCGATATCGCGTTTGATGAAAGTCCTTTTGACCATATTCAGAAATACTCCCAATTCATCAGAGCGAAGCATTATAGAAACCAAAACATAAACAGCAATTCCGACAATCGTAACAATGCTCGTCAGAATCATCAGGTTTCCCGTATAACGGGTATCAAGTACAAATTTTTCAAACGGAAGGGTTTTGGTTGCTTCAATTTGACCGATAAGCGAAAGCCGTTTTATCCAAACACTCCGGTCAAAAACTTTCAAAAATATAAACATTACTATTCCCGACGCAAGCGAGGCAATTAATGCTTTTATGAAAGGATTCATAATTCCTGAGAAACTCCTTTTTATTATTCTTTTATTTATCATATACAAAAGCATCGACGACTGGATTCCGCTGCCCAAAGTGAAAGCTAATGCCAAACCCCAGACGTCATAATTTAAAATTCGAATTAAAACAAAATCGCTAACAATAATGAATACAATCGAAAAGATAGAAATTGTAACCGGAGTTCTCGTATCATGTATAGCGTAAAATGCCCGGGCTAATAATGAATTTGAGGCTTGAAAAACAACACCCACCGCAAAAGCGCTCAAGACATATCCCGTTTGGACTGTTGCACTCCAGGAAAAAATATCTGTCCCATAAACAAGTCTTATAATCGGAATCCGAAGTACTATTAAAAAAATTGAAATCGGTAGTGATAAAAAAATCAACTGATTCAAAGCCGAAAGGAGGGTTTTACTAAACTTCTCATGATCGTCTGATTCTGAAGATAGGGTTGGAAGGGCGGCTTTAGCAATAGATGTACCGAAAAGTCCAACCGGCAAAAGCTGGAGTGTGTTGCCGAAAGTAAAATAAGCATAGGATGCTTTTGCAATCAAAGAGGAGAAGAAAAGTTCAGCTACTTTTGAAATTTGCAAAAAACCAATTTCAAGAAGTCTGGGAAGCGCTAATTTTCCGATCTGTTTAACATCGTCGTTTATTTTTATAACCGGTTTGAACCTGAAACCCAATCTCGTTGCTAATGGGAGTTGTACCATAAAATGCGCAAAAGCCCCGAATACCACTCCCAATGTCGGTCCCATCAAATGATACTTAGAAGACAAGACAAGCGTGCCGATAATTATTCCGAGATTATAAAATAGTGGCGCCAGTGCAGGAATCAAAAAATGCCTCAATGACTCCAAAACTCCGGTCAAAACATAGCTAATTATAAATAACCCCTGTGCAGCAAATAATATTCTGGCAATAGGAACTATCACTTCACGCTCAGTTCCTCCAAATCCCGGAGCCACCAAAAAATAAATTTTGTCGGCAAATACGGAGACAAGAATCGCAACAATCGCAAAAATAATAAGCCCCAGATTCAAAACAGTTGTTGCTACTTCCCATGCGGCCCCGTTTCCCTTTTTCAGCGTCCGGGAAAAAACCGGAATGAAAGCGGAAGAAAAAGTTCCGAAAACTAAGACTTCAAATATTAAATCGGGCAGTCTGAAGGCGGCAAAAAAAAGCGATAGTTCATCGGGTGCAAAAAAGTGCGCAAGAGTTCGTTGCCTGACTAACCCCAATAACCTTGAGGCAATAATCATCACCATTATAACTGTCGCGGCGGACAAAACATTCCCCTGCGGTTCCAGTAATATTTTCTTCCCTTTTTCAATAATTTTCCCTAACATTCAATTTGATTATCAAGGCTGTTTAGATTATACTCACGAAATTAGGAATATAGAAATACAGTAATTTAGGGAAAAAAGCAATTATTCCCTTAATTCTTTTAATCTTGTATTCTTTTAATTATTATGCCGGTAACAGTCACAGCAAAAAGGGCACTCCGCTCTTCCAAAAGAAAAGCAAAAGTTAACAGGAACATTTCAACTTCTTTGGAGGTGGCAATCCGTATGGCAAAAAAATCAAAGAAACCAAGCCAAATCGTTAAGGCAATTTCCCTGACAGACCGGGCAACTAAAAAGAAATACATCCATAAAAATAAAGCAGCCAGAATTAAGTCCAGCCTATCAAAACTGCTTCCCAAAACAGCTGGTAAAAATTCGAAAAAGGTTAAAAAGTAGCTTCAGTAAAATCAGTTTACGCCCAACCCGCTCTCAATATTTATCAACACGCTTTCGCAACAAAAAAACTTACTTCCAGCCTTCGATATATGCTATATTGATAGCAAGAGCACATGAGTAAACATAAGTAAGGCGGATATTGTCAGAACTATTTTATAATAATACTCTATTGCTCTCGGTTTTATATGCCTGCCAAGAAAAAGTCCAAAATAGCACAAATAAATCTATTACCGAGAGAGGGACTTGGAGCAACAACGTCCGGTCGCGTCCTTCTTTGGATACTGACAACATTCAGGATGGTATTAATCATCACTGAATTGGTTGTCATTTTTGCATTCCTGTCGCGTTTTTGGCTTGACGCAAAAAATACAGACCTGACTGATGAAGTCAATGACTCAAAAGCCGTGATCTTATCTTTATCCGATTTCGAGAAAGACTTCAAAGGAACTCAGGAAAAATTGGCGATATACGATCTTTATAAACAGGGTAAGGGATTTTTATTGGATGGAATTATCGAAGCAGTGGCATATAAACCCGATGAAGTTTTTTTTGAATCTGTTGATTCAAACTCCGAAAAAGTCACTGTAAAAGGGGTTTCAATTTCTGAAACCGGAATTCATCAGTATCTGGCAAATTTAAAATCTAGTGATAAATTTGAATCTGTGAAACTCGATGCTTTGGCTGTAGATGAAAATCAAACTTTTTTCAGATTTTCTATTGTTTCCTACTATAAAAAACTATGAGTGACTTATCTTGGAGAGAACGCTATATAAGAAGCAAATCATTGGTAAGAAGAACGATTGTTGAATATAACAAAAGACCTGAACTTAAGGCGTATTTGGAAATTTTATTAACTTTAACCGCCATCAGTTTATTCGGAGTCTTTGCAATTCGCCCGACCTTAAAAACTATCGGTATACTGATACGGGAAATTGACGAAAAAGAAAAAGTTTTGGAGACAATGAAAACCAAAATCAATAATCTGAGTACGGCACAAAAGCTATTCTCGGAAGAGGAAAATAAAATAAAATTGGTATATGAAGCAATTCCCGAAGGGCCAAGTCCGGAAAAACTACTACTTCAAATTGAGGAATTGGCGTACCTTGACCAGGTTAAAATTTCGACCTTATCGATGTCTGATGTAAGTCTTTTGGGGGAGGAAGAAAAACCTGATTCGAAATCGGAAGAGGAAACTGTTAAAACCACCGACATTATAACCTTTACAATGGGGGCTGAAGGAGATTATGAAAAATTGATAAAACTCACAAAAGATATTGAAGACCTGAGAAGGCCAATCAAATTTGAGTCAATTTCAATTGATGCAGTTCCGGATATTGACCGTACAAAATTAATTCTCAGTCTTTCAAATTTGCAATCTCCATATAGAAAACCTGAAAATAAAAATATTAAATGACAAGAAGACAAAAGGTACCAAAACTAGTAAATCTGGCCGTGATGACAACAATTACGATATTCGCCTGGATCTTTTTTGATGTCTATCGGGCGATCAGAAAAACTCCCCAAATAAATGTTGACGAAGCAATTCTGTCACCTATAGTTCCAACTTTAGACAGAGACACATTATCCGAGATAGAAAAGGGAGTTTATTTTGAAAAAAGCAGTATTGTTCTTCCCACTCCCACACCTACCACTATCGAAGTTGAGGAAATTATAAATGTGACTGAAACACCGACGGCTTCTCCAAGTTCGCAACCGGAAATTTAAGACATGAAAGACAAACCGACAGTTTATAAAAAAAGCAAAATCCCGACTGTGGTCGGAATAATTTCACTCATAATTGGTGTTGCGGCGGGTGTTTTTATAATAAATGGTAAACAGCTTTTCCGTTTGGGGGCTAATGAAAATACTTTTCCTGCCAACATCAGGGTTTCAAATATTACAGAAGATTCGGTAAATATCTCATGGACAACAGACACGGAAACTTTTGGATTTATTAGATACGGACAAACTCAGTACCTCATCGATAAAACAATTCTCCCCGAAGATGAAAGCACCGGAACAACCCACTATTTCAAACTTGATAATTTAGACGAGGGGAAGAAATATTTTTTTGTAATTAATTCAAAGGGAATTGATTATTATAACGAAAAACAACCATTTCAATTCACGACTGCCACAAAAACGATCAATCTGAATGAAAGCATGGTAATTTACGGACAGGTATTTTCTGACAACGCACAACCACAGGAAAAAGCGATTGTCTACGCAACCGTCGGAGGAGGATCGCTTTTATCAACTCAAACCGATAGGGATGGAACTTGGGCAATTCTTATTTCTTCTGCACACACCAAAGATTTAAATTCCTATATCCTTCTGGACAAGAAAAACACTCTCGTCGAATTGGAAATCCTCACTAACAGTAAAAATATTTCATCTGTAACAACTTACCCCCAACTTGCAAAACCGATTCCACCTATCATCCTAAAAAATTCATACGATTACCGCCAAAACGCAACTCACGCAACCGATGATTATGTTCCCGAATCTGAAACTTTTCCCCTTACTGATATCTGAAAATTAAAAAATCATCATGCCAAATGAAATACAAAATATCCAACCTCAGGAAAAAAGGAGCATCATCCCTTTTCTTATTATTCTGTCCTTAATAATATTCACCGGTATCGGTGGTTTTGCAGCTTATAACCTTTTTTTAAAAAACAAAGAGCAGGTTACCTCTTCAACCACAATTACCCCGACTTCAGGATTGGTGGCACAAGCACCAAGTCCTACTCCGATTGTCATTCCCCAAGTAACCCTTGTACCAACCGCTATTCCGACGGCAAGCGTATCGCCGACTTTACTTCCTACCGTTAAACCAGCCTTAACCCCAACTAATGCACCAATTACTCCAACTGCCAAACCCACATCGGCATTTGTTCCGACAACACAGCCGCTCCCTACGTCACTTCCGCAAACTTCAAAAGGAAACCTTCCGGATGCCGGAAACAGTAGTTATACATTAATCTTTTTGGGTTCAGGAGTTATTCTTCTTTCCGTTTCGACAAAACTTCTCAAATCTTAATCCCATTCCGGATTCCCAAAACCTCAAATGGGTTTAACTTAACAATTATTATGTATACTCGCGAAACGTAAATCTTTTGATTAAAATGAATTGTTATGAAAAAAATCACCCGAATATTTTTATTAATCGCAATAATATTGCTTGGAGGATTTTTACGCTTTTATAAATTAAACTGGGGTCAGGGGTATTACTTCCATCCTGATGAATATCACATCGTCATCGCAGTTTCCCGATTAAGTTCTCAAAATCTCAATCCTCAACTTTTTTCCTACGGATCTTTTATTGTTTATCTTATTTATGCAACCCAAAAAATTCTCGTTTTAACGCTTCCGCACCTATCACAAATAAGCCCCTTTATTATAGGAAGATTTTATAGTGCTTTGTTTTCGACTCTCACCATACCAATCGTATATCTTGTGTCGAAAAAGCTTTTCAAAAAAAAGATGTTAGCCCTGGCAACGGCGTTTGTTATGGCCACGATCCCGGGAGCAATTCAGCAAGCACATTTTCTGACGCCAGAGTCAACATTAACGTTTTTTTTACTAACAACCTTATTCTTTTATTTGAGTTTTTGTGAGTCAAAATCAATTTATCATCTCGCGGCGGCTGGAGCTTGTTTGGGTTTTGCAACCGGTACCAAAATAACAGGCCTCACCCTTTTCCCTTTAATATTTGTATTTATTATTTCCGAGAGACTTGGTTTACTTAAAAAATTGCTGGATACGGTTGTCTTTTTTGTCAGTATGTTCATCACATTTTTCATCAGTTTTCCATACAGTATTTTGGATTTTCAAAATTTTTCCGGAGTAATTTCTTATGAGAGCGGAGTGGCAACGGGCAGCTTACCGGTTTTTTACACAAGGTCTTTCGAAAATACAAAACCACTATTATTTCAACTGACAAAAATCCTTCCATTTACGGTTGGTCCTACTGTTCTTATATTTTTTATCATTGGATTTCTCTTGGCAACATTCATGATCCTAAAAAATCCAGCAAAAGAAAGAATTCTTATTATCGTTCTTTCGTATTTTGCAATTTTATTTTTCCCTAATTCATTCCTTTTTGCAAAATGGACCCGATTTATAAATCCGGCATTTCCTTTGATTGTTGTCTTTTCTGTTTGGGCATATTTTGCTGTAAGAAGCAAATTAAAAAATGGAGTGTTGTTGCCTTTTGCTATCTTATATTTTTTCCCAACAATCATTTGGGCATTTATGTTTTTTGGAATCTATCTAAAAAGTGATGTCCGCGTTCAGGCAACGTCTTGGATAAACGAAAATATACCTGAAAATTCATCTATCCTTACAGAAGGGGCTAATACTTTAGAAGTCCCGCTTGCAGGAAATTATTACAAAAACACGTTTGATTTTTACAACCTTGAAGAAAGTGGAGTTAATATCTCAAAACTTTCTGGGGAATTGTCAAAAGCTGATTATTTTATCATTCAAAGCAGGCGGGTATATCTTAATCACAATAAAGAAAACTTCCCCCATGTAGCTAATTTTTACAAGAAATTATTCTCGGGTGAACTCGGTTTTAATAAAGTTGCCAGTCTATCTTCATTTCCGGAACTAAAAATCGGTTCTTTTAATCTATTCTATAATGATGAGGTAAATTCGGAAGAAACGTTCACTGTTTTTGACCATCCGGTTGTCACAATATACAAAAAGACCGTAGGTATGCCTGAACAGCAATTATATGAAATCCTTAATAAAACTGTCTAACAAATTCCTGTTGTTGGTAATCATAATTTTTTCCTTAACCTTACGGATTGTTGGTTTAAACTGGGATCAAAATCAGCATCTTCATCCTGACGAAAGATTTTTAACAATGGTTGTGGGTGCTTTATATTGGCCAAATAATTTATCATCTTATCTTAATCCTTCAATTTCAACATTAAACCCTAATAATCAGGGGTACGATTTTTTTGTATACGGAACCCTACCGACAACTATTAATAAGCGGTTGTCGCAAATATTGATACTCGATAATTACAGCTATAATAATATCGCCCTGACAGGAAGGCTTTTATCCGTTTTGTTTGATGTCGGAGTTTTATTTCTCGTCTACAAGATATCAAATTTAATTTTTAATGAAAAGACCGCTTTACTATCCGCGTTTGTATATGCAACTTTAGTTCTTCCAATACAACTTTCTCATTTCTTCACCGTCGATCCGCCGCTAACCTTCTTTATGACTCTTTCACTCTTCTTTTTATTGAAAACCGTAAAATCAAAAAATATAATTTATCCAGCTTTAACCGGATTATCGCTGGGGGCAGCATTTGCCTGTAAGGTTTCCGCAATCCTTTTTGTTCCAATTGTCTTATTGGGGTATTTGATTCATTTAACTAAACAGAAGAAGTTCTCACTTACAGTGTCCTGCTTACTGCTTACAGCGATTATTGCATATTTGGCATACCGATTTCTTGATCCCCACGTCTTCTCAAACAATTTATTTGTTCCAAAAATTAATCTAAATTTTTTAAACAACTTAAAACAGCTTCAAAATTTCAGCGATCCGGATACATATTTTCCTCCGAACGTTCAGTGGATAAAAATAAATCCTGTTTTCTTCTCTCTGAAAAATATATTTATTTGGGGTATCGGAATACCTCAAACACTATTGCTTACTGGGGGGTTTGTGTATTTATCAATGGGTATTCTAAAAAAACTAGCAAAAATTTTCAGGCGAAAATTCTCCATTAACAATTTAAAAACTTTAAGCATTGAGGAATTGCAGATATTTCTTTTAATTTCATCAATAACTATTTTAACCGGATATCAAAGTATCCAATCCGCCCCAAGTATGAGGTATTTTTACCCCGCGTATCCGCTATATGCAATTGTGATCGCATATTTTTCTATAAAACACCTTTTCCCATTAATGAAAAATAATTACCTGCTGCTTACTGCCTACTACTTACTTCTTCTTGTCTGGCCCTTGTCATTCGTGCAGATTTACAGCCGCCCCCACTCAAGGGTTTCCGCATCAGCTTGGATCTACAAATATATTCCTGAAGGTTCAACGGTTTCCTGTGAATATTGGGACGATTGCCTGCCATTAACATTAAACGTAACCAATTATGCTCAAAAATATAAAACCGAGACGCTCGAACTTTTTAATCCGGAGTCGCGGGAAAAATGGGAAAAAATAAATTCTCAGCTTAAAAGTATCGATTATTTGATCCTTTCTTCAAACCGTCTGTGGGGATCAATACCGAAAGTTCCGGAAAAATATCCTATCACTTCAAAATTTTACAATGATCTTTTTAACGGAAAACTTCAATTTATTAAAGTGGCAGAAATTACCTCCTATCCTACTATTCCGTTTGTTAACATACCTATTCCTGACGACCGGTCCGAAGAAGCATTTACAGTCTATGACCATCCGAAAGTCATTATCTACAAAAGAATAAAATGAGAAAATTTTTTTCAGACTCAATACATCGGAAATATAATATCGCCCTGCAAATAAAGCTCACTGAATTTTTCAAACACCCAAACAAAATAATTCTCGGATTTATTTTCTTTTACCTTTTCCTGATACTGACCTACCGGTTGGACAAAAACCCACCGGGATTTTTCATCGATGAGTCTATATATGGATATGAAGCTTATTCAATAATTACGACAAAAGGATTTTCATCAAATCATGAATTTTTACCTTTTACTTTTCAAAACCCGGGAGAAACCATGCGCAACCATTCAATATACACTTATCTTCTGATACCTTTCGTGACTATATTCGGATTAAACGAATTTTCCGTCAGACTTGCGAGTGTTTGTATTTCACTTTTAATAGTCATCCTTTTATATAAACTTCTGAAAAAACGAGTTTTATTAAATAGTATTTTTTTGGGTATTCTCATATGGCCGTCAACTTCTTGGGCGTTTTTGGTATCAAGATTTGCGATGGATACAATCCTCGTCTGCTTTATTTTTTTATTGAGTGTTTTTTACATAAATAGGATTTTCTCAGATCCCAAGGAACCGTCGAACCTCAAGTGTTTTGTTTTTTCTCTGATACTCAGTTTTTTATATTGGGCTTATGTACCGGGAAGACTTTTCGCGCTTGCGTTCTTAATATATTTTCTTTTTTATTCGCTTATAAAGTATCGTAGTTTAAAAACCTTGCTGCCTAAATATTTTCTTATTTTCAGCGTTCTCGCGATCTTCACCCTTCTGCCTTCGATAAAACTCTTCATTGAGGGAAGTTTTTTATACCGGGCAGACGAACTGACACAATGTAAAAGCATAACCTACTGTTTTATAAAAAATATCGCCAGCCACTTTTCGATTAGAAATTATTTTGTCAACAATTATTTACCACCTGACTTTCCGGTTTATAGACATAGCATCTGGGGAACATCACTGTTGCCGCGTTACACCATTCCGTTCATTATTCTGGGAATTCTCTCAATTCTTAAAGGGGTTGTCACTAATAAGGGTAAAAATAGAGCTTTTTATTTTCTTTTAATCTTTTCATTTGTTGTCGGAATTATACCGGCATCTTTGACAATCAGGGGATTTGACAGTATCAGATCAGTTGTACTTCTCCCGATAATTTTTATCATCATAATATACGGAATCAATTCAATTTTGAAACACGCTGTCAATTCAACAATTGCTATTCGGATGCTGATTCCAGTAATGATCTTGGTTTACATTGCATGCTTTTCTTTTAAGGAAATCAAAATATCATTCGCTTATGAATATAATACCAACGCAGCCGGTTACTCCGGATGGCAATATGGATTCCGCCAAATTTATAATTACTTTGTATCCGAACCCGGTAAGTATAGCCATCTTGGCGTAACCCCTTACATTGCGTATTTACCCGATCTGTATATTCGTTTCTTTAAGTACCCGCCTACGACAAAAACAATCTTTGTTAACAGTTCTCAGACATTTATTTTCGGAGATAATACCTTATTTGCAGTTACTCCGGGAGAAACATATCCGGTAAATTTTGAAGTTAAAAAAATAATTTACTATCCGAACAGAATGGATATCGCGTACTATCTGGTTGCCAAAAAGGACATTCCGACTTCGGAGTACTGATATTCAGAGCGCTTCTTTTTTGGCGCTGAATAGGATGTTTACGGATCTCATACTTTTATCCCCGCCTTCATTGAAATCGTCAAAGAAATATATAATATTTTTTACTATTCCCACAAGCAGATTTTTGTTTTTTTTCTTTCCAAAACGGGAGAAGTTTGTAAAATAACCCATTTCTACGAGATTTTTTCCAATTGCGTACAAGAAAAATTGTATATACGGAAAACTGTAATGGGTGGCATATTCCGACTTTGTAATTTTAAATTTATTAAATTCCAGTTTTGAAATAAGTTCTTTTTTGGAATAAAGCCGCCTGTGATCAGCCCAAATACCTGCAAGCCACCAAATATCGGAAGGTATATGCAAATTCAGTGTTTTTTCCAATATCCAATTTAAGGGATCCCACAAGAAAGGGTAATCTTTATTGGGAACTGTTATTAAAAGGGTGCCATTGGGTTTTAATATCCTGTAGATTTCTTTAATTACTAAGTCGTCATTCATTACATGTTCCAAAATTTCACTTGCAATTACCCGGTCAAAAGTATTTTTGGGAAATGGTAATTTGGCTGCATCCGCTTCTTGTAACTTGACATTCTGCTTCCCGCTCAATAAAACTTTAGCCTGCTTCAGATACCTGGAATTCTTATCACAACCGGTTAATTGGGCATTCTCATAAAGTGCAGCCAGTAAATTTAAATAGAAACCGCGTCCGCAACCCAAATCAAGAATCTTCTCTTTCCCCTTCAGGTTAAGGTTGTTCAGAATAAACCAAGCTCTTCTTTTGAAAGCCGGATCTAATTCGGTATCTAAAATGTTTTTAGCGATTAATAATTTTTTGGTATTCATTTATTGCTTTGTCAAAGTTAAATATATGCTCAATAATTTCCCGGGCTTTGAAATACTCTCTTTTGAATTTCACTACTTTAATAATTTTCTCAGCAAGTAAGAGGGGTGCTTTTACTTTTGCTAGCTCACCCATTCCGGACATTTTAACAATCTGTCTTGCTCCCGGAATATCCGAACAAACAACCGGCGTACCGCATAACATGGATTCTATCAGAGTATTTGGGAAACAATCGGTAACCGACGGAAGCACAAAAACGTCAAGCATTGCATAAAAAGCCGCCATGATTTTCCTGTTTTGAATTAACCCGATAAATTTAATATCCTCTTTGTACTTCTCAAATAATGGAGAAATACTTTTCCAATAGTTTTCATATACAACTTTTTTCTGACCCGCAAAAACAAAAACTGCATTAGGAAGCACCTTTTTTACAAACGGTATGGCTTTAAGTAGGTGTACCACTCCTTTTTCTTCAACAAATCTTCCGGCAAATCCGATTAGGATTTTTCCTGATAATTTATATTTTTTAACCAGACTCTGTATCAATTTCTTCCGCGGTTTATCTATTTTGCAGGGATTTGGAATAACAATCCACTTCTTTCTATGCCTTGATAAAAGCAAGGAGTGTTGCGAATAATCTTTTGTATGGACAACAATTCCATCGGCCAGAGTAATCGACAAATTGGTTGTTAAATAATAAATCCTTTCAATAATTGAATTAATAACTCCATTCGGAAGCACTAAGTCACCGTTGTGGACAAGATAGGTCTTTTTATTCAAAAGCTTTGACAAAAGCGTTAAGAACAAAGTCTCAGTAAGCGGTAGAAATATTATTACCTTATTGGTCTTAAGAAGAAGTTTCAGATAGTAAAAAATAAACAAGGGTGAAATTTGTGTTCGACTAACCCGTAAATTAAAAGGCGTCCGATAGACTTTGACCTGATTGATAGATTCAGTACTTCTGAGATGCTGCGAAAATTTATTTGAAACTACCCTTACCAAATGTCCTTTCTTTGCAAGACTTTCCGAGAGGTTGGTCGCGTATCGGGTTAGGCCTGTCCAATGCGGTTTATAATACGTAACTGCAATTAGTATTCTCATCTTCTAACTTGGAAATTGTTGTCAGATACATATAAAAGGTCAACACCGTGAAGACGCTTTTTTAAATACTCCAGAAGCATTTTGTCGTCATCTATAAAGACATTGAGTTTAAGATTATTAATCATCTTTTCTTTGAAAATATGCGGCTGCTGATTCTCTAAATTAATATGGATTTCTTTGAAAAATTTATGCAGTTTATAGTATCGGAACCACTGCTTTGTGCGGTTTAATAGAAACGAATACCTGCTTGAAACAACAAATATTTCATAGTTTTTTGATTTATAGAGTTCTTTAATCAGCTTAATATTCTTTTGTATTGGGGGGCGGAAAAAGGGATCGTGACTAAGAATTCTTATTGCAATTTCCAGTCGTGATTCAGGAAAGCGGTATGAAAGTCCCCGCTTTTTTTTATCTCTGACTAAGACCTCCATCAGCTCGACGGGAATGAAAAACGGCTTCCCTATGATCACACCGTCAAGGTCAAATCCAATTTTGATTTTTTCTGCCTTCATAGTTATATACTTGTAAAATCTCTTGACAAATTGAATAATTTTAAAGACAAGTATCGTTTATGTACATACAAGACCTTATTATTACATTTAATTGGTGGTTATACACCCTTATTATTGGTCTTATTTTTTTTCCTCTGACATACCGGATATTTAAGAAATTTACGGATTACGGATGGGCTTTTTCAAGAACGGTTTCTATACTTTTTCTTTCATATCTGACATTTGTAACTTCGACATTGAAGGTCTTAAGTTTTTCAAGAGTTTCACTTTTGGGTTTTTTGGTTGTTGCAATAGCTTTAAATCTTTACATACTTACCAAGGACCAAAAACAATTAATTAAAACAGTTCGAAAATCCTCAAAATATGTGTTAATTAGTGAAGCGCTTTTTACTGCCGGATTGTTTTTTTTGGCATACGTCCGCGCCCATCAACCGGATATAAGAGGTTTGGAAAAGTTCATGGATTTCGGATTTGTTAACTCTGCGTTAACGACAAAATTCCTTCCACCTACGGATATGTGGGCAGTCGGAGAGGTTATTAATTATTACTGGTTCGGACATTTCACCACTGCACTTCTTACCATGCTTACGCAAATCCCTTCGGCCATTACATACAACCTGATGCTTGCAACCATCATGGGTCTTTCCCTTTCGGGAGTTTTCTCACTCGTTTCAACAATTACTAAATTTTCTCTACCCGCCGGAAGAACACGAACGTTTATTGTTGCAGGACTGCTGTCTGCCATTCTTGTGACTTTTGCCGGAAATTTCCATACACCTTTTTATGTTTTGAAAAACGGTGCTGATAAATATTGGTACCCGGATGCAACGCGATTCATAGGGTATAATCCCGACACCAACGATAAAACAATCCATGAGTTTCCTATTTATTCATTTGTCGTTTCAGACCTTCACGGACATTTAATGAACTTACCTAACGTACTTTTGTATCTATCAATTTTGTTTTTGGTTGCAGATCAAATCCTTAACAGGAAGAATCACTTCAAAAAACTTGCCTGTCTGGGATTCTTACTCGGGATAATGTTTATGACCAGTACTTGGGATGTGGGTAACTATTTGTTAACAACAGGATTTGTCCTGATGCTGATCCATTTCATTAAAAATAAATTTAAACTTAAAGCTGTATTTTTTATAATAAGGGATTTTGTAATTATCGGTTCAATACTATTTTTCAGCGCACTCCTTTTTATCATTAATTTTGAATCGATTGCTCAGGGGATTAATCTTGTCCATTCCCATACTCCCTTCTGGCAATTAATCATTCTTTGGGGTTTTCCTGCAATTCTCACAACAATTTTCGTAACTGTTATTTTGAAGCTGCGGGAAAAAGTAACCGTAACAGATATATTTATTTTGGGTTTGCTGCTCTCATCGTGGACTCTGATTGCCCTTCCGGAAATAATTTATCTAAAAGATATTTACGCCGCCACCCATTACCGTGCCAATACGATGTTTAAGCTTACTTATCAGGCGTATGTTATGTTTTACCTATCAGCAGGATTTATTATTGCCAGACAACTATCTTTGGCGAAAGAATCATACATAAAAAAGTTTTTTCTAATCTTTTGGGTTATCGTTCTTTATTCAATCGTTTCATACGCACAAGTCGCAATAAAGTCATACTATAACGGTCTGAAATTCTACCAGGGATTGGACGGAACCCTTTGGCTGAAAAATCAATTTCCCGGGGTATATGACGCCGTAAATTATTTCAAAAATAATAATATCAAAGCAAATATCCTGGAAGCGCCGGGCGACAGCTATACGGACTATAATGTTATTTCTTCATATACTGGAAATCCGACAATTTCCGGATGGTTTGTCCACGAATGGCTATGGCGGGGGTCTTCCGAGTTCCCTCAAAAAAGAGTCGGAGATATCACTCTCATCTATACAACAAATGATCCGAAGATTGCCCAAGCACTTCTGAAAAAATATAAGGTCGGGTATGTTATTGTTGGATCTTTCGAAAGAGAAAAATTCCCGAATCTGGATGAACAAAAGTTCCTGCCGATTGCAACTTTGGAATTTGAATCAAACCAAACGAAGGTGTACAAAGTACGCTAACTCTTCATTCCTGCCGTTTTGGTTATAATTACGAATTTTCATCCTGACTTTATCCCCAATTTTACTTCGCTAGTAATTGATTGCCTATTGTCCTAAAATGATTTTCGTACGCATATTTCACGATCAATTATGACGGACATTCTAAAAGATCTGAACAAAGACCAAAAAGAAGCAGTCACATATGAGGGTGGTTCTCTTCTGGTACTGGCTGGAGCCGGATCGGGAAAAACAAAAGTTCTCACCCACAAAGTTGCCTATACAATAGCTCAAAAGAAAGCCCGCCCGGAAAACGTACTTCTTCTGACATTCACAAACAAAGCTGCAGGTGAAATGAAAGAGCGCGTCACGAAACTGATATCCGAAAGCCCGACATTTGCCGGTACTTTCCACTCTTTCTGTGCAAGGCTCCTTCGAATTGACGGAGCAAAAATCGGAATCGGGAGAGATTTCTTAATCTACGACGACACGGACCAAAAAGATGTTATAAAAGACATCCTTGATGAACTGAACCTTCCCAAGGAATATTTTTCCCCCGGAGCAATTGCATCACAAATATCGGATGCTAAAACCATGATGATGAGCCCCCTCCAGTATTCAGAAGTTGCCAAAGGAGAGCATGCAGATAAGATTTTCAAAATTTATTTGGAATACGAAAAAGCCCTCAATGATGCCAATGCTCTGGATTTTGACGATCTTCTTCTAAAGGGAGTAAGACTTTTGGAATCGGACGAGCCAACTCTTCGTAAATGGCAGAATATTCTTTCCTATATTTTTGTTGATGAGTGGCAGGATACAAACAAAATTCAATACCTCTTGACCAAGCTTCTTGTTGGAGGAAGGGATAATCTGACCGCTGTTGGCGACGCGTCACAATCAATTTATAGCTGGAGAGGTGCTGATTACCGGAATATTAATTACCTGATGAAGGATTTCCCCAAAATCAAAGTTATTAATCTTGAACAAAACTACCGTTCAACCCAAACTATACTTGACGCTGCGAATGCCGTCATCAAAAAAAACACTTCGCACCCGGTACTATCACTTTGGACTGACAAAGGTTATGGCAACAAGATCCGGATTTACAGGGCATCAAGTGAACTCGATGAGGCAAATTATGTAGTTGAACAAATAGAACAGCTTACAGCTAACAGTCTACAGACTACTGCCGTAGATCGTAGTCAAAATACTGTTGACTACAGCGATGTGGCTGTCTTATACCGCACTAACGCTCAATCCCGTGTTGTAGAAGAAGCACTCCTTCACGCCGGAATTCCGTACGTTTTGGTGGGGGGGGTAAGATTTTACTCCAGAGCTGAAATTAAGGACGTCCTTGCATATCTTAGGCTACTTGTTAATCCGAAAGACAAAGTTTCAAAAAACAGACTCCTCAAACTCGGAATCCGAAGACTGGAAAAGTTTAAGGAATTTTCGGAAAGTCTTCCTAAGAATTTTCTTGACTCAACAACGACTCTCGAGATGATGGACTCGGTTTTGCAAAAAGTGAATTACTTGCAAAAATACGAAAACGAGACGGAAGAGAATCTTGCCCGGCTGGAGAACATCAAGGAACTTCGTTCTGTTGCTATGGAGTTTCCGGAAATAAATGAATTTTTGGAAAATGTTGCCTTAGTTGAAGCCGGACCCACCTTCGATAATATCAAGGGGGGCAAGCAGGATGAAAACGGTAAGCCACAATCCTTAAACAACCCACCGCCCAATAATAAAGTAACCCTAATGACTCTTCATGCTGCTAAGGGATTGGAATTTAAGATCGTGTTTATCATCGGAATGGAAGAAGGACTTTTTCCCCATTCCCGGTCTTTGTTCGACATCACCCAGCTTGAAGAAGAACGAAGGCTTTGCTACGTCGGAATCACCCGGGCAAAAGAGCTTTTGTATCTGACCTACGCCGGAAAAAGGCTGTATTTCGGACAAAAATCATCAAATCCTCCAAGCCGATTTATCATCGATATCCCGGAGGAACTGCTGGAATCAATTAATGGATATTTGAATTCTTATTCTGATGGTGACAATGAGGATGAGGATTTTTTGGATAAAAACATTCTGGATGACGACGGTTTTAATGATCTGAACTTCTGACAGCCTCTGTTGTTGTATTATATATTCATGAATACACCTAAAAAAGCTTTGGGCATTCCCCATCCTCTTCAATCACCAGAATGGGCAAGTTTTAGAAAAGCATGGGGTAATGAAGTTGTAAAAACCAAATTCGGCTATCTCACCCTTCATAAAATTCTCCCCGAGCCAAAGGCTCTGGCGAGCCGGTGGCCATTTCCAAATAAAATCGGAATGTTCATCAAAGGACCAGTGCCCAGCCAAGAAATGCTCGATGAACTTAAGAAAATTGCCACAATATATAATCTTATTTTTATCAAACTCGAACCTAATATCGCTTTCAGCGACAGCGGTATGCAGTATGCTGTAAGCAGTAAGCAAAAAAGTAAATTAATCAAACTCCTGGAGAAAAACGGATGTGTACGGGGAAAGACACTTTTTACACCCACCACTTTTTGGATTGATTTAGCCAAATCGGAAGAGGAACTTCTAAAAAGTTTCTCCGGTAAAACCAGATATAATATCCGGCTTGCACAGAAAAAAGGAGTTAAAGTTTCCGAGGATAACTCCGATGAAGCATTTGAAAAATATCTTGAATTAACCCGGGAAACCGTTGAACGTCAGGGTTTTTTTGCCCACACTGAAAAATACCACCGTTTGATGTGGAAAGAACTTAGAGAAAAGAAAATAGAAAAAAGAGAAAAGCCGATAGCAAGGCTCATAAAAGCCGTATATAAAGGTGAAATAATCACCACATGGATACTGTTTGTTTACAAAGATTTCCTTTATTACCCATACGGTGCAAGTACTTCCAATCCCAAATTCAAATCTCTTATGGCAAATAACCTGATAATGTGGGAGGCAATCCGCTTGGGACGAAATCTAAAACTGAATATCTTTGACCTATGGGGAAGGGAAGAGGGCAAGGGTTTCACAAAATTCAAAGAAGGCTATAATCCCCAAGTTATAGAATTTTTAGGGACTTGGGATTTTGTTGTAAATAAACCAATCTATAAAATTTACCGTTCTGCCGAAAAGCTCCGTTGGATAATCCTTCGCGGAATAACAAAACTCAGCTTCTCTAAATCTAAATTTTAAAAAATTAGAGGTCTTCATTGATTACAAATATATTCTTTCAATATTCGTCGCAAAGAAAAATATTTGACAAGCCGCCACTAATTAATGTAAATAGTTAATACGAAAATGAAAAAGTTTCTTGTTGTCATCTTGTTAGTACTGATAATGATCGGAACCGGGATTGGTGCATACTTGCTTGGTAAAAATTCCAAAAGGAGCGTTTCCGAAGTAATTGATACATCCGAAGTAACGCCAACCGAAGGCGTTAAAGCGACACCGACACAAAGCATTTCCCCAACTACGGGTTTTATAACCGGATCAATGAGTTTTCCTTCAGAAGTAATTCCCGAGGACGTGGAAGTGTGTGCTCAAAATGCCTTAACCGAAAACGAATATTGTACGCAGGAAAGAATAAACTCACCGGAATATACTTACCGGGTTGGTTACAAGCTCGAAGTTCCGGTCGGCAGTTATCTTGTTTTTTCCAAAAGACCGGGAGATTCCTACAAAGCATACTTTTCCGAATTTGTAACTTGCGGACTAAAAGCTACCTGCAAGTCTCATGAACCAATCGTTGTTTCGGTTTCTTCCGGCCAAACAGCTGAAAATATAGATCCCGGTGATTGGTACAATATTCCCACACCGACTCCTACTCCTTAATTCATAGTTACAAAATCACTCATCGGTTTTACAGAAGAGTTTGTATTCGCAGTTCCCGCAAAGAATGTTTCCTGAGCATTTGAAATCGGACTCTTCGATCTGCTTTTTGTAACTAAAGATCTGCCTGATTGCATCCTGTAACTGAGCACTTGATCTTGTTGTTGACACAATCTGCGGAGTATCAAAATACATTAACGATAGTTTTACATCTTTCGGGTTCTTTCCGAAAGGAAGTTCCGGAATTTGTGACGCAGCAAGAGCATAGATTGAAAGCTGTAAATTCGTATCGGCTTCTTTTTGAGTAATTGGATTTGCGCCCGTTTTATAATCAATTATTTCCAATGAATCGCCAGCAACATTTACCCTGTCGATTTTGCCGCCAATTTTTATGAATTGATATTTACCTTCGAATTGGTCTTTAAGCTGTATCAAGAACGGCTGTTCCAGGGCTTCCGGAAGATTTTTCGGATTGAAATAATTCGAAAGATAAAAATGTAAGAAAGATACGGCTTTTTCGTACGATTTTTTTTCGTGAGACTTACTCAAATAGCCCTCATTAATCCAGTGCTCAGTCAGAGTTTTTTCCATCAAAGACTTCGAAGGTTTTGCTCCTTCTTTAATTTTTTCGTAAAAACTTTTCATAGTTTGATGAAATGTGTTGCCGAAGCTTTGTGATGAGGTGGGGGGAGTTGGAAGTCTGTAAATATAACTTAATTTGAAATGGAGGGGGCAAATACGGAAAGTTTCGATCTGAGAATATGAAAGATAGTCGATATGAATGGGTTGTGGGTAGTGGGTAGTGGGTAGTGAGCTTGATTCTTGTGGTTTGTAGTCCAAAAAAGTTAGCTGCTGACTATCATCTTTGGACCGCTCGCTTTTCAGAACGCTGTCTCCAAGCGCTTCAAAAACAAAAGGCGATATTTTTTTCTCACGCTTTCCCTCCCCGTAATAATTGGAGGCCGTCAAATACAGTTTTTCTTTTGCCCGCGTCATCCCGACATAAAAAAGTCTCCTTTCTTCCTGGGTATGGTAATCTCCAACCGGCAAAAATTCCTTTATCAAACCTTCCGGAATCGGGATCTGCTCTCTTCTTTCAATTGTCGGGAATCTCTGTGATACAAGATTCACCAAAAAAACAACCGGAAACTCAAGACCTTTTGCTGAATGAATGGTTA
Source organism: Patescibacteria group bacterium (assembly GCA_035291665.1). GTDB lineage: Bacteria > Patescibacteriota > Microgenomatia > UBA8517 > UBA8517 > DATDRP01. The sequence goes on along the minus strand of DATDRP010000006.1, from coordinate 56,083 downwards.
AGATGTTGACAGCATTAATTTCTGTCCAATCGGAATCTGCTGCCAAAGGAGATTCCCCTAATTCACTTGCAAGATCGATCCAATCAACAATAGCCTTAACGGATGCATCTTCGTGTTCAACCTCATAGGTTTTCAACTTATCAAATAACTTGGAAATATTTTTTGCCTTTTTATCCGCTTCGACATCGTCCGGTAACAAAAGCCCCTGCAGCATGCCGGTTTTTTCTAAAAAATCGTAAAGCAGTTGTCCGGCGGACGATTTCTTAATTTGCTTCTGGCTTCTACTAATAAGGTCTATAAGTCCTTGTATTTTCTCTTTTGAAGCTTCCGATACATAGACATCTGCAATCTGTTCCGATGCTTCAAAAAGCGATATATTTTTCTTTCTTGCATAATTTGCTAATTTAATCAGATCCCGGTCGCTTATCTCAAAATAATCATTTGATAAAATTCGATACATCGAAACACTATCTTCAAAATCGTAAAGAATTTTTAAGTAAGCAATAAGATCAACTATCTCCGGTTGTTTGAAAAGCTTTCCCGGACCCAAAAATTGATAGGGGATCCCATATCTTTGAAGCGCACGAATAAACGGATCAGAATGGTTGTTGGCCCGAACAAGAATGGCAACATCCTTATAGTTATAAGTTGTGGGTGGTGGGTTGTGGGTAGTAAGCTTCTGAATTTCCCTCACCACGCCTTCCGCTTCGTCTTCAACCCTGTCTTTATGAATAAAAATCACATCTTCCCCTATACTTTTTTTGGCGCTTTTTAAGTTTTTATCGATCCCAAGTCTCGCTTCCAGAGTGTCGGGGTTATTAAATTGAATAAGCTTGTATGAGGCATCAAGGATCTTTTGCGTCGAACGGTAATTTTGCGTAAGAACTATAGTTTTGGCATTCTTATAGTCCTTTTGAAAATATAAAATATTTGAAATTGCAGCACCTCTGAACTTGTAAATTGATTGTGAGTCATCTCCCACAACATTGAGATTTGCGGTTTTTGACGGTGGAGCAAGAAGTTTCAGAAGTTCGTATTGAGCAATATTAGTATCCTGGAACTCATCAACAAGAATATATTTAAATTGCTTTTTGTATTCCGCCAAAACGTTAGGTCGGGAACGAAAAAGTTTCAATGTATTGGTAATCAAATCACCAAAATCCATCACGCCTTCTTCAGCTTTTAATTTCTCATAAACCTTATAAGCATTTGCCAACTCTTCCCATTTTTCAATCTCTTTTGACTCAGATGGTAAACTTTCAAAACCAGCTGAGTCATCCCGTAAAGACTTCATGCCTTGTGAGGCATGAACCTTTTTTTGGGATCTCTTTTTACTTTGTGCTTTTACCCAAGCGAGATATTCGCTTGGGTTTATGTCTTCATCTTGGAGTCTTGAAAAATGGGTTAACATCCCTTCAACAAATTTGTTTGGATTCCCCAATGGGCGGAAATAATTAAGCTCAAACCTATTCCGTCCGGCAGGCGGGTTAAATAAATTTTTTCTGACAAACGCTATTGACTCGGCTTGGGTATTCAATTTGTATGCGGGATTAAGTCCGATATGGAGAGCTTCTCTTCGAAGTATCCGGTCGCAAAAAGAATGGAAAGTTGAAATCCACATTTGTATATATCCATAGGGGAGAGCAACATCAACCCTTTCCTGCATTTCGGCGCTTGCTTTTTCAGTAAAGGTGAGAGCTAAGATTTCCGAAGATTTTGCCAGCTTTTTTTGGATAAGGTATTTTATTCGTTCAGTAACAACAGTGGTCTTTCCTGTCCCTGCTCCTGCAATTATAAGAAGAGGTCCACCGCCGGCCGGCGGATTATACTTTATTGCTTCAAGTTGTTCTTTGTTTAATTTTTTCTCACCATCCATCGTCACCAATTCTAACATTAAAGATATAATATATTTATGGATCGTGTTAGAGTATTCTCCTGTTGGGGGAATATCCCCTTATATCTTATAACTTGGCAGGTTTTTTATTTGAAGATTTTTTTGCAAACAGTATCACCAATACTATTACCACCAGAACCAAGAAAGATACCACCGCAATTACCTTAGAATCTTTAAAAGGGGAGGTTGTGTTAAGCTGAATTGTAAAATCTACTTCCTCGATACCTGAATCATCTTGGATGTTTATATTCTGTTCTCCGGTTTGACCGTTGTAGGCAATGACAACTTTATGGTCTCCTGGTTCTACATTTTCAAATAATGAAATGCCGTCTTTGTTTGTTGTTACTTCCCTAGGTTCTGAATATAGTGTTACTTTCGCTCCTTTTATAGGTTCTTTTTCTTCGTTAACAACTTTTAATCTCACATCAACCCCCAAAACTTCCGGTTGCTCTTCTTTTTTAATTTCTTCGTTACTTTCCTCTACTTCTCTTTCCCTAATTTCAGTTTCAATAATTTCAGTTTCTAATCCTTCATCATTAGATGCAGTGGAAGAACCGGAAAGAGTTTTAGCTGATATCTCGTTTGACCAAAGACCTGTTGCACACCCGTTCCCTGCTCGAACTCTGAAATAAAAAATTTTGTTAGGTTGTAAATAACCTACAGTGTATGAAGTAGTGCCTTTTCCGCCTATGTCTGCCATGGCGTATACATATTTTCCTGACTCTTCCCCGTATTCCACAACATATTCACTAACTGGGTCTTTAGCCTGAGTAAACTGAAGTAAAATAGCATCCTTTCCTTTTACAGTAGCCGCGTAAAGCCAGGGTGCAGATGTGGGAGCAGAATCGTTACAAGGTGCTGGAGAAGCAATTGAATAATCAATCGAAAAATCGGTTGCATCTTCCGAATTTCCTCCGTATGATACCCAGGAAGATTGGCCGGCGGGATTATCTACTCTAGCTTGCCAATGATAATTTCCTGCTCCAAGTCCGGAAACAGTGACGTTTCCTATAACAGAAGTTCCTGAATATGAAATTGCATTGCCTAAATGGGTAGCACTATTGGAAAAAGCAGTTCCAACCGGTCTGACCTCAAACTGCGGTGTTAACGAGTCTGAACTATTGGCAGATGACATGCTAGATTTAAGGACAACGGTTGAGCCACTCCCGAGTTTTCCACCGGTGGAAATCGAACTTGTTCCATCAGACTGATACTGTAACAAAGAAGAAGCGCTAGAGGGCAGTGAAAATTCATATGCTCCAATGTCAGGTGTAGTACCCTGTGGTACGATTGTTCCTGCATAATCAGTTGTTAAACTGACATCAGTTCCACTATTAATGACGGGAGAAACGGATTGTAATGTAAAATCATATCCGGTAGCGTCGGTAAATAACGGGTCAGAATTTACGGAATTAGCATCTTGACCTGAATTAGTTTTCCAGTCCGTAAAAGAATAATTTGTAGCCCCATACTTCCAGTAAGTTGTTCCGGATTCACGATAATAAGAATTGTAGTCAATATCAAGTCCGGTATATGTATGGCCACTTTCAAGGGTTATCTCGCTGGTACTTGTGTTGGCGGTGTTAGCAAGGAGAATATTATTTTTTATTTTCAGGTTTGTTTGTTCGTTCTCAACAATGATGCCGATAGAATTGCCATAAAAGACATTATTATAGACAACATTGCCCGTCATCCCATTCGCAGCGGCATCCCATATTCTCAACCCCCAACTGACAGGGTGATTATAGACCAGATTATATTGGAACGTGTTGTTATCCGAATTGTCGATATTCATCCCCATCTTATTATTATCGTGAATACTGTTGTATTGCGCAGTCGAATGATCGGAATTCTGGTCAAATTCCATTCCCCAATAGTTGTGGTGGATATTATTTCCCTGAACTAGCGTAGGTCCGGTTGAGTTAGAGCCGAGTATTTCTATACCAGTAGGCGCGTTTCCGCCGTCTATTCCATCTTGGATCGCATTATAAGATACTTCATTATTCAGGATTGTTGCTGCCAAAGACCCGTTTAAAGATGTTGGGACCCAAGAAAAAATACCGGCGTCATAACTGTATTGGACGAGTGAATTTTGAACAATTGCGTTGTCTAAGGTGTGGCTTGAATCGTGTCCAATATTTATCCCGTACAAATTGGCTTTTGTTACTGTCAATCCATCTACCGTAATCTTATTTTGACCGTTGAAATAAATTCCATAATCTCTTGTAGAAGCTTCTATCGCGTAAGCCTGACTGCCGGGATTACCGGCACTTTCATAATAAGAAAGAGTTGTCCCTGAAGCATACCATTGACTTTGTGTTAAAGCGGCCTTGGAGGCTCCTTTTGTGGCAAGCACTCCGTCTTTGAAAACCTGATTTGGTGTATCTGCAACCGTCGCATTCCAAACATTAGCTAAACCTGTAGATGTTTCAACTTTCAAAATCTCGCTATCATTTATCTGATTTTCATCACCCAACATATTCTGATTCAAAGCGACATCCCCAGTGTAGGTATATCTATATAGATAAGCAGGAACGGTACTATAATATCCAACTAAACTGCCAGAGGAAACATAAACACTGACAGCATTAATATTAGAGGTGCTCCAAGAGAAAGTAATTGGGTCGCTCGTTTTGGAAGCTCCTGCTGAAATTGTCGCACTATTATTTCCCCCATCCCATGTAATTCTCGTAGGTGTAGAGTCGCAATCATTCCACCCACCATTTGCTATGCACACTGAAGAATTATCAATTGTTACGCTTCCACCCGCTGCCGCTTTAACAGTAATTCTTATAGAAGAACCGGAAAAAGCAGATTGAAGAAATGAAGTCCTATAAGTCACCCCACTTGCATCTGAAGCCGTACTGTAGTTACCCCAGCAACCCCATCCATCCATATCAAAAGTTGTTTGATAACTGGCAATGTCTGCAGTCCATGAAGATACAACGTCTGAACCATTAATAATCGGGTTTACCCCGCTACTGTAAGCCCCAAAGACAATTGGATTTCCGGCAGTACCGCTTGAAGGAACCGTCAATTGTTCTCTCCATATTTCGCCTTTCTTAAACAGAATCTGGTCCCCTGCACTGAAACTCGAAATGTTTACTTTATTGATCGTCTGCCAGGGAGTATCGGTTGAAGTACCGTTATCATTGTCATCACCATTTGTAGCATCCACATAGTAGTTTGTTGCTAAAGTTGAAGTTGGGTAAACTAAGAACATAAAAAAAGCGAAAATAAAAGAAAGAAGTAAATTCACACGGAATTTTTGCTGGACAACTTTATTTTCTCTAGAATCGAGTCGGTAATTTATATACAATTGCTTTAAACAAACCATACTTAGTTATAGGCGTTATCACTCCTATAATAAGCTTATCACTTTCTCTGAGTGAGTTTAATAAAAAGAACCCATTCAGCATTTCCTACTACATTCTAACTTAGCACTCCTCCATCCTCCTTCGCATAAAACCATGAGCATCCTTCGACATACTCAGGATGGTAAGCGTTGTCGAACCATAAGCTAGTGGATGAACCTGCCTTGCCGGTAGGCAGGCGAAGCTAGAGCAGATGTTACCAGTGGCGTCAGCCAGTGGAGCTTCATATAATTGCTTCATGACTACACATGTCGCAATTATGAAAAAATCATGGGGAATGATTCCCAAGATTATCTCCGGAGAGAAAAAAATCGAATCGCGCTGGAGTGTACGAAAATCAATTCCCTGGGGAAGAGTAAAAAAGGGCGACACTATTTACTTTAAAAATTCAGGAGGTTCTATTTCAGCAAAAGCAAAAGTTTCCAAAGTTATTGAAATTGAAAACCTGAACGCAATTGAAATCAAAAATATTCTGACAAAGTTCGGCCATTCTGACGGAATTGCAATAACTGATTATGAGAGTGTTTACAATAGGGTAAGAAACGCAAAATATTGTTTACTAATATATCTTAAGTCTCCGCAAAAAACTAAACCTTTCAATATAAATAAAAAAGGATATGGCGCTATGTCAGCCTGGATCAGCGTTAAACAAATCCAAACGATTAAAATATAATCTAAATTTACGCGTCTTTGCTTCCCTTCAATACTCTTTCAACAACATCCCTTGGAAGAGATGCTGCAGACATTAATGCTTGACGAACAGTCCTTGCTGATTCATCCCCGATTCCTTCCGCAGCTTTAAGTGCAGACATAACTGCAGCTCCAGCTGCTTCAGATGTGTCTTTTCCAAGCTTTCCAACAGAATCAATCGCTCCTTCTACAGCTGATACAGCTATTTTACCAACATCACCTCCGACATCACCTGCAGCTTTTACAGCTCCTGATACTGAGGTATTAACAGCATCAACAACACTTCCTCCCGCATCTGCAACTGCACTAACCGCTCCCATTACTGCCTGTTTCGTTGCGTCTACAACCGAAGTTCCCATCGTTGATGCGCTTTTAAGAGCCGCCGCAACGGTATCGGAAACAACACCCATTGTTGTACCTGTTAGTTCTCCAACATCTTTCAAAGAACCGCCAACTTGATTTTTGACTGCTGTTCGAAGCGAAGTTAAAATGTCATCAGCTCCCTTAATTGCTGCCGTAATTGTATCTGAAATCTCTTCAACTACTTTTGATAGCATAATCTCACCTCCTTTCGGAAAATTTCTAATATCTAATTACTAATTTCTAAACAAACTCCTATTCCCAATTAGTATAATTCCAAACATTCTATATTGAATCTATCTAATAGATTAAAGAAGAATGTTGAACACGTCAAATCCAATGGGTCTCAAACCTCTATCTCATCTTTTTTGCTAGGAGAAAGCGATCTGGCTGAAGATATTTTTTGTCCCAGTTGCGAAAAAACATTCACAACATTTCCCATCATGTTATAAGCATTCGTCATATGTTTTTGTAAAACATCCAAACTTCCGCTTACTTTTTCATAGTCTTTCTGGACTGCCCGGAGACTCGCCAAAATTTCTTTTGCCTGACTTTCAATTTTTTGACCTTCAAAGCTCATTAAAATTGCTTTCAGATATGCATAAAAAGTAGTGGGGGAGACGGGGAGTACGCGTTTGCCTCCTGCATATTCAAAAAGCTTGGGATTGTTTACTATTTCATAATAAACCGCTTCGCTTGGGACATACATAAGAGCATAATCGATTGTCCCCTCGTTGGTTAGGATATATTTCCTGCTAATATCGTCAACGTGTTTTTTGACATCGCTTTCAAAATCCCGTAGTGCATGTAATCGTTCCTCGTCACTCTTACTGGCCGCCTGTTTTCTGTAGTTCTCCATTGGAAATTTAGAGTCAACTGGGATGATGCCTGCCGATGTTTTTATTGCTGCGTCAACTTTATCACCTGACCTGAAAGTGTATTGAAGATTGAACGAAGCTTTGGGTAGCATTTGCGTTAATAGTTCGTTGAGAACCTGCTCCCCGATATTTCCCCTAAGTTTTGGGCTTTTCAAAAATTCCTGCAGCTCCTTCATGCCACGGCCGATTTCACTCATCTCGCCTATGTTTTTCTGCACATCGCCGATCACTTTCGCAGCGTTATCAAGCCTCTGGTTGAATGCCTGACCCTGCTGGTCAAGACGTGTATTTGTACTTCTCAGATACTCCAGTAGGTCACTCGAGGGTTTTTGTTTTTCAGCAAGTTCGGTAAGTTTTTTATTAATAAAATAAATAACCAGTCCAAAACCCACAATTAATATTGCTATTAAAAGGTAATTTTCCATTAGATATATTATACAGCGTTCAAAATACTTCAATTTGCTTATTGTAAATAGAATTTTGTATATATAATCTCTAACATAAGAATGTGAATTCAAGTTAGAGGAGTATATTTTGATGAACGGGAAGATCAAACACCGTAAAACGGAAGTTAAGCTGAGGAAAAACTTTCTCCCGACGCTAATAGTCACCCTCCTTTTGTGGTTAGGTGTTTTTTCAATTATTTACTGGGTGGATCCTTTTGCTACTTGGGCAATCTTTTTGTTTTTTATAAATATTTTTTTTGCTATATTTTTTACACTATCTATCGTTTTTGCCAACACTAGAAGAGGACTATTGGGAGCGATTGTTTTATTAATATTTTTGGTACTTCGTTATTTTGAACTTGGACATTTGGTTAATTTTTTTCTTCTTGCTGGAATAGCAATAACCGCTGAGATATACATCCTGAGACGCAACAGCTGAAGTTGTAATTCAACAAAACAGTGTTATACTGCAAATTAAATGAAGTATCATAATTCATTTAATTAAACATGAGAGTGTCCAGTAAAAGAATTAATCCAACATTGGCAAAGCAACTGAATTCTTCTTTTGCCCAATTAATTGCGGATATCAGAACTTTAGAGGAAGCCGATGAATTTTTGCACGATTTTTTTACAGAATCTGAATATGATACCTTCATGAAAAGACTGGCAATTGCATACTATCTTAAAAATGAACGGTCATACGAAAATATCAAGACCAATATCAAAGTGTCGAGTGCTACAATCTCATCAGTATCCGGGATGATGATTAAAAAAGGCTTTAGAAACGCTCTCCTAAAAGTCGGGGTTGATCAATGGGCTGAAGAATGGGCTGAAAAAATAAAAAAAATTATTAAATAATCCCTATATCGGAACCTTCACAACAAGTAAGCAGCCGCTTGATTATATATACTTAAAATACAATTAATTCATGAAAAAGATTTTGTTTTGGACTCTTCTCGTACTTAACAGCGTACTTCTTATAAAATTAAGACACTTTTTACCAATTGTGTTAGGGAAAAATACACTATTGGATTTTGATACTTACTTTAGACTTACAAATGACATCAAATTGGGTGTTAATCCTTATACGGTAAATTATATGACTTCACTCGGTCCGCCATCAGTATATATATTTTTTTATCCTTTTTCATTCCTACCGCTAACGATTGCCAGAAGTGTTTTTAGCATAATAAACATATCATTCGGTATATTAACTCTGGTTATCTTATCGAGTAAATTATTTCCAAAAAATAGGCTTTTAGCTTTTTTAATAATGTTTATGGTTTTTTTCTCAAGCTTTCCAATCAGGTTTTCAATCGAAATTGGACAGCCGAATTTAGTCATCGGATGCTTACTAGCTTTATTAATCTGTTATCCAAAAAATAAATATTTGAATATTATTCTTAGCTTAGCAACAATTATAAAAACTAATTACCTTATCGCCTTAGTATCTTTTGTAAAAAGTAATATTAAATTGGTTTTTAAAACCGTTATTACTTCTGTCTTTCTTATTGTAATTTTGTTTCCTGTCGTTAAACCTTCTTTTTATTCTTACTACATCAGAAATATTCAGAATAACTTGCTCCCAAAAATTTCAAAAAGTGAAAGCACGGATTATTACAATCAATCGATTCCGGCAAGACTAAATGTTTTGGGGGTGGGGGAGTTCTCAACATCAATTTATATCATCTTGTTTCTGGTAATCATATTTCTTATATATAAATCCGGGAATGTTTTGCTGGGGATCCTGGCGTCCATAATCCTTTCGCCTATTGCATGGCAACACTATTTTGCTGCTCTATTTCCTGTTTTTGTCGTAGTATTCAAAAAGGTTGGCAAGTCTATTGCGGGTAGGATTTTTCTTATATCTGCTTATCTTTTTTGGTGGATTGAATTCCCGTTTTTGCATCAAGAAAAAATTAATATATTTACCGCTATCTTATCTTCACACTACATTATTTCTGTAATTATCCTTTTTTATCTGATCCGTAAGCACAAGATAATTACCACTTCAGCCACGAAGTAGAGTAAAATATAGTCCATGGACAAGAAGAATTTTTATATCACAACAACTCTGCCGTATGTTAATGCAGAACCGCATATCGGTTTCGCACTGGAAATTGTTCAGGCTGATGTGGTCGCAAGGTACCGTAAACTATTGGGGGAGAATGTGTTTTTCAATTTCGGAACCGATGAACATGGTCAAAAGATTTATAAAAAAGCTGTTGAGCAGGGAAAAGACCCGCAAAGTTACTGCGACGAGTATGCAAAAAAATTCGACGAACTTAAATCGGCTCTGAACTTGGACTATAACAATTTTATTAGGACAACCGATCCCCATCACATCAAAGCTGCTCAGGAGTTTTGGAATCGATGCAATAAAAACGGCGATATTTATAAAGACAAATATGAAGTCAAGTATTGTGTCGGCTGCGAGCTTGAAAAAACGGAGTCTGAACTTGTTGAAGGAAAATGCCCGCTTCACCCAACTCAGAATTTGGAAATAAGAAGTGAAGAAAATTACTTCTTCAAATTCTCAAAATACCAAAAACCGCTTCTGGAGTTTTACAATACCCACCCTGATTTTGTGGTTCCTGACTTTCGGTTTAATGAAATAAAGTCGTTTGTTTCCGAAGGACTATCCGATTTTTCAGTCTCAAGACTCAAAAGCAAAATGCCTTGGGGAATAGAAGTGCCAAACGATCCTGATCATGTAATGTACGTCTGGTTTGACGCTCTTATTAATTACATATCCGCTCTCGGATGGCCGGAGGATCAAAAAAAGTTTTCAGACTTCTGGCCGGGACTTCAAGTTGCCGGAAAAGACAACCTCCGTCAACAATCGGCGATGTGGCAGGCAATGCTTTTATCGGCCGGTCTTCCGAATTCAAAACAGATTTTCATTCATGGATTTATTACGGCTAATGGACAAAAAATCAGCAAAAGTCTGGGTAATACTGTTGATCCTTATGAGTTGGTCCAACGAAACGGCACAGATGCGGTCAGATATTATCTTTTATCAAATATCCACCCTTTTGAAGACAGTGATTTTACAATTGAAAAATTTGAAAATATCTACAATGGAGAGTTGGCAAACGGTCTTGGAAATTTATTCGCACGAGTCACTGCATTAATTGAAAAATATTGCGACGGTAAAGTTCCTGAAATTAACCAACCACCCGATAATCACCCTTTGAGAGTAGACACCGCGATTCATAATTGGAAAAAAGTCTGGTCAGACATCGATAGGAGTGTTCCGCAATTTCGTTTCAACGAAGCAATAAATTCAATTTGGAAATACATATCTGAAGCTGATAAGTACATTAATGAAAATGAAATATGGAAACTTGCTGAGAAAGATGTCGTCAAATTCAATTGGGCAATTTACGGACTAATTGACAGCCTGCATCAACTTGCGTGGCAAACCTACATTTTTATTCCTCAAACAGCTCAAAAAATTGCAAAAAGACTTCAAATAGAAAAATTGTTATTGAACGATATCAACTACAAAGACAGCTGGACAAACATTAAACCCGGTACCAAGATCGTTAAAGGAGAACCTCTTTTTCCAAAACTGGGGTAAATAATATTTTATGCAGCCGCAATCCAAAAAAGAACACATTATTCAAAGACTTCTGGAAATTCTTCCCGGATTTTTTTCCTGGAATGTAATTCTTTTTCCATATTGGGGAATATTTCTAGTCCCTAATTTGGTTGCCTACTTTGTATTGGGTTTTAACATCTATTGGTTTTACCAATCGCTGACTATTGCTGTCACTTCGACAATTTCTCACTGGAGAATCCAAGCCTCGATGATATTTGACTGGGAGGGAGAACTAAAGCATTTTCCTGACTGGGAAAAAGTTAATAATATTGTTGTTATCACCACCTATAAAGAGCCTCTCCATACACTTGAGCGAACATTAAATTCCTTAAAAAACCAAACTTTACCTAAAAATCAAATTACTGTAGTTCTTGCTATGGAGAAAAAAGAGGACGAGAAAGAACGACTCGAAAAAGTAAAGTATTTAAAAGATAAATTCGGGAAAGTATTTAAAAATCTATTCGTTACTGTTCATGAACTTATTCCGGGGGAGGTGGTCGGAAAAGCGTCAAACGAAAGATATGCCGCAATGTGGGTGAAGAAGGAATTGGTTGATATAAGGGGAAATGACATAAACTACATCACAATCACAAGCTGTGATGCAGACCATGTATACCATCCAAAGCATTTTGCCTGTCTGACTTACAAATTTCTTGATAACCCCAAACGCTATAATTTCTTTTGGCAGCCGGCAATAATGTTTTACAACAACATCTGGGACATACCGGCAATTACAAGAGTTCCCAATACGTTGGGTTCAATTTGGAACTTGTCCCAGCTCCCGAGAAAAGACCGCCTGATTAACCAGCAAAATTACGGTTTGTCTTTAAAACTTCTCGACGAAGCCGGATATTGGGATCCGGACAAAATACCTGAAGATTGGGGTATATTTTTTAAAGCATTCTTTGCTAAAGGGGGAGACGTGGAAGTTGAACCAATATACCTGCCGCTTTTTGCTGATGCTGCTCAATCTCACACTTTACGAGAGACGTTGAAAAATCAATATGAACAGTATAAACGCTGGGCTTGGGGTGTAAGCGACATTCCATGGATAATAAAAAACTTCTTCCTCGCCAAGAAGGTGTCTTTTCCAAATAAAATCATGAGATTGATGAATGTTGTTTGGGCTCATTTTATGTGGCCTGTTAACTGGTTCGTCATCACTGTCGGGCTTACTCTTCCGACAATTCTCAATCCTGCGTTTGGAAGAACTACGCTGGGATACATGGTCCCCAAGCTTTCATCGTTTATTCTCACGGTGTCACTGGCTTTCCTATTGGTAATGATTATTTTTGATAATATCTACAAACCAAAACGTCCCAAAGATTTTCCTCTTTGGCGGGCGATACTGGTCCCGTTTGAATATATCCTAATGCCAGTGGCCGGTTTTTTCCTTTCCGCGCTCCCGGGATTAGACGCGCACACGAGATTGATGCTCGGAAAATATTTGGAATATCGAGTAACTGAAAAGGTGTAAATCAGCTCAAGTCTAAGTTTAAGTCTAAGAATGTATTTTCCACTTTTCGTGGCCACCACAAAGTCTTTATAACTTACAGACAAGAAACTCAGCATAAATAGAAACAGATGGCGAAGAAGTAGGGGCTTTAAGACAATTTAAGAATTTTCAATTTTTTAATTTATTTATAGTTTGTTTTTCTATTCTTTAATCCTAATTCTTAATTTTTAAATTAAATGTTTTATCCTCTTCCCCACCGATTTATAAAAAAAGATCTTATAGTATAATACCTAGGAATTTATATGTTTCACGCTGTGAACAATATTGTGCGACGTTAACATCATAAAAGTTATCCACAATTTTGTAACACCCCTCATTTCTCTTTTCCAATCCTTAATTCTTTAATTCTTATAATCTTTGTTCTTCCTCCCCCACTCCTTCGTTTCAATGCTTCGAAAATTAGCAAATTCCCCGTAAATACGTATCTTTCTGCAAAATTAGCCTCGTAATTATTCGTCCATCAGAACGAAGCCTCTGCTATTCCCTACTTTGATGAAGCCTTCGATGTCCAAATTTGTATTTTTGATATAGCATTTCCGAAATCCGCACGAAGTTAAATCGGCTCCGATGAAATTTGCATTTTCAAGATCGCAATTTTCAAAAACAGCCTCCGTCAGATTTGATTTTTTAAAACTCACAGAATTCAGATCACACCATGCAAAAACAGAACCGTCAAGTTTGGTGTTGTCAAAATTTGAATCTTTAAGGTTGCATTTCTTACGTTCACCGAATTTACCTCCTTTAAGTTTGTGGAAAACACAATTTTTAGCATATGAATCCGTAAAATCACATTTCTTGAGGTCAATATCACCAAAGTCGATGTTTGAAACATTCGTTTCCGGAAACCGACAGTCAGTAAATGTTGTTATTTCAAAAACACTGCCTGAAAAATCACAATTTACAAACTGACAATCGGTAAAATTAGTGAAACGGAAGTTCAGATTTTTGAATTTACAGTTCACAAACCTCTCATTGCCAAAATCCTTAGCCTGGATATCTGTATTGTTAAAAATCCGCTTTTTAAACGACATTTCTAGTTGGAATTATACCAGCTTAGGTTCAAATCAATACAGTAAAACTTTTAAAATAACGGGTCCACCACACGTTCGGAGTAATCAAAAAAACCTATGAAAAAGAATTAAACTTCAACCCCATCAGCTTCACTACCCGCCTGTGAAAGTCCCTGAAGTTTGGATAAATCCATAACTGTTACCGAACTTCGAGAGTAATCAATCACTTTCTGTTTTCTAAGTCTCTCCATCTCGAGACTGACCGTTTCCCGAACCAGTCCAGCATAGTTTGAAATGAGCTGATGAGTAACAGGTAGAATTATTTTTATCTTTTTTCCGTTTACATGCTCCCCGAACCTCGCTGCAAACTGAACTAAAACATAGGCAACCCTCTGTTTGGCTGACGCCAAAAATATTATGTTTATCAGTTTGGCGAGACCGTTGAGTCCCGACGACAACCTTTTTGCTAAAAGCATTGTAGATTTCGGATTGTCTTCCAAAAACTTTATGACTTTACTTGATGGAACTTTTAAAACCTTTACACCTGTTAAGGCTTCATAGTAAGAGGTGTTTTTCACTTCTGCCAAAATCCAGGCAATCGGAAAGTATGAACGAGGTTTAAAAATGCTTATAATCTGTTCTCTGCCTTCGATTGATAGATTATATAATTTGACATATCCTTTTTTGAGATAATAAATACCCTGAGGTTCGTCTTCGGCGCGGAGTATGATTTCACCTTTTTTATATTTAACTTCTACTCCGGCGGAAAATAACTTATCTAAATCTTTGTCAAAATAGAAATCCATAGTACTTATTGGTGTTAGTATGATTACAAACTCTTTGTTAGTCAATCAACCATATCGGCGTCATTTAACTTACTGAATCCGTTACTTTGTTAACTTAGTATTATTTATACGGGGTAATGTTTTTCTCTATCTTATCAAACAAGCATTTGAGATTTGCATTCGGAAGGGATCCTCCGGTTTTATTGGATCAGATAAAGTTAACAATTATAAAGGAGGTGATATAAATCATTATGAAAAATATAATTTACGAAATCAAAATAATATACAAAGAGTCGAAAAAAAATCTTAAGAAATTTTCCGAAGATTTTAAAGCTTACAATGAGCTGTTGAAAAACGGTGGAATGGTGGATGACTTTTACAGTAAGGACAGATATTCCAAAGTATAATGAGCTTGTTTTTAACAAGCTGAAGTCGTACTGAAATACTTACCTTTCTCGTACTCCATCATATCAAAGCTGAATTTTTGAAAAAAACCAGCTGCCAACCGCAACAAGCATCATCGAAGTTAAAGAAAGTTTAACAAAACATTTTTCCAACAATAATTAAATCTCATTGATGTACCTTCTAAAGAAATCTATATATCCTCTTTCCCTTCCTTGCTGAAGAAGCAACCATTCATTTTTCGTTAGATCAGTAAAATATTTTCCTGTTTGGGGGTCTATTTGAATACTATTCAAAGGTTCCCCATCGGTCATTTTCGGACTTCTTTTTGACGTTAAGATGGTCTCCCTTGTAAAAGAATCGGTATGAGATTTTCCTGCACTGGTAATCAAAGCAATTGCGGAATTCCATAAACCCCCTATCTTTCCACCTAAGCCTTCAATTATATTTGTATAATAATCAAGCATTTCATCATCTGTTGCTTCATTTCTTTCACCACTCTCGCCAACAAAAATTCTTCTCACATGTGGTCCGGGTTGTTTCCCGGGCGATAAACCATTTATGTAAAACCAATAATCTACTCCAAAACATGGTTTACCTGTTGCCTCAAATCCAGCTTTTGCTTTTTTAAGGGCATTTTCTTCAGGGGTAATTCCATCTTCAACCACTTCTACTTTTTCTTTTAAATCGGCAAAAGTTATAACTGAAAAACCAAGCGGAGTTAAATAGTGTTTGAACCTTTCTGCTTTATGAGGATTCCCAGTCGCCATCAAAATTGTCCTATTCATGTTAATGATTATACCAAGCCTCAATGTTGTTGCTTTATCTGAAGTTAATTAATTCTCTACCTGAGATTTATTTGCTTAGAGCCAAAATCTTTATCTAGGGTCTGATCGTCCATTTTCCCATGTCCCCCACCTTATACCTACCGTCAAGTTCCTGCAAATAAAATTCGTCCGTCATCTTATATACGGGTACTGCCGCAACAACTTCCATAGATCTGAAATCAAATTTATTCCTGACCTCCTTTGACAGGAGCGATTCCAATCCCCTTTGTGATGCCGCGCTGACCGAAATTATCACCCTGGTGCCAAAAGGATCTATATTCTTTCTCCTCAATTGAGTTGCAATAAAATCAAGTGTTGCGAAACAACTTGTATCACTTGCCAAGCAGTCATCTGAAAAGACAAAATTTCTGTAATCAGTAATATTGGGGTTAGTGGGTCCAAATTTTGCAGCCACATTCATGTGCGGTTCGCCATGATTATCTGCCACAAGAACTCTACTCATGCGATAGTCATAAAAATCTTCGTTTGGAATCCCTTCCTTGGTAAAAACATCCCGAACGAAAATACCGCCGTTTTTGGGAGCGAAAAACAAAGCTTTACCCCCAAGAAGCTTGTGTCTTACTACCCGAGCAAGACTTTCATAAACTTCTCCCAAATGGCTTCGATACTCAACCCTATCGTCCGGATTTTCAAATGATTTTTGAGGGTCATTTGCAATTCGAGTAATTGCATCCATTCTGTATTTTATTGCAGGGTCTGCAAAACCTAAGAATCTGATATCGGATCTAACATTTACCCTAATCCTTTCTGCTCGGGGAACTTCCTGTCTCAAATCATTCCTGCTATTGCCAAAATCCCATACTGTATCGTACTCTCCTGTTCCTCCCTCGATTACTTGTGCCTGGTCAAACCTGAAATGACCGTTTTCCAAATGCAGATATGAAGGTAAAATTTTATTATCTAAATTTTCGATCTCGTACTTGGGGAGGTTTATATATTGGTTAGATAAACGATCAACGCTCATTTTGATTCATGCTCTAAATATATTAATGATTTTTTCGTTTCTTTTTTTCACTAAATTCTCTCTCCCGTTGTAAGTGAAAAATAACAGAACTTTTTATTGAAGTCAACTTAACTGTTCCATACTGAGAGTAACCGCTTAGGAGGAAAAATTATTCTTAATAATCCAAACTCTTAATCCCAATTTCAGGGAAGTTAATACCCCCAGGTGTTTCCAATAAGAACCTTACAATTCTTGCCACCTCTTTTGGATCAATTGCATCTCCCATATCCTTTTGTATTCCCATTTTCTCAAACATTTTCGTATTCATTTTCCCCGGATGAATTCCGGTAACCGATATCCCATATTTTGCAACTTCTTCCTGCAGGGCTTTGGTGAAACCCGTCATCCCCCATTTCGTCGCATTATAAACCGCTCTTTCCTGCTTTGCATACAAACCGGCTTGTGAATTTATATTTATAATTAATCCGTTTTTTTGTTTTTTCATTTGAGGAATAACGGCTTTTGAAAAATAAACCGCTCCTAGCGTGTTTACATTAATAACCTTCCGTATGTCTTCGGAGTTGTTATCAACAAGCTCTCCCTGAATCCAAAGCCCGGCATTGTTGACTAGACAATCTATCCTTTTAAATTTGTCGACAACCCTTTTTACCGCTTTTTCCAGACTTTCGTAGTCTGTTACATCGGCAACAATATAATCAACTCCGATTTCACCCGCAACTTTTTTTAATTTTTCTTCGGTCGGAGACAAAATCACAACCCTATATTCATGGGTTAAATTTTGCGCAATAGCCTTTCCAAGTCCATCGCTACCGCCGGATATTAAAACTACTTTCTTCATTCACCAAGATTATACCAAAATTACCATTGTTACGTAGAAAACTGATTTACAAACCGCCGATAATTGGAGGTGTTGTTATATAATATAGATACCAAAATTAAATGCAATTGACTCAAAAGGGTAAGATATCCGCTTTAATTATTTTCGCGTGCGCCGCCTTTTCTTTGTTATCAATTCCATTCGGATTCTTCCCCCATCTAGGCCTCTCAATTTCGTTAATCTCATTTGCCTTCCTTGCTTTCTATATAAAAAACGACAAAACCCCGGACACCACAGCATTTTTCGCGATCGCATTAATATTATCGATCGCACTAACGATCCGAAGTGAGCCGTCGGTAATAATGCTTAATCTCCTCGCAATTTTTTACTTCGGTATTCTTTTTGTCCTGACTAAAAAGGAGGATCCGGAAAGTATATTATCATTAATTTTTGCACCCTTAATACTTTTCCTGCAAAGTGTATTCATACGAAATGAATATCAATTGGAATTCAAGAAACCTGTTGCTAATGAAAGAAAGCGCGAAAGCACAATTAACACAATCGCCATCACCCTTATCACATTGGCGATTTTGGCCGTAATCCTGCCGCTTCTTGCATCCGCCAATCCATTCTTTGAAAAACTTTTACTTGAGGTTGCCGATTTAATAGGTTTGGGAAATATCAAATTAACTGAGGCTATATTTCAGTGGATTATCAGATTAATCTTTTTTATAGGTTCAGCCTTCTTAATACCCAGGGTAGCAACTTTCATGACATCCTCCACGGACCACGGTCCGTGGTTCCCTCTGAAGGAGGATGACATATCAAGTTCAATTCCTCCCCGCCAAGGGCGGGGTTTCCTTGAAATTGCTATGAATAAAAAAGAAGGTTTTAAGATTACTAATAGACTAGGCTTAAACTTATTAATACCCAAAATCGCGGTTTCGGCAGTACTTCTAATTTTTTTCATTACCCAATTCCAGCTATATTTTTCATCTCAAGAAACCCTAAGCGCTCTTGGATATACTTATTCAAATTATGCGAATGAAGTATTTACCCAGCTCTCCATTGTTGCAGTAATTGTTTTGGCACTTCTCTACGCCGACAAAGAAAAGAAAAAGTATAATCAAAAACTGGCGCTTGTCCTTCTTGTTGAAGGAATTTTTCTCGCATTCATGGCATACAAAAGTGTTTATGAATATTCAAGCGCCTGGGGTTTTACTTATAAAAGACTTTACGGATTCGCAGTTGCAACCTGGATTTTGGGGATATTCACAATTTATTTATATACATTCCTGAAAAATATTGAGAAAAAATACTTTCTTACCAAGTCCGTAATCTATACGGGATTAATTTTAATTCTTATCAATTTGGCAAATTTTGATTACCTTATTTACCATTTCCACCGGGCAACAACCGGTCAAGGAGTTGACATGCAATATCTTTCAAGACTTTCGAGCGATTCACTTTCGTATAAAACTCATCTGAATGAGATTGTCAGATCTTCCGGTCCGGTAACCGAAACGGAGAAAAAACAAGCCGAATCTGATGGTTTATGGATCTTACTCTTTAAAATTGAATATCTGCAAAACAAATACAAAAATCCCGACATCCGTGGTTTCAATTTATTGGAGTATCTGCAGTATAAAGATATAAAAGATGTTGACACCCAAGCAATAAGAGATAAATACACCCTAACTAATCCTGTTTAGCGGGGAGTGTTTTTTCACTTTTTTACGGCCAATATTGCCAAACGGGTGGGGTTACTCAAATATTTTTTATATTGGGCAATATCTTTTTTTGCAACCCCGCCAACAGGTATCGGCTCTTCAACTTTTATTACATCAAAACCTGAATCTAATGTCGTATTCACGTAATCAGAAATTCTCTTTGGATAGTATTTTATTTCTGTACCCCAGGGTGTCTTTTCTACTTTTGATTTATCACTAAAATATTGCGAATGGTTGTGAATAAACCTTAATGGATGTACAACTATATAAAATAAATAGCCACCCTTTAGTAACCAAGTATGGATATGTTCTACTGTTGTTTTAAAATCACTAAGATTTAAATAATGAAAAGCCATATTGCTCGAAACAAGCTCCAAACTATTTTTGTTCAATTTTAAATCGGGTAAATTTCCCTTGACAAACTTCACTTCAGGAAAAGATTTTCGTGCAATCTTTAACATATGTGGGCTTATATCAGTTCCAATGGTTTTTATTGGATTTGCTCCCAGTTCAAGGAGGACTCTAATGGATCGCCCTGTTCCGCAACCGGCATCCAAGGTGTGTATGTTACCATTAATTATCGACTTCAAATTTCTTGTTATAGTAGGTTTTTCCAAAAACTTCCAGCTGTAAGATTTATCTGCAAATTTAGTATACTTATTTGCCTGTTCACCGGAGTAAAGAGTTTTCATAACCGAATTATATCAAGTTTCAATCGTAAAAGTTCAGAAGCCGCGCTTGCCTGCGCAAGCAAGGAGGAAATGGTTTCTAAAGTTATTTTTTTAAAAATTTCTTCCAAAATATACTCCCTGCAACAAATATAAAAGAGAGAGTTAAAGTAAATACCAGCATTATAATCGTAAATTGTGCAGGAGTATTGGCATTCAATGACAGGAAATACCAAAGAATTGTCCCCGGAATGGATGCGGTCAGAGATATAAAAAGGTAGATTTTAAAATTAATATTTGTTAAACCCATAGCAAAAGAAACGAAATCACTTATTGATCCCTGAAACATCCTTAACAAAACCAAGGTTACAGTTCCATAGCTTAGTGTCAGATCATCAATTTTTTTCATAGCATCTTTTCCTGCAAGTCTTATGACCATTGCTCTACCCCATTTTCTCGCAATCCAAAAATTAATCACGAAGCTTATCCATGCTGCGATTGTCGAATATAAAATTACCCGTTGTCCGAAGGCATAATAACCGGCAAAGATTATGGGGGTTCCGCTAAAAGGGGCTATAACCATTGTTAATAAGACAAGTAAAATATAAACAGCGGGAGCTAATAATCCGGCATTATTTACAAAAACAATTATTTCGTCCTCTGAAAATCTTCTACTTACTAAATACAGAGTTAGTGATATCACAACAATGAAAAGAATTGGAATAATACTTTTTTTCATAAAGAAAGTATATCAATAAAGTAGCTGAGGAATTTAAGCCAGAAGACGCGGAGGTAATGAGTTCTCGATTACTGACCCAGCGCAACATCAAGAATCATCATTATTGTAAAACCCAGCATTGCGCCAATTGTTGCGACATCGGTAGAGCTCTTCTGCGATTCGGGAATTATTTCTTCGACTGACACGTAAATCATTGCCCCCGCCGCAAACGCTAGCGCATAAGGAAGTAGTGGACGCATAGCCAAAACACCGACTGCTCCGATAACCGCGGCGATGGGCTCAATAATTGCCGATCCCTGGCCAAACAGGAAGCTCTTTAACTTCCCTAATCCCACACGTCTAAAGGGCATCGAAACCGCAAATCCTTCAGGGAAATTTTGAATTCCGATTCCGATGGCAAGGGCTATAGCACCGGCAATAGTTGCTCCGGGAATACCTGCAGAAGCCGCCCCAAAAGCAACGCCAACAGCTAATCCTTCGGGAAAATTATGAAAAGTGATAGCCAAAAATAGAAGAACCGTAGTATGCCATTCTGTAGGTAATCCCTCGGGGCGCGACCGCGATTGAACGACGTTCAAATGCGGCAGAATTTTGTCCACAAGCCATAAAAAACCTCCACCGACAAGGAAACCTACCGCAGGGGGTACCCATTTTGTCACACCTAACTGTTCACTGAGTTCTATAGAAGGAGCAAGTAGAGACCAAAAACTGGCCGCGATCATGACTCCAGCGGCAAACCCAAGCATCGCATCCAATAATTTTTGTGTCACCGCTCTAAAGATAAATACACCCGCCGCGCCTAGCGCCGTTATTCCCCAAGCAAAAAGGCCGGCAAAAAGCGCAGCAACTATTGGATGATTAATTAGAACTGTTTGATTCATCAAATTGAACGTACTTTCTTTGTCAACTTTTATTTACTATACAAGTTTTAATTTAAAATATAACAGTTAATTTCTCAGTCCTACAGAAAAAGTGCGGAGGAAATGAAAATCTATTTTTTATAAGGGGTTTCCAAATTTACCCAAACATCATCTGTCTTACACCAGTAAATACTCCTTTTGTATTTCTTCTTTGGTTTAACTTTATAGTCATAACTAAAGTCTTTACCTTTCAGAAACATTTTCTTTCCACATTTCGGACATGTCATGAATATATTTTAACATGGGATTCATAATATCTTCTCTTATTAACTATCATCGCCGAAAAGTAAGTGGATTCTTTTTTACAATGTTATACTTCACTCAGTGGATACTCTTTTTGATTACAACACCCACGAATATAACAAAAAGGAAGAGACAGAATATCTCTTTAGTGAGACTCATCAAAAACGAGGAGACATCGCAATTGATTTAATAAAAGAAGTTGTAAACAACAAAAAACCGCAAAGGCTTTTAAGCATTGCCTGTTCAATTGGATTATACGAAGAAAAAATAATAAAAAAACTCGGACTTAAAGTTTATGGTATTGACGGCGCAAAAGATGCCTTAAAAGAAGCCGAAAAACGAGGAGTAATCACAAAATTTGGCGATGTTTCCAAAACTCTTCCATATCATGACGCAAGTTTCGATTTTGTTTTTGCAGGAGAAATAATTGAGCATCTAATCGATACAAAAAAGTTTCTCAACGAAATAAATCGTGTTCTTAAATCGAAAGGATATTTAATACTTACAACTCCAAATCTTGCAAGGGTCGATGATAGAATAAAGTTTTTATTCGGAAAGTCACCTCGCCACACCACCCCGATTCATCCGTTTTTATATCTACATATACGACCGTTCACATTTGATTCTTTAAAAAATGCGTTAATTTTGTGCGGGTTTAATAATATAAAACTTCGTACGCAAGCAATCACAATCGAGTTTGGCAATCGGAGGATGCATCTGTTTTCAAAACTGTTGACAGGTTTATTCCCCACACTCGGAGCAACATTAATCGTCAGGGCACAGAAATACTAACATTTATGACATCCCCCACCCCTAAAGGGCGGGGTTTTCTTGAACGCAGATTAAAAAGTTAAGAGTTTTTATATTTTTTCACAAAATTCTTTTGAAGTGCTACGTTTAAAATCTGCAAGATAAATTGTCTGATGTTCCTCAATTTGATCTCTATATAATCCCATCTTGAAGTAAGGATCGGATATAGATTGAGAGGAACCCAATCTACCTGAATAATCTGAAATTATTTTTTCATCCACCCATGCTTTTACTTCTCCCCGAAAATTTGAGTCTAGTTTGTAATAAACAAGTGCGTTGTGCCAATTCCCACGCCACTCTTTTTCCGTACAATAAAATTTCTCTCTTTCATCATTGTATACAATCTGAAAATATAGTTTACCATCCACATATCTGAACGATAAAAATGGAGATTCCGGTTCTTGGGTTGACTGCTTCCATTGTGCAAACACAAGTCTGTTATCCTGAATTAAAAAATCTTTCGGAAAAACAAAGTAAAATGAATACCAAATTGGTGTTCCGGTCGGTACCCATAAAGACTTTTCTTCTGTTAATTCTGCTCTATCTGTTAAATGACCATCCCCACCATCCATTTGATAATCACCTTTGTGCACTGTAATTTGAATTGCAGATTTCCCCTGGTACTTTGAAATTTTCCAATTTGATTTCGTTAAACGTTTCGACGACCAAATATTTTTATTAAGGCTTTTAAAATCATCTGATAATTCGTAAGCCATTTATAAATTATATCAAGAGATGGTAGAAAAAACGCGTGTGTCCGTCACATCTGAATTCTGAAAAGGAAATTGGTTCTTCCTTACATCCCATTTACATAATTATATGAAAAAATCTAATTTGAAGAACATCAAACGTCCCCAGGACAAATCACCCTCCTCAAGTCTTCCCATTATTGATGATCTCCATCACTTCTTCTGCTAAAAAATTATAAGAACCAGTGCGCGATGTTTTAACCAGTTTTAAAACTCTTAATCTCTTACCACTATCATAATAAAGACCGCTAAGTACAACAGATCTATTTCCATTGTCAACAATCGGATCGGCAAATAAACTTCTGTATTCCAAACCTAATTCCCGTCTTTTTCTTCCCGAAAAAGCCCTCAGTCCTGATCCCAACTTTCCACCCTCGATATCCTTTACTTTATAGTCTCCATTCGGACTCAATCCTCCAAGACTGGGGTTTCCTAAGCTAATGTTTTTCCCCAATGGGTGTGTAACTAATAAGTTTTCTGATTCATCAAAAGAAAAGGCAACATTCTTTGCGATGTAGGGAGAGCACAAGAACCCGTAGTATACTTCGTCATTATCCTTTGGGAAAAATAGTTTAAAACCAACTATTGAAATTTTATTGGCTTCATCCGGAGCAAGTAACAAAGATATTAATTTTCCGTCTAAATCTTTGTAAGACGTTAGAACCCTGCCAACTGACGATATTTGTCTTACTGTCTCAGTTTCTACAGTCATACTCATCCGAATAGTAAGGCGTATTTTATCATGAATTCATTTTGGAGATAATTTGAAGACACATTATTCTCTAACATTTACAAATTCAATTTTTTCTCCTTTGGCACAAAAAGGGCATTCCTCTTTTGGGAAAAGATTAAAATTATTTCCCAGCAAACTGATTACTTTCACTCCATTAAATATATTTTCTTGTCTATTAAGCCATGTACTTACCCCGACAACTTCCACATTCTTTTCTTTGAAAAAGTTGAGATACCTTTTCATATCAGTGCCACTAGAAATAATATCTTCAACTATTACAACCTTATCTCCTGGGGTTGGAATATTCATGTCGTGAAATAGTACAGGGTCTTGTTTACCCAAGATAACACCAAATTCTTTATGAATGTATTTTGCGACGTGGCTTGCAATAATTGCCCCTCCAGTTATCGGTCCCATTAATAAATCTACGTTAGGATAACTCTCCAGTATTTTCTCTGCCTGAAGTTTTGCTACGTCGTCAAGGAATATAGGGTTTTTTACAACCAAATCCTTTTGCAACCACCCATCACCGTGCATTCCGTTTTTAAATTCAACATGCCCTTTATGAAAAGCGCCTGCTTTAATAAAAATCTCTTTAGTATTCATCATGGAATTATAACAAGGTTTCGGAGCTAATTTGAAGACAAACAAGAACTAAAATTGAAAATGTATGCTAAATTGACTTATGTTTTTAATACCTGCTAGTTTCTGGAAAATCAGAAAGACTAAGAATAAAGGAAGGGGTGTTTTTGCCAGAAAACCAATTAGACAGGGAGCACTCATCGGTGATTATGTGGGTAAATTAGTGCAGCTATTAGATTTCGATTTTGACAAAGAAAAGAGAGAACTTTATTTAATGTATTACAACGATGAGTTGGGTATTTACCCCGACTTAAAAATATCCGGAGTACACCTTCTTAACCACTCCTGCTCCCCAAACTGCTGGATTATAAAATACAAAAACCACACCGTTGTTTTTGCTTTAAAAAATATCAGGAAAGGTAGTGAGTTAACCATTTCCTATCTGCTTCCCCCAAAAATGAATTGCAATCCCTGCCCTCATCGATGTTTCTGCAAAAGCAAAAAGTGTACAGGGTCAATGCACTTAACTGAAAGCGGATACAAAAAATGGCAAGCGTTTCAGGATAAACACAAAAGGGGTATGTCCAAAACAAATAGGAATGCAGGCGAGTTGGAGCTACTAAAAAAATACCCCAAATCGTTTTCTAAAAAACTAATATCAGAAATCAAAGTTTTGCAGAAAGAAATGCATAAATAACACCGACTTTGAGTTAATTCGAAGAACGTCAAACCAAGTCAGATCGAGTCTAGCTCGACAACCCAGTTTGACTGGGCTCAGTCAAACTTCCCTCGGAGAACTTCAGACGTTCCATAGCAAATTATTTTTTTATAAAAGGTGCATTTATTTTTTGTCCGTCACTATCAATTAATTTACCATCCTTAATCGCTAGCGTCTTATAACCACATTGTTCTAAGGATCGCATAGCAATCTCAACAGCCGTATTTATACCCATTGGTTTTATACTCATATACCCCACAAAGTTTCCCAAATTATCCCCATCAAGCTTATTAATATGAATGCTTATCCCCATCAAATCATTTCCTTCCCAATGTTCTCCTGAACATATTAATAATTGCTCTTTCATGAGACATGATTTTATCACGAGCTTAAGTTTTGTCGAAGGATTCAGAGGCTTATCTGAAGACAAACTTCAATAAAAAGATCTTATAGGATATAATGACCGATATGTCTAAAGAAACCAATCCAATAGGTAGAAAAAACGCAATTAAAATAATTCTCTATGGGGGTGCTATTACATATGTGGTTAGTGACATGGTCAATAAATTTATTGATATGGTGAATGTGATCAATTTTAGAAATGTAGCGGAAGCATCAGTAAAAGCAACTGACATTACACGCCCCGTAGGCACTATCCCAGAAATGTTACTGATACCTGAAAAAATAATAGAAACAGCAGGAGTTCTGGATTTAATAACAAATGACACTCTAATTGGATTTGGATCAACCACATTGATGGAAGTGGACAAGATAACAAATATAGGAATGTGTTTATCGGCTAAGCATGTTATAAAGGAACTTAAACATGCGGAACATATTAATATTTTCCAACCACATCTAAATCGCAAACTGATTGAAATTCCTAAAAATGAATTTGTTACCGCATCACACAACAAAAAAGATATCGGAGTGTTAGCTTTTCGTTTAAATAATATACTTCAAGATACCAAATTACCTGTAATTCCAATAAAAGATAATTGGACACCTAATTCACATGATCTATTGTACTCGCTCGCATTCGCAGGAAGTGCTGAAAAACACGACAGAATCAATCCGCTTAAGTTTAATTTATCAGAAAATATTTATGCAAAAGATTATGATGGTAATTTGTGTTATAAGACAACAATGAATTCGGGGGGTGGTTCAAGTGGTGCCGCTGTTGTTACAGAAGATGGTGGAATAATAGGTGTAATCACGAGTATAGATCTCGATACAGGACTGGAATTGGTTACACCAATCGTTGACGAGTACCACCAACTTGCTGAAGACGCCAAAAGAAAATTGCTTAAAACTTGAAAATCTTTAAATACTCTTCAAAGTTAGTTTGAAGAACGTCAAACCTTCCTCAGAGAACGTCAGACGTTCCATAGCAAATTATTCGAGAAGATAATCCCAACCTGGTTGCCAGGCTTTATTCTTTCTCCAATCCTCTGCAAATGCTTGCTCCCAAGTTTTTCCTTTTAGCAAAACGTCAAGAGCTAATTGAGGTGCTTTGTGGACGACAATCCCAATATGTTTACCATCATAATTCTTTTTTAAGAATTCCAAAAAATGCTGAATCCTTTCTTTAACATCTTCATAACTCTCACCATTGGGAAATCTTTTTGTAATATTTTCTTCCTGAAGCGGTTCGACTACATTCGAAAGCATGCCGTTAAGATCTCCATAATTACATTCCCGTAATCTCGCGTCACTAATAATTTCAACGTTCCTACCGAAGGTGATATTTGCAGAGTCAACGGCTCTTTTGAGGTCTGAACAAAATATAACATTAAATTTAATATTCGTTATTTTTTCAACCAACTCTCTTGATTGTTTTTTGCCTAATTTTGAAAGTTCGGCATCCGACCAACCCGAGGATATATCCTTCTCGTTATCTATGGTGGTTCCGTGAACAAAATATGTAATATTTACAGACACAATTAATAATTAATTTATAGATTATATTATACTTCTAATACTTTATCTAAAAGCCCATCTTCCCAGTAAATCATCTTTTCTTCCGGGAAAAGATATGCTTTAACGGGCTCCAACTCTTTTACAAAATCCGGTGTATGGGATACGACGATCATGGTTCCGGTATAATCCTTCAAAGCATCCAGAATTACCCTTTGGGAGATAACATCCAAATAAGTTGTCGGTTCGTCAAGAACTAAAAGATTATTGTCTGAACCTGTCAGGATAGCAATTGAAAGGCGGGTTTTCTCTCCTCCCGACAAACTACCGACATTTTGGAAAACCTTATCCTGCAAAAACATATATCTACCCAAAAAAGATCTGGCAAACCATTCATCTTTTTTTGTTCCATCACAAAAAGATTCTAATACTGATTTCTGGAAATCAAATGTTTCGAACTCCTGGGAGTAATAACCTATTTTTGCACTTTCATTTTTTATCACTTCTCCCCCATCCGGTTTTATTATCCCCATTAGAATCTTGATGAAAGTGCTTTTCCCCGATCCGTTCGGTCCCAAAAGTGCAATTCTTTCTCCGCGCTTTATTGAAAAATTAATGTCTCCCAAAACTTTCTCCCCATCGTAAGATTTCGAAATTCCGATTGATCTTATTGGTATTTCACCAACTCTCGCCGGTTCAGGAAGTTTGATTTTTATTGCTCTCACCTCCGGTGGTAGTTCTGGAAGTTCTCTTTTTTCTTTTTCAATTCTTCTTCTTTGTTTTGTTTTCTGTTTTGCACTCATTTTTTTCATCCTGCTTAATCCTGACACCATCTGTTCTATGTGTTTTTTCTTAATAAGGACCTGGCGTTTCAGAAGTTCCTCTTTCTCTTTTTTCAACCTGATATAGCTTGAATAATTGCCTTTGTATTCTTCAATTTTTCTTTGAGCTGGATTAACCGCCAACACTTTGTCAATCGCATTGTCCATTAAATCCAAATCATGCGAAATAACAATAACGGTTCCTTGATATTCGCTTAAGAAATTCATCACAAAATGTTTACCGGCGGTGTCCATAAAATTTGTCGGTTCGTCTAACAATAGGATATCCGGATTGGAAAGAAGTGCCCGGGCTAGGGAAAGTTTTGTTTTTTGCCCGCCGCTTAGAGTTTGCGGTTTATCCAGAAGTTTTGTTTCAAGTTCAAGACCGGCAAAAAGTTTCAAAAGCTCAAATTCCTCATAGTTATTATTCGGGTCAACATACACTTTCACTGTTTCAGAGCTTTCCATTACGGGATCGTATTTTATTTCCTGGGGAACGGATGCTACTGTCCCCTGAACCATTACTTTCCCGACGTGCCCTTCTTCCTTCCCGGTCAATATGTTAAGGAGGGTCGATTTTCCGGATCCGTTGGGACCCACCAAGCCGGTCTTTTGGCCATTACTGACAATAAAGCTCACCCCTTCATACAAAGGTGTTTCACCATAAGAAAAACTTAAGTTTTCGACTTTAATCATACGATGTGAATTATATCAAATATTTACGAGGCCAAAATGAATACATATCAAACAATAAAATAATCATTCAATCGGTGTATAATCCCAAGTATGATTGAGGCTAATCGTTTGAATTTATGGGGAAACGGTATGGGAATTTGTTTAATTAAAGACTTGCCGCTAAAGTCCCGGCTTACTTACTCATCAATTAATTTCGGCCGAAGTTTAGTACCCGGCAAAACCGGCTGGGTTAGAGATGATAAAGAATCACTTTTCGTTCATGAGGTTACCGATATTATAAAATCTGTTAATCGACCCGCCTCGCGGGAAGAGGCTGAAAAACTACTGAATCTGGCCAAACAGGAACTACCTGATTCTGAATTTACTAAAAAACTTCAAGCATATTTGAGTAATTCCAATTTGAATAACGTCAAACACACCTAAGGTAAGTTTGTTTTGAAAAATTCAACCGTCTTCTGCATTGCTTGGTTAAAACTTGACCCTGTGAGATTGTGCCCTCCGATCGGATATTCATTAAGCTCATGCTTTATTTGAGAATCGTCTAAGACTTTCATCAAATTCCGGCTGTAATCAATGCTCACAACATTGTCATCAACAGCATGATTGAGTTGAATCGCTCCCGTCACTCCATCAAGATAATTTGTCGCAGGAACCTGTTTCCAAAACCAATTTTCCGGATCAAAATCGCCATAAGCATCTCTTAATCTTTGTCTGTCGCGAGCTCTTTGTGTACCGGTTGGTTGAGGCTGGTAGCTATTATCATTAATCATGTAATCTTGAAGGTCGGTATATGTATACCCTGCTCCAGCCCAGATCACAATTGCCGGAATGTTTTTTGCTACAACAAAACTTCGGAATGTAACATTTCCTGCCATGCTATGACCCCAAAGTCCAACCGCTCCAGGATCAACAAAATCGCTTTTTTTCAGTGCATCGACCGCATTAAGCGTGTCGACAACATAATCATCCGAATAATAAGCCCCTCCTGCACCACCCTCTGATTCGTCATGACCCCGAAGGTCGATCTTAAAAACAACAAATCCGTTTTTCGCCAAATAATCAACGTAAGAAATATAGTTAACTGTCGTTTTATACAAAGTTGGCGGAATATATCCATGGACAAAAACAATAGCCGGAAATTTTTCACCTGCGGAACCGCCTTTTGGAATTGTCAAAAAACCGTTAATCCTATACCCATCCGAATCGTAGCTCGTCAAATAACTTGTGTAGTTTGGACCCTCGGAAAATATTTCCAGTCCCCCCAATTTACTTTGATAGGTACGTGCTCTCAAGTCCGGAATTGTAATTTCCTGAAATTCGAATGTCTTCGGATTATTTACTGCCTGACCCGAAGAGAGTGCTGTGGTCGAATTTTCCTGATTCCAATTAAGCAACCTTTTTCCTGAATTGGTAATATTTGTTAAGTTTCCAAAACCATAAAACTTCCAAAAAAATATTCCAACCAGCAACAGAATAACTATGATCGGTAAAATAACGAGTGACGTAAATCCAAAGATTTGTGGCTTATCGCTTTCAGGCAGATTTTCCAGCATGTTAAATAATATACAAAAGCGAAATGAATATTACAATCTGCGAAATTATCTGATTAAAACGCCAATAATTATCTTCAGTTTTCTCAGGTATATTTAAGCAATATTGAAAGTTTCAAATGAAGTCTGTTTGCTAACATTGCTCTAATCTCATGAAAAATCAGACTTCTTTCTACAACTCATTTCAAAACCTGCAAGAATTTGACACAAATTCGGCAGAAGTTTTGAATTGAGATGCTATAAGCTCGCAAAGCGTTTAAAAAACCCGTGGGTTTTGAAATAGCTTCTAATCACTCAGGCATGGTAAACTGAATGAGTATAAGCTAATTTATGTTAAATAATGTGTTCACACAAAGCATCTGGGGAGACCCTCCTTCGTCGCGTCTTGCGGGACTACGGAAGGGTAAATGAAGGATTTAATCTAATATGATAGATACTGTCTTTACACAATCCATTTGGGGTGATGAAGGGTTTTCGGCGGTTCTTTCGATGAAGCCTATCCTTGAGATTATTGAAATAATTTCCCGGGATACCTCGCCCCCACTTTTTAACATTACGGAACACTTGGCATTTCAATATTTTGGTACTAGTGAAATAGTAATTCGCGGGTTGGTGTTTTTGTATTACCTTTTGGCTATACTATTTGTATATCTCATTGGGTCATTAATTTGGAGTAAAAAAACAGGTTTATTTGCTGCGCTTATCACATTCTTCAACCCCTTCTTTTTCATTTATGCCTTTGAGGGGCGAATGTACTCAATCATGGCACTCGGGGTTACCGCTTCCATGTATTTTTTCATACGAATATACTCCCTGAAAGGAAAACCTTGGGTAAATTTTCTTGGTTACGTTTTCTTCACCCTTTGGGCGATCTATTCGCACCACTTTGCATTTTTTGCAGTAATTATCCAAGGACTGTGGTTTCTTAAGGAATTTTTTTTCGGGAAAAGAAAAACCTCGAAGATGGTTTTTAAGGCGTTTATTATTATTGCTTTACTTTATATCCCCTGGCTGATGCCTCTTTATAGACAAGTAACCATGGTAAAAGGCGGTTTCTGGCTCGGCACGCCAACTCCGGGAGACCTTCGAACAATAATTTACGATTATCTTGCACAGGGAATCCGAAACGACAAGCTTAAATTGCCTTTGACTGAATATCCACTCTTTCAGATTGCCCTTTATACTGTTTTTGCCACGCTTCTGGTGAGGCGTTGGTGGAAGTCAATAGAAAAAACAATACTCCTTCTGATGTGGTTTTTGGGACCGATTATTCTGGCTTGGCTGATTTCACAAAAATTTACTTCAATTTTTTATAACCGGTATCTTTTGTATACCATTCCTGCAGTAGGAATTATTTTAGCTTCATCCAGAAGTAAGCTTTCTATATTCCCCTTCCTTGCAACACTGCTTCTGTTTATTGTTATTGACCTTAACTACTTTTTTCATCCTGCAAAGCTTCCGTTTAAGGAGCTGGGAGTTTATGTTTCTCAAACCAGAAAAGTAAATGATTTTTTAATAAACTGGAACGGATCGGCTCACCACCTTTGGGAAACAAAGTTCTATGGTTTTGATTCGCCAATTTATGTTCCGGGAAATGTAGAACTTCCTTTTTATGTCGGGACGGCGTTAATGGAAGAAAAAGATATTGTCAGGAATATTCCTCCTGATGTTAACCGGGTGGGAGTTACGACAAGCGGTCCATTAAGTGAAATCACGCTTCCCGAATTCCGGGAGCAGGAAGTTAAAGATTTGGGAAACCTGAAGTTTGTATGGTATATACGAAATGAAAAAAGTGATACGAAACAAGTAACGCGTAACAAGTTATGACGTCGAATCGCAAGAATTCTCTGAAGGTTTTCGTTCAGACCGTTGTAATTTTATTACTTATCTGTTTATTCCGGAAAAAATATGTTTATAAAACTTAAAAATCTAATTCACATCCCGACTTGGGTTTATTTAATTCTTTTTGCTGTTTTAATTTTTCGGATTCCGACTTTTTTTGAACCATACTCCTATGGAGACGAAACGATATATCTCACTCTGGGAAATGCGGTTCAAAAAGGCCTGACTCTTTACAAGGACGTTCATGACAACAAGCCTCCTCTTCTTTACCTCACAGCTGCAATTGCCGGTAACATTTTTTGGTTTAAGGCTATCCTTGCGGTCGTCCAACTCTTCGGAGTAATTGTTTTTTACAAATTTATAAAACTACTTTTCCCAAGAAATCAAATTTCACAAAAAGCAGCACTTTTGGTATATGCGATTCTTACAACTTTACCTTTTTTTGAAGGCAATATTGCAAACGCTGAACTCTTCATGATTGTTCCGACAATAATCGCGTTTTATATTTTATTATTCCGTAAAAATTCAACAGCAAACCTGATTTTTGCCGGGGTGCTTTTTTCCATTGCTTCACTTTTTAAGATGCCGGCTGTTTTTGATATTCCGGCAATAGTTATTTACTGGCTTTCCAGAGATAAGCTGTCAAGAAAACACTTGTTTTCAGTTGCAAAAAAAACACTCATTCTTTCCGCTGGTGTTGCCGGACCAATCTTTCTTACATTTATATGGTATGCACTCAATGGAGCCTTCAAAGAGTATTTGGTCGCGGCCTATTTACAAAATTTTGGCTACCTTTCCAGCTGGAGGCCGGATGATGTCAAGGAACCCTTTCTTGTTAAAAATGCTCCACTTCTGACAAGGGCTTTTGTTGTTGCAATAATAAATCTTATTCTGGTCATAAAGAGAAAAAAGTTTTCCTGGCCTTTTTTGTTTACTGTATCTTGGTTAACTTTCGCTTTGTTTGGAGTAACGCTCTCGGAAAGGCCATATCCGCATTACCTTGTGGAGACAATCGTCCCGCTATCAATCCTTTTCTCGATGCTTTTTACTTACGACTCAATTGAGCAGGTGTTAGTAATATTTCCGCTGCTTTTATTTTCTTTTATCCCTTTTTACTTTAAATTTTGGAATTACCATTCCGCCAACTATTACGGCAACTTCCTCGCACTTGCCAGCGGAAAATATGACAAAAACCAATACCTTGAAACTTTTGGAGGTAATACACTGACAAACTACAAAATTGCAGCCATCATAAACCAAGTCACATCAAAAGACGATTCCGTGTTTGTCTGGGAAGACAGCGGTCAGATTTATGCACTAACAAAACGCCTTCCACCCATGAAGTATGTTGCTGGTTATCACATCAAAGATTTTTATTCAGATGAGGCTTTATACCGGGATCTTTCAGCCCATCCACCGAAAGCGATTGTCGTTTTGAAAAATTCAGAATTACCTAAATCCGTCAGGAAATTAATTCTTACAAGGTATCTTATGGTGGAAGAAATTGACGGATCACAAGTTTGGATACTAATGAAAGTCTCTTTATAATTTGATTATTAAAACCTTTTTAACTAAACTTGTTACGCTCAAGAATTTTAATGAGAAATCAATGAAAATCCCATGAGAAAAAAGTTACCGATTGCTCGAGGGAAAAAAAAGGAAATTAAAACCGTAAAACTTTCTAAACTCCCCTTTATTACTCTAACTTTTTCATTTCTATTAGCTAATATTATTGTCATTATCGGAGTACTTCTTTTTCAAAAAAATCTCCCCCCTGAAATACCTCTAAACTACGGACTGCCGAGAAGCACAAAACAACTAGCTATGCCCTTGGAAATTATTATCCCTTTAATTATTTCTCTTTTAATCATCATTATTAACAATATATTGGCGATGATCACAGAAAATAATTATTTAAAAAGAGTTTTAATCATCGCATCTTACTTCACTACCATTATGTCAATTATTACAGTAGTGAAAATCGTATTTTTGATCGGAATATTTTAATGCAAAATATACTCAGCCTTTTCATCGCACCCTTTTTGGTATCATCCGTGATTTCTTATTTGGCAACTCCATATGCAATTAAATTTGCCTACAAAATTGGGATTATTGACGATCCGAAGAGAAATATTCACCCTAAAGTTATCCATACCTACCCAACTCCAAGGGGCGGAGGGCTTTCAATTTTTTTCGCACTTTTAATTTCAACAATTATTTTCTTACCTGCTGATAAATATATTATTTCTATACTAATCGGTGCGACACTTCTTACTATTCTCGGAGTTGTTGATGATAAATTTAACCTTAACCCTTACCACAGAATTTTTCTTCAAATACTCATTGCCTTAATTCCGACTCTTTCGGGAGTCGGTGTTGCTTTTCTTACCAATCCTTTTGCATCGGGAACAATTGATCTGACAACCCCGTCTTATGCATTAAATTTGTTCGGTAATCTTTATATCTTGCGACCGGTTTTTAGTTTATTTACGCTCTTTTGGATCGTGGCCTTGATGAATTTTCTCAACATGGGAGCAAAGGGCGTCGACGGCCAGCTTCCCGGAGTGACGGCGATTGCAGCCCTTACTATTGCCGTTTTGTCTTTAAGATATTCCGCCGACATCGCGCAATGGTCGGTAATCATACTTGCAGCAATTGTTGCCGGAGCCTTCTTAGGCTTTTTACCATTCAACATTTTCCCTCAAAAAATTATGCCTTCGTTCTCCGGATCGCTTTTGGCCGGATATTTCCTCGCAATTCTTTCGATTCTTTCAACAACTAAGGTCGGGACATTAATAGTTGTTTTGGGAGTTCCATTAATTGACACTTCATACACAATAATAAGGAGGGTTTTATCGGGAAAGTCGCCTGTTTGGGGAGACAGGGGACATTTGCACCATAAACTTTTGGATCAGGGATTTTCCAAAAAACAAGTAAGCTATTTCTATTGGGTGGCAACAGCTACTCTCGGATTAATAGCGATAAATCTCAACTCTTCTTACAAATTGTATGCTATTATTGGATTGATCATTTTGCTTGGAGGATTTTTACTATGGTTAACTTATCGTTCGAAGCACTGAAGGTGGCCAGACCAGTTCACTGGATCAAAAATCTATCTATTTTTGCCGCGTTAATCTTCACTTCCAGACTTACCGACTCTTCCCTTTTCATTAAAGTAATTTGGGCATTTATAGCCTTTAACTTTGCAACCTCAGCGACGTACATTTTCAACGATATTGTTGATCAAAAACAGGACCGGCTTCATCCAATCAAAAAGAATCGTCCGATCGCATCGGGTAAATTGCCGGTGAATGTGGCATTCATAGAGGCTGTTGGTTTGGCACTTTTGTCAGTACTGTTTGCCACCAGATTGAATCACTTGTTTCAGATATCGATACTGACATACCTCATTCTCCAAGTTCTTTACAGTTTGGTTTTGAAAAACCAAACAACAATCGACATCCTGGTTATCGCTATCGGTTTTGTCATACGAATTTATGCCGGAGCATTCGTGATCGATGCTCATTTATCTGTCTGGTTTTTACTCTGTGTGATATCGGTGGCACTATTCCTGGCTGCCGGTAAAAGAAGAAGCGAGCTTAATACGATCAAGGAAAACGGAACGACCAGAAAAAGTTTATCGAAATATAGCCGTGAGCTTTTGAATTCTTACGTTACGATGTTTGGGAACGCCGCCTGGATGAGCTGGTCATTGTTTGCGTTTTTTGAATCCCCCAGAGCATCACTAAACCTCTGGTTATTACTCGCTGAAATTTCAAGAACAACAACAATCGACAAGCTATTGATGGCAACAATTCCCCTAACCATATTCGGCATAATGCGATATGAAAGCCTGATTTTTGAAGATAAAAGCGAAGCGCCGGAAAAGCTTCTGCTTTCGGATAAAGGACTTCTTGCTTCTGTCGGGTTATGGTTGATGGTGGTCCTTTGGGTATTTTACGCAGCAACCTAAACTCCCATTACCTCACGCCACCTGAAGATGTTGCAGTAGTTGTTTTTTTTGCATACAGAGATGAAATCCATCCAACCTTATCTTCATCAAAACTGATTTTATACCACAATCCGTCATCGTTTTCCTCAACCAATTCATATTGCTTCCCCGGATTGACTTGTCCCACCACTTCTGAAGAGGCTGTCGCTTCCTTTCTGACCCTTAAAAAACCGGTTGGGGTATTCAATATCTCAACTTCTTTCTTCTCCTTTGCTTTGACCACCGGATCTTTTGCTTTTTCAGTTGATGCAGTTGAGTCTTTTGAAAGTTTAACCGAAAGTATTAATTTATAACCAAGTTCAGACTTTACAGATATTGTTCTTGAAAGGTAGCCTTTTGCTTCAACAGTAATCGAGTGCGTGTCGGGAGTGATGTCTGTTGAGGTGTATGGTGCAAATCCTTTCACCTGTCTGTCAATAACCACCTGACCACCTTCCGGATCGCTAACCACAAGGATTCCGGTCTCATTTTTATAGGTCTTATTAAATGATATTATCTCACCTTGGGAATATTCATCAGTGCTGTCAAATATCCTTCTTACAACTGTATCGACGCCGGCAACAAGCTCAACCTTTGTTTCGTATGGAATAAGCGGTGACCCGAACGAATCCGGTACGAGTTTTAACGTAATTTCGCCTTGACTGAGTGTAATTTTATATGGAGTCCTTCCCATCTCTTCCCCATTGACGAAAACTGTAGAAACGGGATTTGTTTCAACCGTAAGACCTGCTTTTTTAGGAAGAAAAAAAGTAAATATTCCCAAAGCCACTCCTGCTAAAACCAAAAGAACCAAAACTACTATGAGTATAATTCTGGTTTTATTCATAATGCATGATGGAGTTTAACAAATAGCTTTACTCTTGACAACCTGGTTCTAATTTTTTATTATTAATTAGCACTCGGAGTATGTAAGTGCCAATGTATGCACTAGAGCATAAGAGCTTGAGATCAGGAAAGTGTGGGTGAGAAATACTTACACTCTTCTACTCTTATACTCTCACGCTCTATAAGGAAGGAGGTGAACAATATGGTAGATCTAGTACGAAGAGATCCTTTCAGAAATCTTTTGTCATTCCCACGCTTCATGGATGATTTCGATGATCTTTCATTTTCATCTCAGCGGGGTTTGAAAGTTCATGAAACAGATAAAGATATTGTCGTCGAGGCCGTTGTTGCGGGTATTCCCGCAGGTGACGTTGAAGTCCACATTGACGACGGAGTTCTGACAATCAAGGCGGAAAAAAGTGAGGAATCTAAAAAGAAAGGTTCATACACTGCTTCATCTTTTCAATATTACTACACTTGCGCTCTTTCCGGCGGACAATGGGATAAAGCCGATGCTGAAGTTGAAGATGGTGTCATGACAGTCCGGATTCCAAAAACTAAAGCTGCAAGACCGAGAAAAATTACTGTTAAAGCAAAAGCTAAAAAGTAATTATTATGAACCCGTTTCAAAACTGTTCATATAAGCCTGCCGAAGGCGCCCAAAACGAGACCGAAGGACGAGTTTTGAAACAGCTTTTATATAACTTTTAAATTTCTAACCCTCCGCGAAAGCGGAGGGTTTTCAATTAAAAACAAAATAGGCTAAAATACAGCTTGGTTGGGATTATACGGCCGGATGGCGAAGTGGAAACGCTGCGGTCTGCAAAACCGCGATGCAGGGGTTCGATTCCCCTTCCGGCCTCATCACAAAAAAAACTCGTTTACTACTTACTTGAAGAAAAAAGTTTTCTAAACAAAGCCAGCTGTCTTTTTTTACTTTTAAGCTTTACCAATGCAGTGTGTTCGATCTGCCGTATCCTTCCTTCAGTTAATTTGAATGGTTTCCCTATATTTTCCAAAGTCTCTCTCCGTAGGCGTTTCAAAAGCACATCCTTCTCTTTTCCCGACAGATTGGGTATTTTCTTTATGAAATTCCGGAAATATCTTTGAGTTTGATTGGACCGCATTTTCAGGCTTATTATACTACAAGACTCATTTTTTTCTTCCCGTTATTAAACCTTTTACTTTCTTCTTCAAATATTCAAGAAGACTCGCATGTCAACTTGCTTTTTGTGTCTGAAATGGGATATAATACACACATCTCGCTTTTTGATGCGAGATTTTTTTTGATTATTTTGGATCCTGCCTTATATTGTTTTATTGGCAGGATTTCTTTTTGATTAAATATTAAAAAAAGAACGTCACTCCCGTAGACGCCGTTTACGGGTACTATGATAAAACTAACAGTTAATTTGCCTCGAAGGTACCGGCTTAATTTTTCTGTTACCAAAAACCGAAAAAGCCAAAACGCCCAACCTCTTCTTCCTACCTCGGGCAGGATTTTGCGTGCAAAAAAGGGCAACAAGGTGTCAAGGGCATTCAGATTCATATTTGAAAACTCTAAGATTAAGAAAATCCTTGGAATGAACCTGGCGGCAGCTCTTTTAGCAACAAACCTTTTCCAATTTCCCGCTGCAATAAGCGAGAGTGAAGAGCAGGAGTTTCTGACAAAAGCTCCGTTCGTTCTGGAAACAAAATCCGGTATTCAGTATCCGGTTAAAAATGTAAAAATGACACAAGGTTATCGTTTTTACCATCCCGGGATTGATCTTGACGGTTTAACCGGAGACTCAATTTACCCTTTCATGGGAGGAAAAGTCCAAGCAATAAATTACTCACGCGTTGGCTATGGAAACGCAATTTTAATTTATCATGGAGACGGCATCACATCTTTGTACGCACATTTATCAAAAATATTAGTAGAGCCAAATGAAGAAGTTACTCTTGATACCCAAATCGGTAAAATGGGGGCAACAGGAAGAGCATCCGGAGACCATCTTCATTTTGAAATCCGCGATAACGGGAAGCCAGTTAATCCCTTAACTGTTTTGGCTAAGTAACTTTCTCGCCAGAGTAACAATATATTTTGAATCTGCAAAGGGTAAATATTCTTCCGCCCTCCCAATATCAACCCAAACATGTTCAGACTTTCCTTCCACATTTCTTATAACACCGTCATATTCCGTTACCAAGTATGCTTCTGTTTCATATAGCATATTCGAAATTGTTGTATGCAGAAACTTATCCAAAAATACTTTTTTCTTCACAACCACATCGCATTCCTCCAAAACTTCACGATCTATTGCCATTGAAGCGGTTTCACCGCTTGTCTTATCAACTTTCCCGGCTGGAATTATTGTATATCCAAAATAAGACTTGCCGGGATTTGTTCTTTTTTCAAGAAGTATTTTTCCTTTGTTGTAAATAAGAAAGATTGCCCCTTCCCTTTCAGGTCTTCTTATTTCAGCAATCTCCTTATCCATCCCGGATATTGTTACACCAAAACTTTCAGGTTTCAAGAGACCGCCATAAATACCCCCAAACAGATTTTACTTCCTCTCAAGGTTTACATCCTTGCATCGGAAGGGCTATTATTCGGGGCAGGCGGGTTTATTTATTCTCCAGCGATCGCCATAAATACCAAGAAGCGAATGTTCTGTGTGGTTTCCACAGTTTTTCAGCTATTTTGGCTGATTTTACCTTATCAAATTTTTTACCCGTCGCTTTCTCGAAGCCTTTTCTGATCCCCAAATCATCATCGGGGAAAACATCTTCCCTACCCAAACTAAACATCAAGAACATCTCTGCCGTCCAACGGCCAATTCCTTTTACTGCAATAAGTTCCCTCATTACCTCATCATCGGGTAATATGTTCAGCTTTCTTATTTGTAATTTCCTCTCTTTTATCCTCCAAGCTAAATCCTTAATTGACCTTACTTTAGCCCAAGCCATTCCGCAATCTCTTAATGT
Source organism: Patescibacteria group bacterium (assembly GCA_035291665.1). Lineage (GTDB taxonomy): Bacteria > Patescibacteriota > Microgenomatia > UBA8517 > UBA8517 > DATDRP01. The sequence goes on along the minus strand of DATDRP010000006.1, from coordinate 15,970 downwards.
TTGATCAGGAATTAATAATATTTTCGAAGGAGTCAGTCTGCCTTTCACCTTTTTCTTTAGTCTTTCATAAATTACGTCTGCAACCCTCCCCGAAAGCTGTTGTCCAATAATTTCTCCAACAAGACCTTGAAAATAATCTGTATGAATTCTCGGTTCTATTCTGCAATGTCCATATTTTTTAATAAGAGGTCCGATGTATTTATCTTTCTTTAATAGTTTTTCCGCTTCACCCCACATAGTTATCCGATAAATATTATTTTTCCGCGGACAACGGTATTTTCCCGCTTTATCTCAAAAACATCGTCCACTACTTTTCCAATAATTACCTTTCCTATTTCGGATTCCCCTGATAAAAAATTCACGTTTTCCAGATGGATCGGATCGTTAACAAGGTAAAAATTCATTGCGCTGCCATTCAGATTGATTTCTACATATGAAGGCGCTTCCACTTTATCAACGGATTCCTTTTCGAATGCGCTTTCAATGGCTTTCTGAATTCTTTTTATACTTTCCAGATTCTCTTTCAGAATCTCAGCTTGGCCTTGGCTGTATTCGCGATCACCGGCCGATGACCATGATGAAACCGCCTCTTGGGAAACCCGATCGGCGTCAGATTTGGATTCTTTATATCTTTTTTGAGCAACAGCAAGTTCTTTGGAAAGCTTTTTTGCCAGCTCTTTTAACTTAATTCTTACCATATCAGGAAATTATACATAAAATCATCAAGATTTATAGAGGCTTTCAGTGTGTGGAAAAAGTCATGACATCCTCCCCGCCTTAAAAGACGGGGTTTCCTTAAGGAGGATGACATATCAGAGTTCAATTCATCTGCGTTCATGTTAACTGAACGTAGTTTTCTTGAACGCTGTTATAATCAAATAGAAGTTTATACTCCGGGAGTTTTTTATCTCTTGCCTCATTCTGCCTTTAATTTAAATATGAATTAGCGGTTTGTAAATCTGCAAAGTATAAAAATGAGGAGTAAATGAGAAGAAAGACTTATTAGTTAACACAGAGAACACTTATTTAATGTCAAGGAAAAAGTAATTATTCAGATCAGACTTCTGTTTTTTGTGTACGGAGATTAGTATTTAAAAAGGTTTGGGCTTCTTTCTCTGAGCTGCCTTTATTCAACACATAAATGCTTCCATAATTTACCAGACCTTCTACATAAACATCAACTTCTTGTCCGCTAGTTAAATAAACCCCATGACCCAGAGTCGCACAGACACCTAAATCATTTTTCCTATCAAATTTTTCAGCCTTTAAACCTGTGTAGAAAACTCTATTCCCTCGTAAGGGATACATGGCAATTGTATATAACTTATATTCACCCCGTTTAGCAAGTATTAAATCTGTTTCTGTTGGTTTCCACTCTTCAGGTTTATAAAGTTTTGGTGCAACCTCATGCATTGCATCCCAAGCGTCTTCATCAAAATCTTCCATGTAACTTTCTTTGCCTGTTGCCCCAATGACAGCTTTAATTGTATCAGGGTTACTACATTGGTAATTATAAGGTCTTACTAAAATAGCAATTTGCTCTTTATTTAAAAATAATCTCGGAATTAGCACTCTTAGATGCTTGGCATCCCGTCTATCACCTTCTTGGTCGGTAACTTCGATATGTCCTTTTAATTGATTGCTGTCTATTCTGCGCTCAGATATATATTCCACTCCATTTGTCTTAACCAATAGAGTTTTCGGCCAGTGAAGACCGAAAAGCCTCTCTCCTAACTGCTCCCCAATTATTTCAAGTTCGGATTGTATTTCTTTTTTTATCCGAGGATCATCCGATTTAACTATCTGTTCGAGCTGTGATCTTGCCTTTTTTCCTAGATACTTCAGTCTCCCAAAGGGGTTTGGTCTTTCATTCATATGATATTTGAGAAACCGATAATTAAGAACAGCTAATTAGTAATTGAGGTTAGTGGTCCATTCCATTTACTTTTTAAACTTGTTCTTAAGTGGCAGGATCGGAGCTCTTCTTGTGCACTACTCTTATAAATTTTCCTGTCTCTTGATTGTATTCCAAATCTCCCATTTTCAGAAACTTTTCTATAACATCATTAGTGCCAAAACCGTTAACAAATTCGATCCCTGTATCCGCCCAAGCTGCATTATTAGCTTCACGAAGAGTTAAACCACCAGCAACTTTAAATTTGTCCAAGAAGGCGGCTTCAATCTTTACGTAACTTTTTAGTTCTATTTTCTTTTCTACCATTTCGTCCAAAAAATCTGTTTAGCATAATGTACAGACAAAATTTCCGCGTGTCAACAGTGCAGAGAAGAGGAGTAACTAAAAATTAAGAATTAGTAGTTAGAAATTATCTCAGTAGTCCATCCCGCCCATTCCGCCGCCGGGCATTCCTCCACCCATTGCGGGTTCTTTTTTCTCAGGAAGATCGGTTATCAGTCCTTCGGTAGTCAAAACCATCATTGCAACGGAAGCTGCGTTCTGAAGAGCTGAGCGTGTAACTTTGACAGGATCCAATATGCCAAAACCGATCATTGATCCGAATTTGCCGGTTAAGGCGTTATAGCCATAATCATTATCTTTTGCGTCCTCCACTTTCCGAAGTACGTATCCATCATCTTCTCCCGAATTTTTCGCCAAGAACCGAAGCGGCATTTCCAGTGCGTCTTTAACAATCTCGATCCCAACTTTTTCGTCGTCAGATTCACTTTTAAGTTTGTCAATCGCTTTACGGGCTTTGATAAGTGCTATTCCTCCTCCCGGAAGTATTCCTTCTTCTATGGCGGCTTTAGTTGCTCCTACTGCATCTTTTACGCGCTCTTTTTTCTCGTTAAGCTCAATCTCTGTTGCCGCACCGACATTTATTTGCGCAACCCCACCGGAAAGTTTTGCCAGCCTTTCCTCAAATTTCTCCCTGTCAAAGTCGGAGTCTGTTTCTGCGATTTGGCGCTTTATCATTGCAATTCGTGCTTTAATGGCAGCCGTTTGACCCTTTCCGCCGATTATCCTTGCATTATCCTTGTCAGCCCAAATCTTATCGGCTTGTCCAAGATCTGTTATTTCAATATTTTCAAAAGTTCTCCCTGTATCTTCGCTTATCACAGTTCCACCTGTAAGAATGGCGATATCTTCAAGAAGTTCTTTTCTCCTATCTCCAAAGCCAGGAGCTTTTATTGCCAGTACATTGAAAGTCCCTTTCAGCTTATTAACAACCAGAGTGGCAAGCGCTTCGCCTTCAACTTCGTCTGCGACAATCACAAGCGTCTTTGAAACTTTCACAAATTTCTCCAAAAATGGAAGAAGGTCCTGAACTGCTGAAATCTTTTTGTCTGTTAATAAAATATAGGGGTTTTCAATTTCCGCTTCCATCTTCTCGGGATTGGTAACAAAATAAGCCGAAGCGTATCCACGATCAAATTCCATTCCTTCCTTATACTCAATATCAATTGTCAAACCCTTACCCTCTTCAACCGTAACCACTCCGTCGCGTCCGACCTTATCCAGGGCTTCTGCAATTTTCCTTCCGATTTCTTCATCTCCTGCTGAGATTGTTGCAACTTGAGTGATTTCTTCTTTATTTTTAATCGGCTTTGCAGTTGCCTTTAATTCGCTGATTACTGCTTCGACCGCTTTTTCTATTCCCTTTTTCAAAATCATCGGATTGGCACCAGCCGTCACGTTTTTCATACCCAAAGAAGTTATAACTTGCGCCAAGAGTGTTGCTGTTGTTGTTCCGTCTCCCGCCACATCGTTGGTTTTGTTTGCGGCTTCTTTGACAAGTTGCGCTCCCATATTCTCAAAGGGATCTTCAAGGTCAATCTCTTTGGCAACTGTAACTCCATCGTGAACAATACTCGGAGCTCCCCATTTTTTGTCAAGAGCAATATTCCTTCCTTTTGGTCCCAAAGTCGTTACAACTGCTTTGGCGACGACATCAATTCCCTTCATCAGGGCTTGTCTTGCTTCATCCGAAAATTTTAATTGTTTGCTCATAGAACAAAAATTTACATTGCTTAATATCCGCGAAAATCATCTAGCCGTTTACAATGGCTAAAATATCTTCAAACTTTGCAAATAAATATTCTGTGCCTTCAATCTTTACTTCGCTTCCTCCCCATTTTTTATAAATAACAGTATCACCAGCTTTTACCGGAGCTTTTTTTACTGTTCCTGTATCCGTTACTTCGTCTTCCCCAACCGCCAGAACCCGGCCTTTTTGAGGTTTTTCCGACACGCTGTCGGGAAGATATATACCGGAAGCAGTTTTTTCTTCAGCTTCAAGAGGTTCCAGAAGAACATATCCTGCTGTAGGTTTCAAGGCAAGTTTTTTAGTTTTTTTAGATTTACCCATAATTATTTAGCAAACTAATTCTTCGAGTGCTATTTTAATAGTCAACTGATTTTCTTGTCAAGAGGTAAAACGAAACAAAGCTTTCTATCTCAGGCCATACTTGAACACAACTTTCGCCAATTCTACGTTCATTTTCTTCACAACTGCATCAATATTTGATCTTCTCGGAGCAGTTGTCAAGCTGGCTATCCCCCCTTGGTAAACGTTACCCAAAAGAGTGTTTACCCCGTCAGGACCGTCTTGAGTATTGAATGCCAAATAACCGGAATTTGCCGTTGGTGCAAGTGCGGCTATTGAACCCAAGTAGCGGTCGTTTATGATCAAATCCCGCATATCAATCCTGGGATATGCTTTTGAGGCCACACCCAGTTCGGCCATGCGCTGATTGAGAGATAAAAGCGTATCCTTTTGTGACAGATATTTCAGAAAATCCCAAGACAGATCCCTACTGGCACTTTTTTTCCATACGCCCTGCAGCCAATAAGTGGCATATGCCACTTCGGGTTCATTTGGATCATCCCTTCTGACCTGCGGTAAATTTGATGTCCGAAAACGCAAACTTGGGTTTTTGCTTTTTATATCCTGATAAACTCTCACAGGAGCTATCATCATAGCCACCTTACCTTCAATAAACGCCTGAACAGAATTCGGAAGGCTTTCGTCCCAAACCTTATCTTTAGCAAAAAAATCAGTATAAAAAGTAATTGCCTCAGGACCGGTATCGTTTTCAGGTTTTAATATATTGGCTTTATTTTGAAGCATCAAAAGTCCGACTATTTCCGGCCAATAGTCAACATTTTCAGTTAATCCCATTGCCGCTCCGGATTGGAGAACAAAACCCTTCTCACCTTTTGTAGTCAGGGCTATTGCCACCTCCTTAAACTGATCCCAGGTCCTTGGAGCGGTTTTCCCTGCCTGAGAAAGAATGTCTTCGTTAATGTACAAAGTCAACGCATCGTATTCCAGTGGAATTCCCACTAACCCTTCGGATGTCGATGCAAAGCGGGATACTACCGGATAAAAAGTCGTGGCGAATTCTTCTTTAGTATAAACAGTTTCCGGGACCACATCCAAATCGTTTTTGAACATCGGCGTCCAGGTATTATGGTACGAAAAAATATCCGGTCCCACTCCTTGATCAATTGCGTTTTGCAACCTTTGTCCGTAATCAATTTCCGATTGTTTTATATATTTTATTTTCGCTTTGGGATTCTCTTCCTGGTATTTTTCAATGACCGGAGCAACCACATTTTCATCAAGTCCAATCCCCCACCAGACGATTTCCCCCTTTGTCCCAATAGGTTTTTTGCTAAACAAATTCAATTTTGTTACGACAAAGTAAAGAGGTACTAATAAAATGATTATAAAAAAAACCGGTAAAACAAATTTAAGTTTTTTGGCCACGTCAAATTGCGGTTTCGGCGTGTAGACAAATTCCTCATGCGAAGGAGGTGCCTCCTCAAGGGGCGTTGTTGGCGTTATAACGGAATTATTAACTGCCTGTTTGCCAAGTGGGGTTTTCATGGGATCCACGCGATAGGTTGTTTGATCAGAAGCCGACACCTCTTCTTTTAGATCGTCTTTATTAAATTTTAATTTCATATATATATTCTGTAAGCTTTTCGCAATTTAGGTTGCAAAATCTTCGACAACTATTGATATAATGCTAACATATAAAGATTTTGTTTCAAATCTATTTTGTGAATAATGCTACCAGCCTACAAAAGAAAGGCGATTTCTATTTCAGACTATGACATCCTCCACGGACTAAAGTCCGTGATTTCCCTTGAGGGAGGATGACATACCGTGCCTGCCGGCAGGCAGGTCAGAATTTCCTCCAGAGGAGGATCATCCTTTGGATGACAATTCTCTCCGAGTCAGAGACTCTCTGAGTCGGAGACCTCCCCGCCCTGGGCGGGGTTTCCTTGAAATTGTTATAGAAAATCTAAGATTTTATATATCAATTTCTTTAGAAATTGTTATGAAACAACCCGAATTTGATAAACTAAAATCCTTTTTTTCCAAAAAAATACTGAAAAGCAAACCCTCCTTTGTTTTTTATTTTTTTATTGCCTTTTTATCAACAATCACGTTATCCTTCCTCCTGGCTGAGAAACTTTATAACAATAGAATTTACCAAGGAGTAATGCTTGCGGGAAAATCGGTTGGAGGATACGATACCGAAAAACTCAAGACATACCTTACTGAAAAGCAAAACCTTACTCAATCGATAAAAATAAGAATCGACGATCAGGAATATGATCTTTCGCTGAATGATATAAATTTCTCATACAATTCGGAAAGTACTTATAATTTATTACTGACTTCAGGTAAAAACCGTTATCGATTTGCCCTTATTTCTCTCTTAAATAATTTAATTGGGCAAGTAAATGAAAATCCTGTTTTTGTTTATGATGAACAAAAATTATTATCCAATATTGATTATTTATCCGTACACACGGCATCAGATTCTTTATATCCTTCGATAACTTACGAGAATAATAATGTTGTTTTCCAAAACGGGACAAACGGAAAGTCTTTAAACAAAAGCGCTTTGAAGGAAGAGATTGATAAGCATTTTAATGAATTTGATTTTGGTTATATTTACATAAATACCGATATTGTTAACTCCACACTATCCAATGAAGAGGCCGATAATTTTGTAAAACGGGTTAAATATATCGCCGAAAAAACCTTTGCCATAAAAATAGCCGAAGAAGACATAGAAATCGACAAGAATATACTTTTAAGTTTCTTTGACCCTTGGAATAAATATAATAATGACAAAGTAAATGAATACATTCAGGAGTTAAGTAATAAATACAACTCTCCTGCAAAAGAGCCGATTTTTAAATTTGAAAACGGAAAAGTTGTTGAGTTCACACCTGCAACTGTCGGATTAGAGCTAAATAAGACAAAGCTCCATGAAGATATCTTAAATATACTCGAGAATGCGGAGGGTTCAGAACAAAAAGATTTGCTTATCACTGCTGACTACAGATCTATTCAACCCCGCACAAAAACTGAAGAAGTGAATACTTATGGTATCAAAGAACTTGTGGGGGTTGGCCGGTCAAATTATTCAGGATCAATAACTTCCAGAATTCACAACCTGACGTTAGCTGCTTCAAAATTCAACGGTGTTCTAGTTACACCAGGAGAGATTTTCTCTTTCAATAAAACTCTGGGTGACGTATCAAAAGTCACGGGTTACCAACAGGCATATATCATCCAGGAAGGACAGACTGTTCTTGGTGACGGAGGCGGAGTTTGCCAGGTCTCAACCACACTCTTCAGAGCCCTTCTGAATGCGGGTTTTCCTATTGTAGAACGCAGGGCACATTCTTATCGTGTCGGCTATTATGAAAACGATTCGCCTCCCGGACTCGATGCTACAGTTTTCGATCCGACGACAGACTTAAAGTTTAAAAACGATACTGAGAATTATCTTTTAATCCAAACTTATGTTGACAAAACAAAAAAATCTTTAACCTTCGAGCTCTATGGGACAAAAGACGGAAGAATTGCCATAACAACGAAACCCGTGACAACGAGTTCCACTCCCCCGCCTGAAGATCTTTACATCGACGACCCGACGCTCCCATCCGGCACAATAAAACAAATCGACTATAAAGCCTGGGGTGCAAAAGTCGTCTTTAATTACAAAGTTGAACGTGACGGTTCCGTAATATTTGAGAAAACTTTCTACTCCAACTATCTCCCATGGCAAGCTAAATTCCTTCGGGGTACGGGAGTGTAAAAAACATTTGCGCAGAATTACTTTTCCATATCGGCTGGTATAATACGCTATGGATGTCTCAAATATATTACGAACTACTGAATTTCTTTTTTTGAAGTGGGGGTATTTTTTGGTTTTCCTGGCATCTTTTTTTGAAACTTCACCATTCGGTTTTTTGATACCCGGCAGCCTAATCGTCGCTCTGGCAGGATACTATTCTTATTCGTCGAACCTAAGTCTTGCCGGAGTAATTATCTTCGGAACATTCGGAATGATGACAACATTTCTAATTGGATATTTTCTCGGCTACAAATCAGGTTATTCAGTAGTAAAACTTTTTAATCAGGAAAAGAATTCAGACAGAGCCAAAAAGATACTGACGAAACACGGAGCGGCTGTAATCACAACCGCCCTGATTGCCAACACCACCCGCTTCTGGATGGCTTACGTCAGCGGTATAGAAAAATATAATTTTTTTAAATTTTTCTTCTACGCGACTGTGTCTTCGTTGTCGTGGAATTCTCTGATTGTTGCTATCGGTTATTTGGCCGGTACAGAAAGGTTTACTATTGAAAAAGGTCTCACCGGAGTTGGCCTTTTTTCATATGCTCTCTTAATTATTTTATCTCTTATAGTCTTTAGGATATTTAAAAGTAAAGAATTTTAATACTTGTGAAAATAATTAAAACAAAAGACGCATCGGTTGATGAAATAGTAACAGTATTGAAAAAAGGCGGGTTGGTTATATACCCCACGGAAACCGTTTACGGAGTGGGGGTTGACGCAACCAACTCCGATGCGATAAAAAAATTGAATCTTTATAAAAAGCGTCCCTTTGGAAAACCCTATTCAATAGCAGTGTCGGATGAAAAAATGGCAAAGCGGTATGTTTTTATTAACGAAACTGCGAAGAATCTTTACAAGAATTTTCTTCCGGGACCGATGACTGTAATTTCAAAAGGTAAAGGGCGCGTTGCAAAAGGTGTTGAATCTGAAGATGGGACCCTGGGTATTAGAATTCCAAATTACGTGCTGGTTGTCGATATCGTCAAAAAACTCGGATCTCCAATTACTGCCACATCTGCTAACGCTTCATATAAGAAAAGACCATACAAAATAACTGACATATTGGACAATATTTCCGCTAATCAAAAAAAACTTCTTGATTTAATTATCGATGCGGGTACGCTTCCCCCGAGAGAACCGTCAACTGTTGTTGACACAACAAGCGAAGATAATATTGTACTTCGTCAAGGTGATATAAAACTCAAGTCCAGGAATCAAGTCAGGACATTTTCGCCGGAAGCAACCCAAAACATTGCCAAAGAGCTTTGGCAGAAATACGAAAAGCACCATAAAAACCGCGCTATTGTCTTTGCTCTGAAAGGCAAAATGGGTACCGGTAAAACAGTTTTTACAAAAGGGTTGGCAAAAGCATTGGGAATAAAAGATATAGTAACTTCTCCCACTTACAATCTTGAACAGGATTACGGTAACGGGAAACTCCATCATATCGACGTCTGGAGATTAAGATCGGTTGCCGAACTTCGGGACTTGGAGATTGATAAATATATCAGGCAAAAATCAGTTATTGCAATAGAATGGGCGGATAAAATAACAGATGCCGTAAGACCCATGCATGAAGATGCTGTTGTTCTTTGGGTTGAAATTTTATATGGTATCAAAAATGAAGAAAGAATAATATACTGGGGTATAGAAAAAGGTTGATATTATGAGCAGATCTCCTATCATCTTAGCAATCGATACGTCGTGTGATGAAACGTCAGCCGCTGTCACCTGCGGTACAAAAGTTTTGTCAAATATCGTATGGTCACAGGCTAATATTCATGCTAGTTTCGGTGGAGTTGTTCCAAGTACCGCTAGACGTGAACATGAAATAGCCATAAATGGCATTATAACCAGAGCTTTGGGAATTGCCAAAATTAAAGAATATCAAATTGATACTATAGGTATAACAGTTGGCCCCGGTCTTGCAATCGCACTCGGTGTGGGAATCGACACTGCAAAAGCACTTTCCGAGAAATTAAAAGTCCCATTGATTGCTATCAATCACCTTGAGGGTCACATCCTAAGTCCACTTGCTATACCTACCGGAAAAACGAGAGTTAAAAATCTTCCCGAAAATATTTTCCCCGCATACGGATTGGTAATTTCGGGAGGAAATACTGTATTTACGCAAATCAACAAAATCGGCAGTTACAAAATATTGGCTGAAACACGTGACGATGCTCTCGGAGAAGCCTTGGACAAAGGCGCCCGGCTATTGGGACTTGGGTACCCAGGAGGAGCAATATTGGAAAAATTCGCAGTACATGGCAACAAACAAAAATACGAACTCCCTATACCCTTAAGCGGTCAGGAAAGTTCCCGTTTCTTTTCTTATTCCGGACTCAAAACTGCATTCCTAAAACTTGTAGAAAATGAAAAAGCCGGGGAAGGCGGATTGACTAAGGAAAAAGTTTATGACCTCGCGGCCTCCTATCAAAATACTGCATTCAACCATTTATTGCGTATTATTGATTACATCATCCGTAATGATTATAAAAAACCTCTTCCTTACCTTTTGGTTGGCGGCGGAGTGAGTGCAAACCTTGAAATCCGTGATCGTTTACGGCACATGTGTAAAGTAAAAAGAATTACTCCCCTTTTCCCATTCCACCCGAAGTTTAACGGAGACAATGCCGGTATGATCGGAGTAGCGGCGTACTTTAAATTTCTTAAAAATGAGTTTACAGATCCGAAAAAAATTGACCGGCTCCCCAACCTTAAACTTGGGAAAAACAAATAATTAATATTTAGAAGTGGAAACCTTTGAAGAAAGTTTTCATTTACTTTAAACTACTCTCATTATTTTGTTCTTTAATCGAAGCTGTTATACTGGACATCAACCCCTGAGCTGCTAATTTCAAATGCAGATTGGTATTAATTCTGTCTCTATATTCAGTTACGAAACGGTATATTTCGCCCCCTAATAACAAAAGATTTGGTTCCTGGTTCTCTATAACCCTCTCATTCATTACCCGCTCGACTTTTCCGAATCTACGGAGCCAAACATTACCGACTGTAGAATCTTTAACCTTATGAAGAGTTGCAAAAAGCTGCCCATCAGGGTCGCCCGCATCATATAAATCCTGCCCCGCTATTAGAGCAGCATTTTCAGACGATTCAACCAGAAATTTTCTCTCAACCATTATGGGGTGTATTTTATTCACTCATACTGCAATTGTCAATCTGGAATGATAAAATAGCATATTGTTTAGGTCTAAGATTAAAATATTTCAAAGCCTGATATTGCGAACTTTTCATATGGACAAGTCAATCTTCTGACCAGATTGCTTCGTCGTCAACTCCTCGCAATGACAATATAAAATTATGGATAAAGTATACGATCACAAAAAATACGAAGACGGTATTTACAAAATGTGGGAAGAGTCGGGTGCCTTTACACCAATAATTGATAATAGGGAAAAAACTCTTCGAGCCAGAGGCTCTACGGGCCGGCGGCCCTTCAGCATAATTCTTCCCCTACCCAACGCAAATGATCCGATGCATATGGGGCACGCCCTATTTACGATTGAAGACATTATGATTCGTTTTCATATGATGCTTCAGGACCCGACTCTCTGGCTCCCCGGCGGTGATCATGCCGGAATCGAAACTCAGTTTGTCTTCGAGAAACATCTCGCAAAAATTGGAAAAAGCCGATTCGATTATGATCGCGAGACTTTATTCAAAATGATTTGGGAATTTGCCGAAAAAAATAAAGATTTAAACAAAAACCAAATGAAACGTTTGGGTTTTGCAATGGATTGGACCAGATATCATTACAGTCTGGAGCCAAAGATTGTTGCAAAAGTTTTTGAAACCTTCAATAAACTTCACGATGACGGTCTTGTTTATCGCGGTAAAAGACTGGTCAATTTTTGTACAAAATGCGGAACTGCATTTTCTGATTTAGAAGTAGAATACGTAGAAGAAAAAGGGGTTTTGTATTATCTTGATTACGGGATTATTAAAATAGCAACAACCCGCCCAGAAACAATATTTGCCGATGTTGCAGTTGCTGTGAATCCCAAGGACAAGCGATATAAAAAACTGATAGGGAAAAAAGCAACTATACCCCTCATTGACATAGAAATCCCTATAATTTCCGAAAAAGGAGTCGATAAAGATTTTGGTACGGGAGCTCTTAAAATTACTCCCGCCCATGATGCGTTTGACTGGGAAGTAGGTCAAAAAAATAATTTGGAAGTCATCAGTATTTTTGATACCCGCGGTAATCTTATAAAACATGAGCGGGTTCCCGAAGATGTTCAAGGTTTAAAAATTCTTCCGGCTAGAGAAAAAACAATTGAACTTTTAAAAAAATCAGGCCTTCTTTTAAAGCAGGAAGAAATCACTCACAACGTCGGAACCTGCTACAGGTGCAACCGTGTTATTGAACCGATGCTTCTCCCCCAATGGTTTGTCTCAACCAAACCGCTTGCGAAAAAAGCAATTGAAGCCGTAAAAAAGGGTGATACGAAAATATTCCCGAAGAAGCGATTTGAAAAACTTTACTTTGACTGGATGGAAAATATCCACGATTGGAATATATCAAGACAGATTGTCTGGGGTCCGAGGATTCCGGTTTGGTATTGCCTGGATTGCAACTCCAATGTTGTAATAAATTTCATCAATGTTAAAGGTGAAAAAATATTCGGCGATTACGAATCCCTTTCCCAAAATTACAGATTTTCCGAAATCGAAAAAGGCCTTCAAAGCTTATCCGCACCTGAAGATGTATCATACCAATTGACGAGCGGCGCTTGTACCAAATGTAAAGGTAAAAATATTCTTCAGGAAACCGATACTTTTGATACTTGGTTTTTAAGCGGACAATGGCCTCTCACTACTCTTGGGGTAAACGTTAACGATCTGAAAAAAAGCACTCCCGATTTTAAGTATTTTTATCCGACTAGCGTCATGGACACCCTTTGGGATATTTTGTTTTTCTGGGTGGGAAGAATGATGATGTTCGGATTGTACCTGACCGGAAAAGTGCCGTTTGAAGTCGTGCATATTCATGCCCGGGTTGTTGACAAATTCGGTAAAAAAATGAGTAAAAGCAAAGGCAATGTTGTTAATCCCATCGAAATGGTGGATAAATACGGAGCAGATGCATTAAGGATGGCGCTTGTTATTGGTGTTGCCCCGGCATCCGACATAGCAATCAGTGAAGATAAAATTCGGGCAATGAGAAACTTTTCCAACAAACTTTGGAACGTTGCCAGATTTATAAATATTAGCATGAATGAAGCCGGAATAAAAAAATTCACCGATCTTACCCCTTACGACACTTTGTTAAACGATCTTTCCGTTGACGACAAAAGTATTCTCACAAAATTAGAAAAATTAATTGCATTCACAACCAGTGGAATCAGTTCGTATAAGTTCGGACTTGTTTCCGAAAGACTTTATCAATTTGTTTGGCATGAATTCGCCGATGTGTATATTGAGTCAGCCAAAGACCGTCTTCGAAGCGGTGATAAAAATGTCTTGACAATTCTCCTTCATGTACTTATTAAAGTATTACAGCTCCTGCATCCTTTTATGCCGTTTGTAACGGAATGCATTTGGCAGGAATTGAAAGATAAACGGAAATATCCCGACGAAATGCTTTTACAATCTTCATGGCCTGGGGAAAAGTAGTAAGTTGTAGGAATTGGAAATTTTCTACTTTTTTTCTTCAGGGGTTTCTTCCTTTGCTTCTGCCGGAGTGCCTTCAGTCGGTTTGGCTTCACCTTCAACTGCTTCGCCTTCCGCCGGGACTTCTACAGCAACCGGTGCTTCGACCTCCACCTTTTGTACTTCAACTTTGGCAATTATTTGATCGGGGTCGTTCTGAATGGTAAGTTTTTTCTTATCATAATCCAAATCTTTAATCATAATCATCGAATCTTCCTTATCAAGAAGCTCAGCATTAATTTCGATGCGGTCGACCAAATCCTGCGGAAGCGATTCAACTTCAATTTCGTCCAAATACTGAACAACCGTTCCCAAACCTTGCTTTTCTGCGGGACTTTCTCCAATAATCTCGAGAGGTATATTGGCTGTGACCTTCTTTGTAAGGTCAACCTTCAAAAAGTCGACATGAAGCACTGATTCGGTAACCGGATCTTTTTGTACATTGTGGATTAGTACGGCAATTTTCTTATTTTTCGGTAGTTCAATTTCACAAACTCCTGTCTCGCCTGCTTTTTTAAAAGCTTCTGCAAAATCTTTGACAGCTACTTGAATACTGAGAGACTTAAAACCTGCACCATAAATATTTGAGGGGAGAAAACCTTCGGCTCGAAGTCTTTTTACTTTTCTGCCTGTTATTGTACGTTCTTCGGCTTTGATTACTTGTTTGTCCATATGTTTACTCTATTTTTTGTAGAAATTAAAATAAATGTCAGACTTTTGCCCGACCAAGGTTGTATTATAGCCTCGTGTCCCCGATTCGGTCAAGGAGCTGTTGTTAAGCGGCAAATAATCCTCATCAAAAGCGAAGTCAAACTTCATATCGTAGACACTCCCTGGTTGAGTAATAAAACCAAATCCATAAAAGTCCGAACACTCCCCTGTAGGTTTGTCTGTTTCATACTGCAGTTTTAGTATTTTGTTTTTCATAAAATCAATTTCTGTCTCAAGGTAAACATTATTATTGTTTTTTTCTTCATACCATGTATGCGGATTTGTCGAAATATTTTTACTATTTTTTGGTAACATCACAGTTATATTCATTTTTTTTGGGATACCCAATTCATCTTCATATGCATACAAAATGTTGTAAATATATTTTTTATTCACTTTATTTATTTTTATATCCAAATGTCTTTTTGGGTTAAAAAGATCCGATTCGAAACTGTTTTCGGATAACGCTAAATTCTGACTGCATACCTGATTGGTCTGTCTTTTATCAATTGTATTATTATGTGAATAGTACAATAGGTCTTTTTCTTCGATCGCTTTTACTATTTTGCCGGACAATTTGCTACTTTTTAAAGTTTCGGAGAATTTGTTATTTACCATAACTACGCTATCAATTTTTATACCATACATATTACCGATAACACTGCCGAGTATGTCATACAAATCATCGTAATTATAAAACGAGTTCAATCCAAGAGAGTTGTCGCGTATCAAATAATGTTTTACATACTTATTAAAGAAATCAGTATTAACCGTTCTTTTGGACAGTTCGTCGATATCAAGTTCCTGTCTCGCTTCAACTTTATTTTTCCGGAATTTATACAATAGTATTTTCTCAACCTTTCCACCAAAAGAGGTCGGAATATCTGAGTTTTGGAAAAAAACTAGAATACTTTTACTGTCATTGTTCGCGATCGAGTTTATTAAACTATCGTTGATGTATTTATAATTCTCATAATCCTTTAGTGAAGTTAAAAATCCATCTTCCACTGTTTTATACAGGGAAGATGATTTGAATTTTGGATTTTTTATATTTATATCTTTAACGGTATTGCCCACATCCCCTTTTGGAACATTTTTGACATCTTCAACAAAATCCAAGTCAACGCATTTATTTTTCAAACACTCATAAACTTTATCAATATCCTTTTTTATTGTCTCAATGTCGCAGTTCATATTTAATGAGACCGACCGTAAATGAAATACTTTTGATGAATTTTCGAAAACATTACCTATCGACGAACGTCCGCTTAACACGCCGGTCAAGTCATCAGCTGTTTTGTAAGGATTAATTGAAGTTCTACAAAGTAGAAATTCCATACTTTTTGAAATGTTTACGTAAGCTAAGAAAAAAAGCCCCAAACTAAAAAGGATAAAAACCGCACATATGACAACCATTGTCTTTTTATAAATTTCAACAAAATTCGTT
>DATDRP010000005.1:0-3753 GCA_035291665.1 Patescibacteria group bacterium | reverse complement strand
GATTTTGGCTCTAGTCGTAATTCTTGTAGTTATAGTCTTAAAAATTGATTTGAGTTTTCCTCGTTATTATAAACTTTTCGTCCTATTTCTGGCTCTTAACTTGGTTAGCCTTTTTTGGAGTAAGAATATAATAACAAGCTATGCTTATTTATTGTTTTTTTTGTCTGGCGGTTTAGTCTGGCTGGTTTTTTATAATCTAAAAAGGATGGGCATAATTGCTGGCGAAAAGACGTTTTATTACTTTATCTGTCTTCTAGGCTTGGTTTTCGGCTTGCTTTTTGTTTTCAAGCCAAATCCTTTTAATATAAAACACGGTGAATTTAGTCTTTATTTTTACTCGACCTTGCCCAATAGGCACTCGCACATTGGAGATCTTTGGGCGATGATTTTGGCTTCAACATTTTATTTCTATACAAAGAGTAAAAAGAGGTCGTATCCTCCTTTGTTTATCATGGGTGCAATATTTATGTTTTTTTCGAAGTCCCGATCTGCAATTGTTTCTTTCATAAGTGGGCTTGGTTTTATCGTGCAGAAGTTGGGATTACATAAGAATTTCACCAAACTTATTGGTATATCCATCGGTTTAATGATTTCACTCTTTTTAGTCTTCGGTATCGGCAAAAGCACGCTTTTTACACGTCCTTATTATTTACAATCAATTGTCGGAATTTTTAAAGAACCTTTCGGGGTAGGTATGGGTAACTTTCTTGTTATTTCTTATTCACTCAAGAATTTATTGCCCGGCATGTCTACTACTTCATCCTTAGCACATAATCTTATTTTGGAGATTGTCGCGGGGATGGGGATTTTTTCAGCAGTTTTTATCGTTTGGTTTATCAAAATCCATTACATAGTACTTGCTAAAGCTAAAGTTAACAATATTTTATTTAGCCTTGTTTTTCTGACTCTGTCCGTAAACTTTATGTTTGATATTACCTACTTTATTCCGACAACGCTTTGGCTTTGGTTTGCTTCGCTAGGACTGGCACAAGCCCAAAAAGGTTAGTTGACTATACTCCTATAGTATTAATATGGTATAATACCCCAAGTCTATTCCAATAAGGAATAACAATAACTGGTGATCTTAGGTCTATATCCGACTAAATGCGGTTGGTTGACCTAGGTCAACCAATGCACATTAATCCCAGCACAGCACTTACCGAGTCTAACTCGGCCAAGCTTCGCTTACTTGCTCCCGAATACTTCGTGTTCGCGTCGCAAGGGCGTGTGTGCGGGATCGCGGTGCTCTCGCACCTTGACAAGACATAGCTTAAGGATAAAAAGATAAAAAATCTCTAACACCCTGGAAAGGAGGGTAAAATGTTTCGCAAACTGGTTTCCTTGCTTTTGGCGGTGGGTCTTATACTTTCCGCCTGCGCAGTTGCGCTAAACACTTCCGATCCGGGAGTGTTTAGTACGCCTAATCATACCGAGGCTGAGGTTGTGGTGTCGACGCAAACACCCATACGAACGTTTGCCCCCACACTAACACCAACGCCTGCGGTCACATCCAGCTCTACTCCTACACCCGAACCTTCTCCGACGCCAATCCCTACTTCAGTACCCGGGGAATTTGAATTTCCCTTTCAGCCAGGATTTATTCCTGCTGAACTGGAAGCCGGGGGCTTAGGTGAAGTTACCTTTGGCGTTGCTAAAAGCGCCGGTGGAGAGATTTCCACAGAAGGGATGAAGTCTCAGAACATTATTCCTTTGGTGAAGGACAGCGCAACTCTAAATGCCGTTTCAGGAAACGTTGTTTTCCTGCCATTCCCGGAAAAAATGTTGACCGAGGACGGTCAGGAAGTTTCCTACTCGAAAGACCAATCCGGAAGCGGCTGGGCAGCCTACACCGACGCTAACGGCAATCTTCTTCGGAAGATGGTCACTCGCATACCGAATGGTGGAACAATCGTTGCAGGAGTTAGTTTTAATCCCTCTGATCGCGGTACTGTGTACGCCGTCAAGCTTAATGACTCTGGAGAAATCCTTGGTAAGGCCCGTGTCGTATTTGACGCGCAGACCTCTATATCCTTGGTCTTTGAGGCTGGGAAAGTTGATATCAACATTGGAGGAAACGTGGTTACCCCAGATTACTCAATCGGCCGCTGGCTGGTTGATCCTCTTGCGACTTTAGACAACAATCTGCGAAGCGCCGGAGTTATCTTTACTCCCGATACGACCAATAAGATAGATTTGGGCTACGGCAGTTTCACCTTAAAGTTTTCCCAAGGAATCCTCAAGAGATCGGGCGTAAAATACATCAAACTTCATCCGCAGGTGATGGAGAACTTTTTCCTCCAGGCAATGGGGGAATTTATGTATTTCAACAGGGATTATTATCCCGACAGATACAAGGATTTCTTCTCGTTTCAGCTGTCACCATTGTGGACGGTTAACACACTGGAAGACCCGACTATTATCAGGAAACTTGCCAAAAAGATCTTGGAGTCAGGACCAGCGCCTATCCGTTTTGACGTCGGAAGCATGCAGGGAAGTGTGAATGAAATAGACATGTATCTTGTCAGCAAGGACGAATTTCTCAATTCGGTTCTTCCGACATTAGATACAACCCATACATATATTCATAATCTCGGATGGCTTGCTCCTGGTAATTGGGATTTGGACGCAGCAACATTTATAGAAGGAAATAGGTTGATAGTAGTTGGTTACTATCTTGGAATCCCCAATGAGACACCTCTACCTTGGTTTCGTCCACTCGAGATTTCTTACGGTGATAATATAGAATACCTGTATTGGGGAATCTATAATAACTGGAGAAATATGGTTGCATTGTTGCAAGTCGGTATGGCACCGGGAAGTATGAAATACGAGGCCCATCAGCAATATGGCAAGGACAAAGACATGATTTGTCTCGGAGCGGATGCAAACGCCGGAAATACCAAAAAATGTCTGCCTTATATAAGGTATACTTTCACCAGGGGTTTGCCAATTCCTCCAACCCCCACACCACCTTAAGCACGTCTTAAAATCAAAGCCTGAGTGTTCCCGAATTTTTTAAGTCATTTGACTTAACCGATCCGGTAATATAACCCAGGCTTTTTTTATGTCTAAATTGATCAATTGTATTTTCTCTCCTATAGTATCTCTGTGTTATAATTCTCTCATTCTTATTCCAATTAAAAGGAATAGCAATATTGGTGATCTTGGGAATCCTACCTATTGCGGTAGGTTGACCCCGATCAATCAAAGTTCTTTTACAAGACATAGCTGAAAGGAGAGTAAAATGCAAAAGTTGTTAGCTTTTTTATTGGCAGTGAGCTTTCTGGTTTCTGCCTGCGGTAATATGCCACCCATACCCATTTCGAGTACACCTACGTCTGCAGCAACTTTGACGCCATCTGCTACTGTAACCCGCACACCGGCTCCATCGTCAACATCGACTCAAACCCCCACACCTTCTCCAACTCCATTACCGGTCTTTATTCGAGGAGAGTTTGAGTATGATTTTCAATCTGGGGTTGTCCCAGCAGAGCTTGTGGCCGGAGGGTTAGGTGAAGTTACCTTTGGCGTTGCTAAAAGCGCCGGTGGAGAGATTTCCACAGAAGGGATGAAGTCTCAGAACATTATTCCTTTGGTGAAGGACAGCGCAACTCTAAATGCCGTTTCAGGAAATGTAGTTTTTCTGCCGTTCCCGGAAAAAATGTTGACCGAAGATGGTCAGGAAGTTTCCTACTCAGTCGATCAATCCGGTCAAGGCTGGGCAGCCTACATCGACGCTAACGGCAATCTTCT
>DATDRP010000004.1:0-93012 GCA_035291665.1 Patescibacteria group bacterium | reverse complement strand
TAGTTTGTTTGATATTTGAGATTTGGTATTTAGAATTTGTTTGTTATTTGTTATTTGGTTATTGGAAATTTGTGACTAATTCGTGTACTTAATATCTTAATATCGAAGCACCTAATATCTTCCCAGTTCGTAAGTTATTGGCCATGATTTCTTAATGCAAAACCTAATGCGGAAAACCAAACCCACAACATCGTCGGAATAAAATAAGTATAGTCAAACATAAAATTTACAGATAAAACAATGAAAATTAAAGCAAAAACGTTTTTTTTCAATTGATAGCTTCTCCACGAAAGAAAAAGAACATATGAAAACCAAATAACAAAAGGTAAAGATAAAATTCCCGAGGATATCATCATTTCCAGAATCAGATTATGTGTATAGAAGGAAAACGGCAGGTTTCCCCCGGAGCCGAACGTTACCTCTCTTGAAATAAAATAAAAATTCCCCAACCCGACACCTACCGGATTATCCAAAATACCTTTTACAGCCTGCAAAAAATACGGCCTTGAGGAAATAACACTCTTATTTACTGACGCAAGCAAAAACATCACCAAAAACAATCCCGCCGCACCCGCTATCAATAATTTATGTTTATTAAATAAATTTTCCCTAAGCGTGATAAGCCCCACCCCAATACCTGCAGCCACAAATGAAGCCCTTGATATGGATGCCGCAAGTACCGGAATGGAAAGGGGTGTAATTAGGTTGTAAAAATTAGTTTTTGTAGAATTTACAAGATAATAAAAACCAATTACCAATATCACAGCCCAGAAGTCTCCGATATGGCTATGATTGAAATTTCTAGTTGCATATAAAGGAATACTAAGACTATGTATAAACGGACTTTTTCCGAAACGGTTAACTATATAAACTATCAAAAATATTATTCCGCAAACAATTATTGCTTTCTCAAAATACTTTTTACCGGTGACCGGTAGATTGTAAGCAACTATCATCATTATGAATCCGACCAGAAACATCGGTAAGAATCTTAATGATGACGCAAAATCAAAAGTAGTCAGCTGGCCTACTATTAAAATCCCCATAAATATCAATAACGGAAAATATGCCGGAGGCAATTCTATGGTTTTCGATTTTTGATAAATAATAAACAAAGTTAGTGAAGCCAACGCAAGCCCGCTTATCCCCACCCATTGAACCGGAAACCAAAAGCCGCCGCAGATAAACAGCAAAAAATAGAATATAAACAAGATTTCTTTTTTCAACAATCTATTCAAACCGTCCATTAGAAATTAATTATATAATCAAATCAGATGAGGAAAATTAAGAAATTTTTTATACCGGTTTTTCTTTTTGTAACTTTTGGTTTATTAGTAGCAATCTCAGAATTAATCTTCATGTACAAAAATAGAAGCGGTGACTTAGCAGTTATTTATCTTTATCTGGCAGAAAAACAAATTGAAAAAGGAAAAGTTGAATCATCATTAAGTTATCTCAACAGCGCCGCGTATTTACACATAAGACAAAACGAGTCTATTTATCCAGAATTTATTCAAACCACACCTATTGATAACAACCTGAAAAACTTGAAATCCGAAACAGCAGATAAGGTTAATGGGTTGTTGAAAGAAAAAGTGATGGATGTATTAAAAAATAATAATAAATCTAAGTTATCGAATGTCTACTATAAAATCGGCTTATTAATTTACGAGAAAAACTACCATAATGAGGCAATACCATTTTTCTCAACAGCAATTCTACTGGATCCAACTTTAAGTTTTCTGCATGTTGAGTTGGCAAATGTTTATTTTAACGACAAAGATTTTGAAAAAGGTCTACAAGCCCTTGAGTTTTGTCAAAAGTTTGAGCCTGCAAAAAAACACTGTTTTAATTACGTTGAAACGAACGTTAGGACAAATTCATTTGATGCTGTGGGGTCCTTAAGTGAAATAACTGACGAATACCAGATAATCCAGTGAGGGGCAATTCAATTTACGAAAAGCGTCACAGTTTTTCTGATGCTATACTAGCACAAATTAGTTTTCCCCAAATCTTATGCGCGGTATTCATTTGGCAATAGTTATTAAAAACATCGACGGAGGCACTGGCACTTTTTTGAGGCAAATGGTCAAGATCGGCAAACCGATTGATAAAATCTCTGTTTTAGCTTTAGAAGAACCAACATACATACCTTTAAAAAAACCGGGTGTCATTTACTGCCGTCATAAAAACAATAAAGATGAACCAAATGGACTTCTGCCTGTACTAACAATATTAACCAAAGAATTCTCCTTTTTGGCCAAAGAGCTGAAAAAAACTAAACCGGATGTAATTCTTTCGATAGATACTCACTGCAACATGCTCGTTTGTTTAATTAAATTAATCGTTAATCCAAAATCAAGATTAATATTAACAATACACAACAACATATCCGGAGTTTTCAAATATAAACAACACTTGTTCCCAATATGGTTAATTAGATTTTCAGGCCACTTATTGTTTAAATTATCTTCCTGCATGGTGGGAGTATCAAAAGGTGTTACTGGAAATATCATCGACAACTTCCACCCGACCGTTCCTGTACATACTATTTATTATGGATTAGATCCAAAACCGATAAAGAAGTTAATAAAGCAAAGATTGAGCTTGAGTGAAACACGTTTATTTTCTCCCAAAACCCCCTCGATTGTTACAGTATCAAGACTCGCAGGGCAAAAAGACGTCCGAACCCTAATTTGGGCAAGTATAAAATTATTCAAGCGTGGAGTTGACCATAATTTGGTAATTGTCGGAGATGGTAAAGAAAAAAATGACTTCATAAAACTAATAAAAAAATTCAAACTCAGTAAAAAAATACATATATTAGGGTGGAAGAAAAATATATATCCGTATCTTAAAAGATCTGACGTTTTTGTGCTTTCGACTCACTACGAGGGATTCCCATATGTTCTTCTGGAAGCCATGGTCGTAGGTTTACCGATAGTATCTACAAACGTTGATTTTGGTCCAAAAGAGATGCTTGCAAATGGTAAATATGGACTTCTATCCGCAGCAGATGATCCCGATGACCTTTCCGACAAGATAGAACTTTTAATAAATAAACCTGATATCAGAAGCAGATTATATTTGAAATCCCGGGAAAGAATTAAAGATTTTACGGAAGAAAAAATGCTACAAAAATATCGAAACCTTATTCAAAAAAACAGTCAACGTTAATTAATTTACCGACTTCATGAAAACCTTACTTTTGTATATCCACAAAAATACCGGTTACATCTGCATCATCGAAAGGAAGGTCTAATCGTAATCCAACCCTAAGAGGAATATCGTCAAAAATATAAAATTTTCCATCTACTTTTCTTACTCTGACTTTTAATGTCAATTTCGCATCTTTGTAAAAAGGATCAGATCTTTGAAATACATTACCGGTGTCCGTCTCAACAATTCTCAATGCCGGAGTAATAACTGAGTCAATTATTTCCAGCATTACATCTCCTTTGGAATTTACAATTTTTCTTCCCTTAACAAGAGATTCTATCACTTGAGGTTCGATAGGTAATTTATCTATCGATTCTTCTTCAACTCCCCTAACAATAAACTGGGTTTCAACAAATTCAAAATTTTTATCGCTCATCCTAGATCCCGCTGCCTCCGTTACAATTCCCTTAAATATTGTGTTGGAAAAGGTTAAATCAATTTCAGATCCGTATACAAGAGGCTTACCCCGAAAATAATAGAGTTTACTTCTAGAATCATGAGTGGCTTTCAAGTATAAATCTAAGTAAACCACCTGTCTTTCCCTATCAAAATCAAAACTATCTATAGCCACAATCTCCGCAATAGATTTTCCCAATCCATCTTTGGAAGTATCCCCAACCTTAAATTGTTGCGAATAAGAATAACGCGGATAATTCCAAGCATATAGAGGATTTGTATCAGTCAGTTTAACTCTGACTGTTACATATTCGTTTTTCCTGTAAAACAGCAAAAATATTCCGAGAATTACTATCAATCCCAATCCAAGAAACACTCCATCAACCAAAGTGAAATACTTTTTAATATTTTTTATCAATGACATTTCTATGAGTAAACACAATTAAACCATATCCCAATACTAAACCAAGATACTGATATTCTATTATGTCACCGTGCGGGAGTAAAAGGTAATAAATTGTAAAAACAACCAAACCCGATAAAAATCTAAATATGTAGTCTTTGTTTAACCGAAAAAAGCGTTTGTTAACAATCGAATTTGTAAAGATATTTCTCATGACAAGATAGAATGGAGAATAAAAAAGTAAAAATCCTATTAATCCGAATTCTAACAAAAATTCCAGATGACCTTCATGTACCGGAGCGGGAAAATTTTTAACCGATCCTGAAGGAAAATATTGAAAAAGTACATATTCGTTTATACCTGCACCAAAACCAAACCAGGGATTTTTTGTAAATATTTCCAAGGCTTCACTAATTACTTCTTTTCTGTAGGATAAGCCCGCTCCTTGATATCCGGTATTTAAAGTTAATAAAACCCTTGGAAAAATAATAAAAAAAAGTAAACCGGCTAAAAAAAATGCATAATACAAAAATCTTTTATTTAATTTTTCTCTTATAAATATCGTAATTTCCCTAGAATAAAATTTATAAAAAAATAAAGTGATGAGAAGTAGTGTTATCCAGGCAGATCTGCTTTGAGATAGGATAATTGTTATTAACCCTACTAGTAATGTCAGATACCCCAACCCTCCCGGCAAACTACTAAAAACAATTGGTAAAACAGAAATCATAAAAACATTAGCTACTAAACCCAACTGGTTATGAAAAAAAGTTCCGCCCGGTCTTAGAATTGCATTACTTTCATCGACCCCAACGGCTATCATATTTGGAACGCCTCCTTCAAAAGCCAGACCAATTTCCCTCTGAAGAATAAACTGAAACCCGCTTAAAAAAAATTGCAGCCAGATTGAAAATATTATAGTAACAAAAAGTAAATTAATTTTATTTTTATAGTTATTAAAATAGTAAAGAATAGCAAAACCAACTAAATAGGTAGAAGAATAGTATAGAGTTCTTACGATTGAAAATTCGGTGAAAGGTGAATAATAAAAAGATATTACTAGTCCCCAGAAAACAAAAAAGAAAGCTGGAGTAATCAAAAATAGAAGTTTTTTCTTATCTATAAATATTCTTGAAAACTTAATTCTAAACTCTCTTAACATGAAAAGGTAAGAAAACAAGAGCATTACACTTGATATATGAATTCCATAACCAACAATCCTTCCCTCCGGGAAACCCGGATTGTTTCCCAGATCAAAGCTACTTAACAGTTGTACAAAATAATATTTATTAGGTGAATAGAATTGTAAAGAATAAATCGTGAGCAAAATAAAGCCCAAAAAAAATGATTTTAGTTTTATCGATATTAATACGGCAAAAATAACAATTATTGGTATATAAACTCTGAGATTTGCCGTAAAACTAAAAGAGGTTATAAATGTTAATATACAAAGACTAGAAAGCAAAAATCCTGTATCAGTTTTAAGTAAAGATGAAAAATAACTCTTTATTCTTTTATATATTAGTCCGCTCATGGAATAGCTTTGAGTTTTTTGACAGGTGCATGGATTCTATCCTTAATCAAACCTACACGAACTTTAAAATTCTCTTTATCGACGATGCATCTGATTATACCAAGAGTCAAAAAAATTATATGAACAAAAGGCTTAAAGATCACCTTTTAGTTTTTAACAAGGAACGAAAATACTCTGTATATAACGGTTATTACCTGATCCATAATTTTGCAAAAAGAAAAGATACTGTTGTGTGTGTCGTTGACGGAGATGACTGGTTAATTGATAAAAACGCTCTGGGATACATTGCAAGGGTATACAAGAAAACTAACCCCATGCTCGCCTACGGAAATTGCCTTGTCTGGAATGGCAAAAAGTTCACTGATCCGGGTAAAATTTTCGGAAAACACATAAATACACGATATCCCAAAAACGTAGAAATAAAAAAAGACTATAGAAGGGAGCTTTTTAGAGTTCTTCATATTCAAACTTTCAAAACACAAGCTTTCAAAGAAATTGATAGAAATTATTTCTTAGATGAGGATGGAAATTGGCTGAAACACGTTCTTGACCTTGCAGCCTTTACGACAATGTTAGAAATGACTGGAGGAAACTACTCAGTAATCAAAAGAAGGCTTTACGCTTATAATATGGCTTCAAAATACCTAAATATTAAAGTTCAACCCATCGAGTTTGTTAGAGAGATATTTACTGTTTCCAAAAAAGCAAAGTATGGAATTTAATGAAAACGTAATAACACTTTATTACACGAGAATTTTTAGTGTTCCTTTTTTGAACGTACTTTTATATAGGCTGCAAAGAGTCCTCATAGGAAAAAAATTAATAAACTTTGCTTTTGCTTCTGCAAAGGAAAATAAACATCAGAAAGCTTTCTTCCGATATTTAAATAAAAAATACAAAATTATAATCAGTAAATCTTATAAATTCTCCAGGTCGTTACGTTTTTTTGAAAATAAGGTTATTCTAGACCATGCAAGTTTTAACTATAAAAATTTAAAACTCCCCAACTTACATCGACTTCTCTGGAGTCTTATCTTTACAACTTATGTAACAAGCAATACAAAAAAAAACTTGAATGGTTTCATTACAAAAAACTTCGAAGTTAAAAATATTGTTATTATTCCAACGTATATTGATCTGACAATAATCTGTGATTTTATATTAAAAACGGTTCTTGAACTTGGGAAAAAGGGGTACATTGTTATAATAATCCCGTTACAAAACTCTAAGTGGGTCTTTAGGAGTAAACCGAAACATAAACTTTCAGCCACATTTATGAGTGAAGTGTTAAAAAAGAGTTCACAAATTTTTGTACACTACCCTGTCAGGCTAACACCACTAAGATTTCATAGATATCAAACAATAGCTTCTATTGATATTTTTATAAGTAGCTTTATTTTAGCGACTTGGATAAGATTGCATTTTGAAAAGCCCATTATCTGGAATTTCGACTTTCAAAATTATTTATTAGCTAACTTTATGAAAAACAAATCTATTACTTTATATGACTGTGTCGATTTTTTTACCTCCTCGAATAATAAACTCGCAAAAATAGTTCACGAATCAGAAAGAAGGTTAATAAAAAAAGTTGATTATTTTTTTGTTAACTCGCACACACTTTATAATCTTAAACGCAAAACAAAAACCCCAACATCTATTGTACCCCAGGGTTTTGATTTGGATACATATCAAAAAAACCAGACTCCATCGAATTATGAAAAAGGAGAATTAGATAAGTTAAAACAAATATTTAAAAAAATTCCGAAGCCAATTGTTGGTTATATAGGAAATTTGAATTTTAGATTGGATTACGATCTTCTTATAAACACTATTCGCAGGCTACCTCATATTTCTTTCGTATTTACTAAATCTTTTGAACAGACGGGTGAAGATAAACTAAAAACAAAATTAGAAGAGAATATTAAAATATTAATTTCTTTACAAAATGTCTATATGATACCAAGAACTTCAAGCAAAAAGGTTGTAAAAGAAATAATTAAATATTTCGATATGGGAGTCATACCTTACGATGTTTCAATGAATTTTAATAAATATAGTTATCCGATGAAAGTGTTTGAATATTTTTATATCGGGATACCTGTTGTTTCTACCCCCATTAAAGAATTAAAAAGATTTCCAAGATTTGTAAAAATCGGTAACAGTAGTAAAGAATGGGAAAATATAATCAAATCGTTATTGTCTAATGCATGGCCTCGAAATTATCAATTAAAACAAAAGTTGTTGGCTAAGAACAATAGCTGGGAGAAAAAGGTATCTGATATCGTAAAGGTGATCAATTAATTTAATATGCACTGCAATACTGAACTCTTATCAGTCAAATCTTTAATTTTGAATAAAAAATCAAAAGAGAAACCATTCAGTCGGACTCAATAAAAAATGAACATTGCAATTATTTCCCCCGAATTTCCTCCATTTACTAATTGGGGTGGAATTGCGACTTTTAATTTGGGATTAGCTCAGATACTTTCAAGTCTGGGATATAAGGTTTTTGTATTTACTTGTAACCCATCGGATACTCTTCGCAAAATTGATAACAAAGACAAATTTACCGTCATTTATGTACCGTTTAAAACTGAAAATAAAATATTTAATTTTATATATTACAGGATCCCTTTTGGGGTAATAAGAAGTTTTTTAAAGAGATTTATTCCACACCTAATATTCGTAATCGATTGGAACGTATTTTCATTATTATATTTCCGTGAATATCATAAAAAATATAAATTTGACGCAATTCACTCCCCCTCATATGATTTTCCTGCATTCTTAATTAGACTTTTTTACAAAGAACCCATTTCTTATTTATATCTGCAGGGTTTACAAAGTTCTATCAATAAATATAATCGGCCAAATACTGATGATCGACTCCTATCCTTATTGGAGCACAAATTTATTCAATTCAAGACCGGTAGATACATCGCATGCAGTAAAAATGTAAAAGATTATGTATCAAAATTATTTCCTCAACTATCTGAAAATGTTTCAATATTACCTAACTTTATTGACCCAAATATTTACATAAATTACAAAAAATTAAATTCGAATAACCTGATTCATTTTGGACGTTTGGAATATCGAAAAGGGGTTGATTTATTAATCCGCGCATTCGCAACGTTAGCAAGAAAAGATCGTAATATTAAATTGTTTCTAATCGGTGATAAAAAAAACAACTTTCTTGTGCGCAATACTAAGGTTTCGTTCGATCAATTTCTAGGCACACTAAAAATTCCACAGAATATTTTTGAGCGAATTTTCGTCTTTCCCAGGTTTGACCAAAAAGAAACCCTGATTGAATTATTGACAAATCTTAAAGGAATTGCAGTTTTTCCGTCGAGACATGAACCATTCGGACTTACTACCATCGAGGCTATGGCCATGGGATTTATCGTTATAGCCAGCAATAAAGGTGGCGGAAAGGAAATCATAAAGCATGGAAAAAACGGTTTTTTAACATCTCCTGGTCAGGATGAAATTCTCAATTCACTCAGACAGGTTCGAAATCTAAATTCAGCTGAGATTAAGAAAATAACCTCTAGTGCGATAATAACCGTAAAGGAAAAATACAGTTACGAAAAAGCAAAAGCGAATATTCAGAAATTTCTAAAACCGATTCACAAGACAAACACACATATTATTTCCGGAACTGAAAAATAAATTATTTCATTTTATTTGGACACGTAGATCTTAATTCCATTTTGACAAATATTGGAGGATTAATTATTTCTACTCGAATACTCCTGATATTGGCGCAAAATACCTTTTCCCCTACTGTCTTTTTTTATAATTCCTCTATCGAACCAAATGATTCGGTCGCAACTGTTTTTGATAAACCAAAGGTCATGCGAAACTGTTATTATTGTCTTCTTGTTCCTGAATAGTTCATTCAATTTCTTGAACGATTCCTCTCTGAATTCCTGATCTCCTACCGATATATTTTCATCCAATATCAAAATTTCCGGATCGGAATTTATTGCAACAGAAAAACCGAGTCTTAATTTCATCCCGGACGAATACATATAATACGGAGTGTCTATAAATTTACCGATTCCGGAAAAACTTATAATTTTTCTGTATTTTAGACCGATCTCCTTTTTTGACATTCCAACGAGCATTCCGTTCAAATAAATATTTTCTTCTCCTGTTAATTCAGGATGGAAACCTGCCTCCAAATCAATAAGTGAAACTATTTTCCCAGAAGTTTCTACACTGCCTTCTGTTGGATTGGTTATTCCTACAATTATTCTAAGAAGTGTAGTTTTTCCTGAACCGTTTGAACCAATTATACCCACTCGCTCGCCCTTTCTAACATTCAAATTGACATGTCTTAATGCCCAAAATTCCTCCTTCTTACTTTTTGCAATTACACTTTCAACCAAAGTGGGTTTTTCGTGGTGCAGAATGTACTTTTTACCAATATTTTTGACTTCAATTACATAAGAATTTCTCATAGCCAATCGCTAAAATATTTACTCTCTTTCCTAAAAACCAGTATCCCGGCAATAAGTACTATAATCGTCAATAATAAATTAAGTAGCAGAGTTTGAAAATCTAAAAATCCCTGATTTATAAGTGAGATGTGCACCAACTCAAAAACTGAAGTTAAAGGGTTCAAATTAAAGACAGGATGTAGGATTCGCGGTATTAGAGAAAGATGATATAAAATGGGAGTTGCATAAAACCATAATATAAGCACAGTTTGTATAAAAAAACTCACATCTCTCCACTTTACATTCAAGCTGGTCGTCAGAAGCGATAATCCTATTGTAAAAATTAAAAGCCATAATAAAGCAGGAATGAGTAGTAATATCTGAGGGAATATAACTTTTTGCCAAAAAGATAATACGATGATCAAGAGAACAAATGAAATAATCATATTGATAAAATTTGATAAAATCAACGAGAGTGGAATGGCTTCAATTGGAAACCTGGCTTTTTGTAGAAGTGTCCGCTCGTAGACAATTGAAGGAGTTGCTTTTGAAAGCGATAAGGAAAAAAATTGCCATGGCAGAAGTCCCGAGAACAAGAATAAGAAATAGTTTGGAATTTTAATAAAATAAGAAAAAATTAATCCTATCACTACCATTTGTAAAATCGGATTAAGAATCACCCATAAAAATCCGAAAACAGCTTTTTTGTAGCGGGCCTTAATTTCTTTTTCGGTCATCGCCCATAAAAAATCAAAATAATAACGCAGATATTCCACCTTCTCTTTAGAAATAAGCTGGTATATTCTTGAAGACGTAAAGGATTTTTTGTATTTCATTCTGTGAATAGGATAACAAAATTGAAACGAAAAGAAACTGTAATATTCATAATCCCTGCTTTTAATGAAGAAAAAAATATTACACGCTGTATCACATCCTGGGCACCGGTTATAAAATCGTTACCTTTTTCGGAAATGCTTGTGGTCAACGACGGATCAACAGATAAAACAAAATATTTACTTGGCAAACTCAAGAAAAAATATAAATTCCTGAAAATTATCAATAAAATTAATGAAGGTCATGGAAAAACGATAAGGTCCGGGTATGATTTGGCAGTAAAATCAAAACATTTTTGGGTTTTTCAGACTGATTCGGATTGCCATTTCACTCCAAGTGATTTTTACAAGCTTTGGGATGTCAGAAACACCTCCCCTTTTATTTTGGGGCATCGTGAAAGAAGAGACGATCCGTTTTTTCGTAAAATTTTAACCGCAGTAATTAAATACTGGATAACTTTATCTTTCAGAGTCCATATCAAAGATGCAAATATTCCTTTTCGATTGATAAAGACTTCATATCTTCGCAAGCTGCTTCCAAAAGTGAAAACTGAAGTTTTTGCACCGAATATACATCTCTCAATACTGGCTGCAAAGGATAAAATTAATTTGCACCACATACCGGTTGAATACAGAAATCCTCATAAAAAAACAAATGGTCTGAAAATATTCAATGGAGCTCTTCAAGGATTTTTTGAACTTGTACTTTTCAGTTTTACTTTGTAAACTCCCACGGTAAAAACACATTCGGAAACTAATGCAGATTAATTTCCTTTAATATTTCTTTGGCTCTCAATGATTTATATCCCAATAAAAGAGTAATTTCTTTTGCTAATACTACAATACATTCAATGTTTTTTAGCTTCATAGCCAATTTTACATATCCGTATATTTCATATAAGTTTTTTTGGAAGATCATACTCAATCCTTTTTTCGATAACATATCATCAAGAATTCTTTGCTCAACCCCCGTTTGATAAAATCTTTTTAAAATATATTTGAAGGTAAGCTTATTTTCCGATATCACATGTTTGCTTACCAGTGATGGGTCATAAATTACAATTTTACCTTCAAGGATTAACCTGAAACATAATTCCGTATCTTCTGCAAAAATCATAAAATTTCCATATTCCCTGCCAAAATTTTCAGAAAAAAAACCATCAAAAACATTTCTATTTATGCAAATACAAGCCGACATAAGCATATCCGGATATTGAAGTTCAGATACGCTTTTTTCTTTCCGTACAGTATGGGCAAACACCCAAACATCTTTGTTTAATAGCTTCATAAAATATTCTAATCTTTTGTTGTAAGGCGATATGGCAATGTTTTTTCCGCCCACGAGTGCTGCCTTCGGATGTCTTTCAAATATCGAAGCAAGCCTCAAAAGAAGGTCTTTTTCTATCAAAACATCGTCATCGATGCATACAACATGAGAAAATTTCGCTTTTTTAATACCGGAGTTTCTCGCATACGATGGTCCTATTTCTGCTTTATATAAATAATAAGTCGTGAGCTTAGGATTATTTTTTATAAATATTTTTACAATTTTTCGAGTGTCATCAATACTCCTGTTATCAACAACGATCAGCTCAATCTTATTTTTGTCATATTCAAGTCGGGATATATTTTTCAACAAACTTTCCAAAAATAAACACCTGTTCCGTGTTGGAATCACTATTGAGAAGTGCATCCCAAATCCGTGTTTTTTTGGCAATCTTTTATGATATGAATATTTCACTTATTTTAAATAAAATTATTATTCCTCGCACAAAGCAGAACGTTATTATTTTATAATGTTTCAATTGTCAATAATAATTATTGAATTTAATAGCTTCAATTGGTTGTCTTTTCGACTACTTCTTCATAAAAGATATTGTAAAAAGTTGTCTTACAAACTAAGTTGTGATAAAGTCGCGCTAATAATATGTCAGCCAGCGAGTCACCAAAAGATCGTAAAATTATTGGTCTTGATCAAGATCGTATTGTAGTGCAGGATGTAGACGGAAAAATTCAAGTTCTGCATGTATATGACACTGACGGGAACAGGGTTGGATATCTCATAGGAACAGTATCAGAGAAATCAGGAACAATTGTCGAAGCTTCAGCAAAAGATGTAAATCATAGAAGGATGCTTGTAGAGTCGTATATAAAATTGCTGCAAAGAGGAGATTTCGCTGAAGTTCGTGCTTCTTATCTCCCGAATAAGAAAGATGCAACAATTGATATAAAATTCTGGAATTCAATGGGGTTCGTTGCGCATCCAGATGAGAAATATCTTGATGATTTTAATATTCCTGTAATTCCCATGAACCGTCAATTGATCCATTAGAGATACTAAATCTTAATTTAAGTCTTCATAGAAAAGTTATTGGCGAGAATATTAGTAATCTATTGCAATCAATTTACATTCAATTCTTCACATCCACGCGCTTCTGCATTTATACTTACGTGATGTCAAACAAATCTACCGTTAGTTTATATCATGTTTCTTTGAGCAAAAGGCTTTTTGATCTGACGCTTTCAATTCTGGGACTGATTATTTTACTGCCTCCTAATTTAATTATTTTCCTGCTTCTCAAGCTCGCAAACGGCGGACCCGTAATTTTTATTCAGGAAAGGGTTGGAAAAAACGGCAAAAATTTCAGGATGTTCAAGTTCCGTACCATGAAAGAAGGCTCCCATAAGCTTCAAGTAAAATTTAAAAAGCTCAACGAAGCTGATGGACCTGTATTCAAAATCAGAAACGATCCCCGCTTGACACCGATTGGAAAAATTTTATTTCAAACAGGACTTGATGAAATTCCGCAGCTTTGGAATGTACTCAAAGGTGAAATGAGCATAGTCGGCCCGCGCCCATTGCCGGTTGACGAAGAGAACAAGCTTAAAAATGTTCATAAAGTACGAAGACTGGTCAAACCGGGGATCACCAGTTCCTGGGTCGTCTCAGGCGCTCACAGTATGAGTTTTTCCGAATGGATGGAGCTCGATAAAAAATATATCAATTCGGGAACAATTTCAGACGACATCAAAATTCTCTATAAGACAATCATTATATTGGCAAAAGGAATCATTCAGAAATTTTTACTTTAATTGTTGCAAGGACTGTTCTTGTACGTAAGAAAATATCTTACTTTCTCTCAAATGCTTCGCGTTTACGTCGAAAGAGCGATTTTGCGGGGCAAGAATACTAAATTAATATCTGAGGTTGTTTTGAAAAGCTATCCTTATTCTTTCTCTTGGATGCCTAAAAGCCACAATACGGCTTCTTTTTTATATCTCCGATCCCCTCTGGAGTTGATTCTTATTGCCGGTAATTTTCCACGCTTTCCCCATCTTTTAATTGTTAGAGGTGAAACCCGAAGTATGTCAGCAACCTCCCTAACGGTAAGAAGGTCCGGAAGTTCATCAAGTTTTATTTTTTTCTTTGGCTCGGCCATATTTCAAAAATTTCGAGTATATAGGATACTAAGATGTTACGCTATACATTTACTACTATTTAGTACTAGTTTTGTGCCTGATCTACTACTTTAATCTATTTATCCTATACACAAGGTATCAAAGACAAACACTTCTTGTCAATAGGGATTTATATTAAAAATGAAGGACAAATAGACATAACTTTGAGATATATCAAACCATCTGAGGGTAACGTTCCTTCTTGAATCCATTTTCCTGATATTTCGTCATTTCCAGTATTAAATTAAGATTAATCGCAAATCCAGTAAATTTTTTTCTCATTCCCATTCCAAAAATTTTCATAGGAAATTCCAAATCCACCAAATATCTTTTGACTTCATGTTGGATTAAACTCTTCAACCTCTCCAATCTTTGGGGTTTACTTAATCCTTCTAATCCGGCTTCATTTAAATTTATCAGACAGGGTTTTTGTTTCTGACATTCCAAATCCAGTTGCGTGCCGTCTGTTACTGCCTGATAAGCCATTAACACCGGCTTCATTACTCCATTCAATATTTTCTCATTCTCTTTTTTTATTTTTTCATCCGTTGCAGGCCGCACAATCCCAAGCATAGCGTTCACATAACTCCCGTTTGTAGATTCACGATACCTGATATTATCTTCTTCGGCTTCAGATATAAACTCAGCCCTCAAAGGAAACGGTGGTTCAACCCCTCTCGAATTCAACTCGTGGTAATGAAAAACTTTCCACCATGAGGCCATTGCTTCTTTTGAAGCTGTTATTTGATTTTTCGATGAATATGTAAAGTTTGCTTTATCCAAAATTCCCTTAAAACTTTCAACTTGCCTATCCTGCCAGTAAGTTTTTGTAATAACTGAATGTGAAGAACCCGATAAAGCTACTTTGTCAGCAAGCGCGTCAAAACCGCCACTCCCCTGTTCAAGGGAAAGTTTAACAAAACTATAAAGCAGATTTATCCTTTTTGGTGAAGGAATTTCACCCGTTGAAATAAAAAAAAGAGTTAAGAATTTCGCAACATCAGCATGAACAGCAAATGCTTGGCTTTCTATAGTTTGTAGGAAACGGCTATTTTCTACAGCCATATTATATATTTTCCTTACTATTTAATCTCACAAACAATCAAGATAGAATATATCCTATATTATACAATAGCGAAGAGGATTATTTCAATTTTAGAAGCCTCGTATTTTTCAGTTTTTTGATATTTTTTGAACCGGTGGCAAACATAGCCACCCGCAGCTCAGTTGCGTAGCTTAAAATTAATTTTTCAACCTCGTGAGCCGAAACAAGCGCCTTTTTGGCAAAAGGAGCGGCAATTCCTGCCAAATCTGCACCAAGTGCGAGGGCTTTGGCTACATCAACCCCGGATCTGACTCCACCGGAGCCTAATATAACAACATCTTCCCTCCTCTTACTCTTACTATTACTGTTACTTTTTCCCAATTTCAGGGTCCGTTTTTGCAAGCTATCAGAAAACTTCTTGCATTGTATAATCGATTCTGTAGTCGGTATTCCCCAATTTGAAAATAATTGAGCCAGTTTCAGATCTGCCTTCTCTCTTAAACCCTCAACCATTGCCCAATTTGTGCCTCCCCAACCAGCAGTATCAAAAATTCTCACTCCCGCCTGATATAACTTTTCCACTACTTCAAACGACAAACCGAACCCGACTTCTTTCGCAATAACCGGTACTTTTATCTTATCGATTATTTTCTCAAGCTTTCCAATTAATTTTCCAAAATTCCGGTCGCCTTCGGGTTGTATTACTTCCTGAACCGGATTGATGTGAAATACTAAAGCATCCGCATCTACCATTTTTATTATTGCCTCAATCTCCTTTAATCCAAATCCATAATTCAGCTGTACAAGTCCGACATTTGCCATAACAGGGATATCAACTGCGTACTTACGAACAACCGCATATGATTTTGCATATTCAGGATTTTCTATTGCTGAGCGTTGGGAGCCCACTCCCATCGGGATTTTGTGTTTTTGGGCAGCAATAGCCAAATTTTTGTTAATAATTGATCCTTTTTCGACACCACCCGTCATGCAAGAAATAAAAAACGGATAATTAACTTTCTTACCCAAGAATTCGGTTGAGGTGTCAATATCTTCAAAATTCAATTCAGGTAAAGCATTATGAGTAAAAGAATAATTTTTAAAACCGGCAGAGCCAATCTGAACCTGATCCGAAAGTGCGATTTTCAGATGATCGACTTTTCGTTGAGAAATATTGTTGGATGTCACAAACTAATTGTAGATGATTATTTTTAATTTATCCCAGCTTATAGCCATCATCAGGTCCGGGAACAAAATTCTTTCCTTCTATTTCTGCCGTAGATTTTGCTGTTCCGTCGTGATTAAATGCGAAACCCCTACGCATCGTGTGAACTTTACTCGGATCAGCTGCGATAACTCTTCCGTCGGGAGTAATTCTCGGATATTCCTGTCCTTCTATAACCGGTCCTCCTTCCAACTCAACTTTTATACCTGTCATGCTAACACCACCTTTCTAGTTTTTTAATAATTGATATGATACATAAATTCAATTCTCAAACCCTCTCACTAAGTTCATTCTTAATTTCTCCTGATAAACCAAAATCGGAAAACGGATGACAGCGTTATATATTCTTTCCAAATTTTGCGAACCGGTAAAAAGTCTCCACAACCATTCCAAACCAAAATTATTTATAAGTGATGGTACATTCAGTCTTGTACCGGCAATTTGATCCAATGTGCCTCCAATAACCATTGTACCGCTAATATTTAGCTTTGCTAGCCGTTGATAAACCCATTTTTCCTGTTTGGGTGCACCAAACCCGACAAACAAAAGGTCTGGTTTAAACTTATTAATTTTTTGTACGGCAATTTGATCGACTCGTAACTCTTCGCCGTTCAACGGTACACCATTGACATTTAAAAGTGGGCCGGATTCTTCCTGGAATATTATTTTTTTGTATTTTTTCGTTAAGACAGAAACAGCTTTTTCGTTTACTGATTTTCTTCCACCAAGCAAAAATATTTTCCATTGGTGTTTATTGGCTAGTCGTAGTAAATCAAGAAACATTTCCCTTCCTTTTATAACAGTTTGGTGTTTTTCAAGCATATTTCTATTGAAGATTATCGACATTTCAATATACAAACCCTGTAGTAAGTAAAATATGGGTTTCAAAACTTGGACATTTGTCTTTGGGAGATTCAAAAATTTTGACCAGGCGGCTAATCCCACACCATCACACAGCCTCACGTCTGAGGCTAAAAGTATTTTTTTAAATTTGGGGTCTTGGGATGCAATAACCATCTGTTCGGGATTTGGCGTTGTAATAAAAAGTTTTCCGGGTATAAATCGGCCGAAAACTGAAGCTGATCTGCTACCTCTTTTATCTTTTTTAACTAAAAAATATTCGATCTCACTTAGCAGATCCATCTTCTGATTGCCAGTCAATGTTATTCCCAAAATATTGCCATCCGACGGGGTTTTTGTCATATTAATTATTTGAAAAAAAATTGATTAAAGCTCAATTCCTCCGGTACATTATCAAATTTTACCATGAAATAATGTATTTCGCTTGGCAGGAAGTCAATTCATATCCCTCTAAATTCAAAATTAATTCAACCTATATTATTGAAAATTATCTTACTTTTTCTTTGAATATTTCTTAAATTTCACTATTTTATCTCAATTACTATATACTATCTAC
The DNA here is from genome assembly GCA_035291665.1 of Patescibacteria group bacterium. GTDB lineage: Bacteria > Patescibacteriota > Microgenomatia > UBA8517 > UBA8517 > DATDRP01. Next base: position 75,033 of record DATDRP010000004.1, on the reverse strand, counting down.
TTTATTCTATTTTATCAAGATATCCACGAATTTGTATAAAATACTTGAACAATAAATAAGGCTAAACAAAATAGGTTATGCTCAACTTGTCCCCAATATTTATTTTGTACCGCAATTTACTAGAGGTTACTATGTCCTTGAGGTAACACTCCTCTTCCAAAGATCAATATTCTCCAAAACGACTCCGGTGCCTCGTACAACGCAAAGCAAAGGGTCTTCTGCAACGTGCGCAGGAACACCCGTTTCTTCAACGATTAACTGATCAAAATTCCGTAAAGACGAGGTGCCGCCGCTCATCGTAATCCCTTTATCAATAATATCTGCCGCCAATTCCGGTGGTGTGTCCTCCAAAACTCCTTTTACAGCTCCTATAATTTGCATCAGAGTGGCTCTGATCGCAAGTGTGATATCGTTTGAACCTACAATAACACTTCTGGGGAGTCCGAAAACCAAATCTCGTCCGGATATTTCCATCTTCTCCTCTTTTTTAAGTTTCAAAGCAGATCCTATTTTTATTTTCAGGTGCTCTGCAGTTTGATCTCCGACTATAAGATTGAATTTTGTTTTTAAATACTCCTGAATAGCTTCATCGATCTTATTTCCGGCAACACGTACGCTTTTATGAACAACAACTCCCCCCAAAGAAATCACAGCTGCCTCAGCAGCGCCTCCGCCGATATCTAATATCATATTCCCGCTGGGTGCCGACACTGGTACTCCGGCTCCAATTGCAGCTGCCAAAGGTTCGTCAATCAAATACGCATGCGAGGCTCCCGCTGAAAGAGTTGCATCCAGAGCAGCCCGCCGTTCAACCTGGGTGCAACCGGCTGGAACGCATATCATTACATCAGGCTTAAGAATTATAAAACGCCCGATTGCATTCCCGATGAAGTATTTGAGCATTGCTTCGGTTACCTGATAGTCAGCAATTACCCCCTCACGCATTGGTCTACTGGCGATGAGCGCTTCCGGAGTTCTTCCCAGCATCCTTTTGGCATCCTCCCCAACCGCAACAACACGGTTGTCGTCAGCAGAAATTGCCACAACCGTCGGTTCATTGGCCACTATTCCCTCACCAGCAACCCATACAAGGGTATTGGCCGTTCCAAGATCTATAGCCAGTTTTTTTCTAAACATACAATTAAATTGCTAAATTATTAAATTATTTACAAATTGCTAGGTTTTTTGAACACTTGGTTTCTTCTTCTTGTCACTTGTGACTTGTTACGTATCGCTTTTTTACTTTTCCCTTTTCGCTTATATACTTTGTTATGCTTTCAACATATTCCGATACATTAATCAAGGCTCATCATTTGAGTCATTATATTAATTAGATCAATCACTAACAAGAAGGTAAAACACTCAGAAAACTAAAAAATTTTAAAATTATTTCCGATTTTCAATTTGTTGATATGTTCCCCTGCTTTTCTCTTTTCGCTATTCTCTAAGTTCTTGGAATTCTTGACTTCATATTCAGCCGGAATATAATATAGGTCGTTATGAGTTCCGAACAAAAGGATAAGTCTGCCGTCACCGCTTTAAAGAAACTTATAAGACAATATCAAGGTGCTGAAGTCGGTGATGTAGTTGTAATAAGCAGAGAGTTTGATTCCAGATCCCATCATCTTTCGGTAGAAGGTATGGTAGTTGGCTACGGCAGAAGAAAAAGCAACAATGAAACTTACGTTAAAATCCTGACGAACGAGGGTTATGAAGTGGAGCAATCAGTTCCGCAAATAGGTACTTTTCGACCTGATGGAAAAATCAGAACAAGTATGGGATTTCACAGAAGCATAAGGATCGTAGCTTTACCGGACAGTCTGAGACCAAATTTTTATCCGTCCAAATCTGATTTCAAAAGAACTAATAATTCTTGATAGTAATAATGTCTTATTATGATTGAGAAAATAAAATCAAAAGCCGAAGATTTTGCTTATGCTGCTGAACTCAGTTGCGGATGCGCCTTATCTATTGTTCCATTAGTTGCTCGACAATATTTGGGGGCAGATGTCGGTGATAGAGTTTACGTACATTCGAAAAACCAGGGAGCTGCATCCGATGTAAGAGGAGAAATAATTGAATATGGAATACACAAAAACGACCAGGTTTTTGTAAAGGTGCTTGATAAATATGGTATTGTTACGGAGATGCTTTTGCCAAAAAAAGGAACTTTCAGGTATGACGGAAAATTGAGAACCAGTTTTGGAACAAACCGTGGAGCGCAAGTGATGGCAATGCCTTGGACTATAAAAAAATATTGATCAGATTTAAAACAATAACCGACGCATTTTATAAAAATCCAAAACCAGCATAACCTCCTCTCAACAACTGTTATAAAAAATACATTTCATATATAATTATTCTTAACTGATCATGGCTAGAACTCGCATTTTAATATTTCTATTAACTCTTTTCGTTGTCGGATTCGGAGCTTACTTTGCTGTAATGTACGCGAGAGGCTTCAGATTTAATCCCGACGACGGAAAACTTGAACCCCACGGAATCCTTGTTGCAAAATCCACACCTGATTCAGCTCAAATTTTTATGAATGGCAATCTGGAAAGTGCAACTAATACTACCCTCACTTTAAGCCCCAATTCATACGATGTGGAAATAAAAAAAGAAGGTTACATCACCTGGAATAAAAGAATTGATATCAAGGAAGAGGAAGTAACGGAAATTACCGCTACACTTTTCAAATCCGCACCGTCCCTCTCAGCAATAACTTTTTACGGTAGTACTAATCCGGTATCTACTACCGATATGGGTAAAATTGCCTACGCGGTACTTCCTGATTTAACGGGAGATAATTCAGATAAACTTGGCTTGTGGGTGATGGAAACAGTAAACTTGCCTATCGGTTTTACCCGTGACCCAAGGCAGGTGACCGATGGAAATCTTACTAATGCCAGCTGGACTTGGTCTCCTGACGGAAGACAAATTTTACTGACAACATTGAATGGTGCGTATCTTCTTGATGCCGGTACATTTACTCCCCAATCTCAACGGGTAAATATTATTGCAACCAAACAGCTTACTTTAAAGGAATGGGATGATGAAACAAAACTAATACTTCAAAATAAAATGAAAAAGCTTCCGGATGAGCTTGAATCAATCCTAAACAGAAAGGCCTCTTCCATACTATTCTCACCGGACGAAGACATGCTTGTTTATACTGCTAGCGGTTCAGCAACAATTCCCAATGATCTGGTTAAACCTCTACCCGGATCATCTTCACAGGAACAAAACCGCAATCTTACGGATGGTCATACTTATGTTTATGACATCAAAGAAGATAAAAACTTTTTGATCGATGAGGATTCCAAAAATCTTGTCGTGGGTGACGGAGTCATAAGTACCGCTACCCGTAAACTGATGTGGTTCCCAACCTCCCGGCATCTGGTCCTTTCGGAAGAAGATAAAATTACCATATTGGATTATGACGGTACAAATCGTCAGGAAATCTATCATGGGAGCTATCTCTCCCCTTTTGCATTTTCAATTATGAGTCAGGACAGGTTATTGATTCTCACAAACCTCGGCGGAGCAACAACAACTCCAAATTTATACTACTTAACGATAAAGTAAGTTTAGGAAATAGGTTTTAGGTTGTCGGTTGTAGGTAGAAAAAAACATAGGAAACAACTCCATCATACACCGGTAGTTACATTCCAAAATATACAATCTCTTATCAAATCCATAGCGGATTTATCCTTTATCATGATAAAATATGTCTGGATACGCCTCTGTAGCTCAATCCCATTAGAAAGCTTGCGCTTCTAACGGGACAGGCGGACAGGAATTGACCTGTCCTGTATGAGTTGCAGATCAAAAATCAAACTTGTCCCTGTAGTTCAACGGACAGAACGGAGGTTTCCTAAACCTTAAATGGTAGTTCGATTCTACCCAGGGACACAAAATCTGCAACTTATATAAGTGTACAAAGTACACGTCAGGGTAACCTGCCTACGGCAGGCAGGGATTCGGGAGAACAACCAATTCCGATCGAATCGAAATTGTCAATTCCCCCCAGAGGCACATAAAAAAGGAATCGAGGTAATAGACGAAATGAGGCAGCCTTGAACTCGCATCATGATCGAAAACTTTCTCGATAATAAAATTTCCTCAAGTTTCCAAACCTCCAAAAGTATTTTCAGAAAATTGAATAAGTGGAATCAAGTTTAATTTCGATTGACCACAACCACCAACTCACCTTTCAATACATCGTTTTGCAGTTTTGCGATTACTTCATCAATTGCACCCCGATATAAAGTTTCGTGAATTTTGGTAAGTTCCCGTGCCACAAATACTTTTATATCAGATCCGAATAACGTTTTTATTTCCTCAAGATTTTTTATTACTCTATGAGGCGAGTCATAGTAAGCAAAGGTGGTTTTACCCTCTTTCAGCCACGTCAGAAGTTTATTTTTTTTCTTTTTCGGCATAAAACCAATAAATACAAATCTGTTAACATCAAAACCTGTTACAGAAAGTGTTGTTGTTATTGCACTTGGTCCGGGTATGGGAATTATTTTTAAATCGGGATAATGTAGTAAAAGGTATGAAATAAGTTCGTTACCCGGATCCGAAATCCCTGGAGTTCCGGCATCTGTAACCAAAGCTATATCTTTGCCACCCAAAAGCTCATTTAATATCCACAACTTCTTTGTCTCGTTTGAGTGCTGGTGATAACTCACCAATTTAGTACTTGGTATATGGTGTATGGAATATAGGGAATCCAATAATTTCTTTGAAACTCTTGTATCTTCAGCCAAGACGATATCAACACTTTTAAGCGTTTTGATTGCCCGAAGTGTAATGTCTTCAAGGTTTCCGATTGGTGTTGCAACTATGTAGAGTATTCCTGTCATTCAAATGTTTTACCCTTATCGCTATTTAACCTCATATTCCACTTTTCTTCAAATTCTCTTTCCGTAAGTTTATTACCCAATACTTTTAATGCCTTCTTTCTTGCTTCGTAAATTCTATTATTGGCAGCCTTATCGCTTATTCCCAAGTGTACTGCAATTTCATGTTGGGGAAGTCGACATGGATAATGCAGCCAAAAAACCAACATTTGCTCAAGAGCTGGCTTCTTATTTTGTGAGTCAACACCGGAAAACATTCTGAAAAGTTCATAGATATCCTTTTCGGCGTCAATATTTCCAAACGCTGCCTCTTCCGTAGGCCTGAAGATCGGTTTGGTTTTGTATCTGCCGTTCACAATTTCACTTCTCATTTATATACAGTAAATAGATTCTATCTTAACACCGCATATTTTTGTGATTTGAAATTTACAGGTTCGGTACCGATCTCAACCATAATAGCTATTAGTCCTTTAAAACATTGCAATTCCAAACACGATTGACAAGCAATCGGAAAATCAAATAGACTTAAATACAGGTGAAATCAAGATGGAGAAAAATCCAAATAAAGTTCAGGCTGATGACTCACAAAACCCAACTGCATCCGATACGATGAACTCGGGACAAACAGTGAAAAACACTATGTCTTTTTCAAATCAGTTCCCCGAGAAAAAGGAAGCAGAATTACAGGCTGAATACGAACAATCTGATTTACCTGAACAAACAGTTGTAAATGCTTCCCCGTCGGAACTCAAAACAATAAGCCAGGCAAAAATCATCACCCAGAAAACCGAACCGGGTATCGAATCAATTTACGCTTCGATTCCGAGACGGTATTTTGCAATTCTTGTCGACGGAATTATCATCAGTCTTATAACCGCTGTTTTTAATCTTCCTTATTTTACTCAAATATTAAAAGCGTTTTCTGATTCAACAAACTTAGCTGCCACCTCAAGCCTTCCGATTAACCCGAATTTTACAATCCCTGCCCAAACTGACCCCGTTAATATTGCCTTGTCATCCATTGGATGGCTGGTGGGAGTACTTTACCCTATTTATTTCATCGGAAAATCCGGCGCAACACCGGGTAAGGCAATTCTCAAGATCAAAGTTGTAGATAAAGAGACCGACGAAGCGCCCGGGTATATTAAAGCATTTCTTAGGGAGTTTGTCGGTAAATTCTTGTCATCTATATTATTCGGACTCGGATATGTTGTTGCGATCAAAGATAAGGAAAAACAGACCTGGCATGACAAAATAGCTGGTACAATAGTTGTCAGAGCATAATATGAAACTTCCTGATTATTCAAAATACATAAAAACATCGTTTGAAATCGTAAAAAAGTATAAATGGTTATGGATTTTGGGTTTCATTCTATCAAGTTCCACGGGTGCCGGGTCATATAGAATTGCCAATTCCCTATCCGATTCCATTGAAAATCCACAAAACTTGGAAATGGAAAACCCTCTAAAACCTGATGAAAATTTACCTGATATGGCTAACTCAGTTTTGGGCACATTCACCGGCAATCTCCGGGATTGGGCAGTTTCCATTCCAATCGGAACCTGGGTACTCATTGCACTTCTTACTTTACTTCTTATTATTTTGGGTATATCAGTAAGTCTCTTAATAACTAATTGGGCAAAAGGATCACTTATCGCCGGCCTTGATATGGCTCTTACCAAAAAAGAAACACCAACACTGGAAAACACTTCCCCACAAGGAATAAAAAGGCTTAAAAATCTTATATATTTTTCTTTATTGTTGGGACTTTTAAGCTTTGGATTGGTAACTGTAATACCTATGGTTTGGGCAGTTATTTTTTATATTTTGAAAAGTTTTGAAATATTAAAAACATTATGGATCATCATCGGAGGCATTTCTTCTGTAATTTTATTTTTCGCAGCTATTATGCTTCTTACCATAAGCCGTATCTACGCTGAACGGTTGATTGTTTTGGAAAATTACTCACCAACAAAAGCTTGGTCAACGGCTATCCGGATGGGGAAAAATTCCTTAATCCCGACAATCGTAACCGGAATTGTAAACCAAGCAATCACAATGGCCGTAGGCTGCTTAAGCATAATCATCCTTGGTGTTTCACTCGGCGTTCCATCCCTAATCACCTATTTTATTTATAAAAAATCGGGTGAAATTTCGATAATACTTATCATTTTAATATGCCTGGCCTTCTTACTGTTTTTAGCATTGAGTATGATCCTGCGGGCAACTTTGACAGTCTTTAATTACTCAAATTGGAATCAGCTTTATTCAGATTATCTGTTGTTTGAAAAAGAAAATGAAAAATAATAATAAATACTCAACCTTTTATGACCGGTTAATTTCAAAGCTAATTGATGCTGGTTTATTTTCTCTTGTTTTCTTATTTCTCTTGTACTCTGTCAGCTTCAGTACTGAAATGAACCAGCTTTTAAACGGAATTCTTAACTTGATGATCTTCTTTCTAACAACGACCGTTCTGATCCTTCCGGTTGAAGCATTTCTTACATCTCGTTTTGGCGGTACATTCGGAAAGATTCTCACAGCCCAAAAGATTATTAAAAGCGATGGAATGTTTTTGACCTTTTGGGAATCAATCTTTCGGCTGACGGTCGGTTATGTTGTTTCCGGTGCTTTTTTTGGCTTGGGATATTTTCATATGTTCAAGGATCAAAAAAAGCGCACTTGGCATGATTTAATCGGAAAAACAGTTGTCGTAAAACGCAACTTATTTACACCGGTTTTGGGAATTTTGATACTCCTTTTGATCTGGCTTGTTAATATCGGTGTTTTTTCTATGACAGTTTCAAGAATAATACAAAACGGAAATCTTTATACTGAAATTTATGAGCAGGCCAGTAAGGAGCTGAATCTGACAGAACCCACCCCAACTACTGATCCAAATAAACCGGTAGACCTGAAAACTTATTAAACCAGAATTTGACTACAATAAACGGTTGCAGTACTATGAGCTACTTTTCCGAACAAGTTATGATTAAAAGTAAAGAAACCACGTTCGAGCAATTAGTTGAAATGCTTGGCAAACATCCGGTTGTAGTGAAGGAAAAAGAAATAGCAAATCATTTAATTGATAATCTGAATGCCTCAATTTTCATTGCCGGGGAAATAACCAATTTTATTCAATCGCAAAAAGGCAGTACTCCCTATCGCCCACTTAACCTACCAAGAGGGTATACCATGAACAAATTCACAAAGAATGATCTTACAAAAAATTTTCAAAAAGATCCTAATTTACCTCCTATGTATCTTCCACAAATAGCGGTAGTTGCCGCCTGTGATGCATTGATAAAAGGCTTAGAATTGATTCATTTACCCGCTGGGAATGATAGACTTCAACACCAATTCTCAACTAATACTTTACCTACGATGATTAATATAATACTGTTTTTTAGGGCAGACGAAAGATCGTTAAACGAGAAAACCCAAAAAGGTAATTATTCCGAAGCGGTAAAAGATGAATCTGAAAGATTTATGGATAAAATTGATGAACTAGTATTTTGTAATAGCGTCGATAAACTTCAGGAAATACTCAAATCATAATAGCATGCCAAATCCACATCAGTCGGGGTGCCCGGATTTGTAAATTTGTTTAACAAATTTTGTTCCTTCCGGGAAGCGTTACTGAAATTGTCATGATTTGTCGGGGTGCTGGGAATTGAACCCAGTGTTTCTACGTCCCGAACGTAGCGTGATACCGATTCACTACACCCCGTAGTTGAAGTATTTTAACACTTTGAAGCAATTGTGAAGAGTGTTTCTTTTTAGTCAGACTCCGTTTTTTATCGCAGGGGCTAATTTGTGACTTTTTATTCGACCGTCACGTCTCACAAAACGGGAGCAAAGAAACTTTTTAACAACTTCCGGTCCAAAAGTAAGCATTGCTTCATCTACATTTATGCTTAATGCATTCAAATCGACTCCTCTTTGAATTAATTGTTTCGCTAATTTTGGATTATCAAAACCCAGTAGTTCTTGAACTTCCCGCACGTCTCCCTCCTCATCCTGAATCCTCTGGTTACGGGGCAACGCCATAATTCTATCGTAGCCGTTATATATTTCTGCCACCCTTACACTAAACAATTTATGTCTATAATAATTCAATTCTTGATATTTATTTTGGTATATGACTACAATTAGAGTTGCCTCTTAAAAATGCAGTTTAAATTTGCTTCAACGTCAGTAAAACCAAATCCCTTTTTTTAAATTTTTTGAGTTTTTATTTCACGAGTATAATTAATTTAATACCTATATTATCGAATTCCTGATTTATTATGTTGCACTATTTGATACTTTATATCATATAATATTAGTTGACTCATAGTCGTATAATTGCCAATATTATTGTAGTTATATGGTAGATAGAAGGCTCACTTTTACTCCAGTACAAAGATCTTTTATTACCTGTAATTTCCACTCGGAAACAGGATTCAATACCTGCGGACATATGTGTATGAGCAATTCTCCAGAAGAATTCGGAGTCAAACCAACCAACGGGGTTGTACCTCTGGTACCGAATTGCAATGCTTTTTTAACCTCCAAGCAGATCCGGGAAAGATACTTCGAGCAAAACCGGGTTTGCATCAATACTTGGGGAATATCATTTAAAGAAACTCCATGACATCCTCCCCCGAGTCAACTCGGGGGTTCCCCTAAGGAGGATGACATATCACAGTTCAATTCATCCACGTTCATGTAAACTGAACGTGGTTTTCTTGAACGCTGTTATAACTTAATCAATCAGTCCCGGCTACTTTGATATTATTTTTACCCCGGCTTTTTACAATTCTCAATTCATTGTCGGCTTGTTTTAAAATTAAATTGTCAAATTGTTTTGCTTTATCTTCCCAAGCGCCTTCTGCAGTAAAAATTTTCTTTAGTTCTTCCCATTCTACTTCGACTGCGCCTGCACTAAAAGTAATTCCAAAAGTATTTCCGAAATTATTGAGCTTTTCATTCATCCTTTTATAAATTAGCTTTGGGTCAACATCAAATGCAACAACCACATTTTCTTCTCCGCCATGCCGGCAAACTACATCTGATGGTCTTACTCCTTCACGCATAGCCAATGCTGTTGTTTCCAATACTGCATCCCCAACTTCCATACCATGTTTTTTGTTAAACAAACCAAAATCATCAATATCAGTAATAATAACTGCAACCTTTTTATCCATTAAATGTTTTGCACCTTGTTCTCCATACATTTTTACGGGGTCTCTCATAATTTGCGTCATCATCTCAACAAATCCATATCTGTTGTACAAACCGGTCAAAGGATCCCTGCCCTCTCTTGCATCAGAAATCATTCCGTCAAAATACTCGCTATTGGCTTGGGCTCTGTCAACTTCTTCCCTTGTTACAGCCATACCCATTTTTTGATCCAAAAGTTCTTTGGTTTTTTTAATAAACTGTTTTTCAACTTCCTTGGGGTTTTCGATCTTTTCCGTTTGAAGACTACGAAACTCTGTTTCAAAAAGTCTTGTATAATAATTCTTCCTTAATGTTAACTTGGGTTTATATTGATCAGATGCATTTTTAATATCAAGATCCAAGCTTCCTAATATAAATTTAGGGGTTATAACAGGACTTCTCAAATCATAAAGAGGTTTTATCACGGGTGATTCCCGACGTTCCAGGGTATCATGAACATCAATCGGATTTTCAGCATTCTCATCCATCTATCCATTGTACAAAACTAAATACGAAAAACGAAATACGAGAAACGTGATACGTGATACGAGAGAAGAGGTTTAAATTTCCCCTAATACTTCTGCAAGCTGCTTTATGAAGACTGCAACAACCGCTGCTGCCATAAGAGAGTACGATTCAATACCGTTATCGTCCTTAAACGTCCAATGTTTTTCGGTCTTTTTAATTTTGCCTTTTTTGTCGATCGTATAATCAAAATCAGGTGTGAGCTCGTAACTATCAAAGTACTTGCCTGCCTCTGTTGCCGGTACGTGGTTACGAAGCAGTATCTTCGGAATACCGTAAAGATCGAATGCTTTTTTGAGAATTTCTTCATCTTTATCCAACCGCTTCCTGATCGGATCTATGCCTTTGTCATCTCCCTCTTTTCCTACCATTATTTCTGTACCGTTACCTTCACAATCAGTGTTATCACAAAGTAAATAAAACTTTCTTTTTTTGGAATCAAAACCGACATTATTGGTCGGAAGAAGTTTCAAATTACGCGATAGGCTGCATTTTGGGCAGATAACCCTTGTTTTTATTCTGGCGTCGATTACTGATTCCGGAATATCAATCAAGACAAACATATCGGGGTCATCCCGGTAAGCAATTAAGTCGCGAAAATAAAGCGAGTAGGATACCTGATCCAAATCCCTTGGCAATCCGTCAATAAAAATTGATTTACGCTGTAATCCGTCAATGTGAGCTTTAACCAGAGCCAGAATAAATTCTGTTGGCAGCAATTTTGAAGTACTTCTGGAAAGGTGCGCCTTAACTGCCTCATCAAATGAAACATACCCCCGATAGTATTTCCGTAATTTTTCATATTTCTCGGTTTTTTTGAAATTTTCCCAATCATCGGCTTCCCGAATCAAATCCCCAACAGATACTGTTACCATTTTATCTTCACCAAAAACCTCAGTTAAAAGTTTTGAATACGTACCTTTACCGGACCCCTTTTTACCAAGCATATAGGCAATAAAAGTCCTGTCTTTTAAGAAATCTTTGATATGATTGATCTCATCTCCGACTTTTGCCTCAAAATATTCTTTCCTGCCGCCCGGTGAATTGATATCAAATTTTTCGATTTTTCCGCTCCCTGAATTGGAATATACATCACCGGTTGAAGAAGCTTTTGTGCCTATTATCGGAAATTCGAGTCCTTTCATATATATTAAAAATTAATATTTCTTACCCACAAACAAATTCCTTACATTATCCAATAACTCCCCTTCACTGTCCAGTAGTTGATAAAAATACCATTGATTATGGTTTTATTTTCCCTGATACTTGAACATCATGTTAACAAAGCGCTTCAAAAACAAAATTACAATTAGCCTTCAGTTGAGATTATTAACTATTTTTCTTACGGCTTTCTTTCTTTTAATATCAAACTTTAATAAAGCTTACGCAGATTTTGGATCGGCTCTCAAGTTTAACGGAACCGGCACAAATCAGCTCGATCGGATTAAAATTCCAATTAATGGTCAAAATTCAGAAAGTACTGCTGCTGATATCGGAGATACTGATTTTACATTGGAATTTTGGATGAGAGCAAAAAGCGCTGATAATACATCTTCATCCGTCGCATGCGGAACAAATGACAACTGGATATTCGGAAATATTGTCATCGACCGCGACCGATTTAACCAGGACAGAAAATTCGGCTTATCAATTGCCGGCGGAAAATTGGTTTTCGGCGTCAGCGGTAACGGTACGGGAAACCGCACAATCTGCGGTGGTAATACCGTACTTGACGACATTTGGCACCATGTTGCCATTGAGAGACGAATATCGGATGGATATATGTGGATCTTTGTTGACGGGATTGTCAGGGCAGAAGCAGACGGACCTGACGGAGTAATATCTTATCCCGATAACGCAGTCCCCTGTTCAACCTGCTGTACTAATCTTTCAACCGGACCGAGTTGTAATGAGAGCGACCCATACCTTGTCATTGCTGCTGAAAAACATGATGCAGGAAGTCAATATCCATCATACAACGGTTATTTTGATGAACTGAGGATCTCAAATAATTTACGGTATCAGGGAAGTTTTACTCCTCCCTCAAATCCATACATTAATGATATAAATACACTACTTTTATATCACCTGGATGAGGGTAATGGGACGGGATATATTTTGAATGACGCTAGTGGTAACGGTATAACCGGCGATCTTCGGCAAGGATCTGTTTGGATTGCAAGTTCAATCCCCGGTGCTTCTACTCCCCCAACCGGCGGACCCAGTCTTACTCCAACAGCTACCCCGATAATTGCTGTAAAACCGGGGGATGCTAATGGCGACGGGAAAGTAAACGGAGCGGATTATTTGGTCTGGTTTAATAACTATAAAAAATCAACCAGCCAGGGAGCATTAGCAGGAGACTTTAACGAGGATGGATTTGTTAATGGTGGAGACTATTTAGTTTGGTTTGGTAATTACGGAAAGTAAGTTTTTGTTAATATTCGAGATAAACAACATTGACACCACTTGACTTCAATGTTCAACCGCAACAAAATGATATAAGGCTTTATTATGAAAACTTTTTTTCGCTGTTTTCTGGTGACCTCTTTCTTTCTTTTATTTCCTATTTCATCACTAAATGCCCAATCTGTGCTTATCGATTGGAATCCAGCCTGGGACAGCAGTTTCGGTCAGGCGGCTGCACCATCTCGGCCACCAATCACATCCTGGTTAACTGTTGAAAACGGCAAACTAATGCGCAGTGGCAAGGAATTCATTATTTTTGGTACCGGATTAAATGAAGGCTCAGCTGCTATCGGCGCAACCAGTTATATGACGGATGAAGATAATCTGAAAACTATCAAACGAATTGCCGCAGCAGGTTTCAATACTATACGTGTGATGGGATATGACGTCAAGGATATGACCACTTCCGCAGCCAGTTATAGCTGTTGGGCTGGTCCAACCGGAACTGATCTTTCCGAAAAATGCATGGTACAGCTTGATAAAACCATTGCCCGGGCCAACCAAATGGGAATGCAGATCTGGATGGGAGGTTTCTTTTTTGAAAATGCAGCAGCACGGTCAGGATATCCGGTCGGTGTTTACAGATCATTTGGTATGAGTTGGAGCAGGGAATTTCGAGATAAAATCGCAAAGGTCCATATTCTACGGTTTGCCGATCGGATCAATACCCAGACAGGCATCAAATATAAAGATAATCCCGGAATAATCTGGCAACCGTATAATGAAGATGGATTGTCCGATGCATATTTCAGCCATAATGGATGGTTTGACAATATCCTTAATCCGTCAGACCCCAATGCGTATTGGAAACCGGAGCTTGATACGAAGATCCGTACGTATTATGCCGGTAAAGGCTGGACACTTCCCGGTAATCAGTTTCCTGCAAAAAGCACATACAATGGGTGGACTACAACAGACAAATCAAATTTCGTGAAGTTTATGAGTGATACTGAGATCGAATATTCAAAAGATATGTATGACTGGTTCAAATCCTTAAATCCCAATATTCTGGTTGTAATGAATACTTTTAATTATATGGACGGGCATGTGCTTGCCAATACCAATATTTCTTCCCGCCATATTTATGCACGGGTTCCTTCAGGTGATGCCATCACCAACCCGCCTAATTACCAGACGCGCACAAGTATTCTTCGGGATCCGAATGGTTTCTTTTGGAGTATGGCGATGGATGGCAGTCGTTTAGAAAATACACCATTCACTGTTCCGGAAGTCGGCGATTACGGTCTTAACCGCTGGGATTACGAGAGGACAATCCTGGAGGCTATTGTCCATAGTCTGCAACAAACATCGGGATTTTTGGTTTTCAATGAATCTCAAGCGTTATATCAGGCAAAAGCGTCAGGTATCCAGTATATCCACCATCATGTAGGTGCTCCGTCACGCCGCTTGGGCGATCTATTAGCAGGGCCAATCGTCGAATATAGGTTTATAAATCCTCTGCCGGAAAAACATGTTTCCGTATTTGAAAATTCTCAATATCTTGCCCAACAAGTGTCTAAAGGATCACTAGCTCTCTCTCCATTTTCCTTTCAAAACGGCTGGGATGGTTCTGAACGCGGATATTGGCTCAAACGGCTCTATATGAGCTTTGGTTCTCCACAAAATGTTAGTAATTATCCTAAAGTAACAGATACACAATTTGCAGCAGGTATACAGATTCCGGGAGGCCAGGTATTTGCCAAAAGCACCGGCGTGACAATTAACGCCCCGGCAGTCGTCGGTTTAGTCAACGATCTTAAAAACACCACCATCGGTCCGATGACCCTGTCAGGGGTAACACCTATGGAAAACGCATTAGTTATGATCAGGAGTGATGCCAATTATCCCTTATTCTCCGGATCGGCCAAACTGTTTGTTCACTCTTACCAGACTGTTACCAATGCTGCGGGATTCACCGGTACGGTCGACGGTGAAACAGTGACCAGTTGGGGTAGTGAATCAAATACGCGTTTGGTTGTTCCTACCTCTTTTACCATTACCTTTGCAACCGGTGGTAAAAATCTAAATATATCCGGTGTGAACGATGACGGAACAGTGGTACAGCTTAACACGGTATTTGATGCAAATGCGGGTACGGTCCGGGTTTCTACAGATACCCGATTTCCCCTTTACCTTGTTGTACCAACCCAAATCTCCCCGATCAGTCCGACCCCTATTCCCCCAACCGGCGGACCCAGTCTTACTCCAACTGCTACTCCTACAAATGCTGCAAAACCGGGGGATGCCAATGGTGACGGAAAAGTAAACGGAGCCGATTATTTGGTTTGGTTTAATAACTATAAAAAGTCAACGACACAAGGCCCATCAGCCGGAGATTTTAATGGAGATACGATAGTTAACGGAGCCGACTATATTGTCTGGTTTAGTAACTACAACAAATAGTACCTTTACCATACTACTATATATATGTATATCGTTTGCTGGTGGCTAAACTCAAATTAGTCCTTGATAATCAAATTCTTCGTAAGATAGACTTAACAATTATACAAAACTTCCGTATATAGTATGAAAAAGATTAGTAATCTACATCTTAAAACGATACTGATATCCTCAATACTATTACTTTCGTGTTCCAATTATGCATTAGCTCAATCTTCCCTACCCGGAGATGCAAATGGTGACGGGAAAGTAAACGGAGCTGATTATTTGGTCTGGTTTAATAACTATAAAAAGTCGACTAGTCAGGGCGCACTAGCCGGTGATTTTAATGGGGATACCATGGTAAACGGAGCCGATTACCTCATCTGGTTTAATAATTACGGACGGATCTCGCCCACTCCAACACCATCCGGACCAACACCTACTCCGGTTCCGGCAACAATAAGTGAGTGGACTCAATTCGGACACGACGTACAAAGGACAAATTTTACCACCCAAACTGTAGCTTTACCTTGGAAACATATTTGGCAATGGAACGGGTCTGGTAGTGATGCAAAAACTCAGACAGGACATTTGAGCGTCCCGGGATTGGTCCAACCGATAACCGGCGGAAGTAGAATTTATATGGTTTCAGAAGGTGGAGTTTATGCTTTGAACAAAACGAACGGAAACGTTATGTGGTCGAATACAGCACTTGGAGCTCTGAATTCCTCGCCGGTTTATAATAATGAGCTTCTTTATGTTGCCTCAACAAATGGCAATTTATACAAAATCAACGCCTCGACCGGGGCAATCACCGGAACTTTCAACTCAGGGAAGGCTTTGAATTACGCTCCCCTTCTTGTTAATAACAGAATTTATTTATCCGCTGTTACCAATTTAATTTCCGTAAATACCGACAACATGACGCAAGTATGGTCATATAATTCCGGCAACACTTTGGTAACCGCTCCAGCTTATTCAACATCTCGGAATTTGTTGATTGCCAATTCACAGGATTTGTATGTACATGCTGTGAATGCAGTAACAGGGGCGCAGGTTTGGAAAGTTAAACCTACCATCAATACTTACTCTGCCGGATCAATAGAATTTAACAACAGTTGGCCTGTGGTGGCTGAAAACCACGGCATAGTCTTTGTCCGGTATCGCTTGCCATGGACAACTTGGACGGATAAGATGTTTCCCAATACTAATAGTGAGATTAAAAGTTACCTTCAGGGTAAACCCGGTGATCAAGCATTATTTGCCATAAATCTGGATAGCGGGCTTCCGGCATGGCCAGTTTCAGGCAAAACAACAAGCTGGAGCGATGCAACATCGTACGTACCGCCTGCAGTTGGCAACGGAGGCTCGGGTGATGGAGGCAGTTTATCGCTAGGCCCGAAGCCGGTAGTTGCAATCACGAGCGACGGGAAAGAAGTAGTTTATATCATCTGGCGGAATGCTTTAACCTGCGGAGGCTGTTCTACGCCCGGCAATTGCCCGCCGCCGAGCGGACAATGGTGCGACGGCCGGGAGGATGCAACAATGGGTGAAATGGTTTTGGATGCGAGCTCCGTTTCCGGTTACCAGGCAGGAGATGTACGGTTTATCAAATATCAGGACACCCAAACCGACGAGATGATGAATTTGACGATGTCTAAAGATATTATTTTTCATGGACATTGGTTGATTAACGCTGCAGCTAGAATCACGAATAGAAGTTCAAACTTGGGTTTAACATTTACAAATCCAATTGCAAGTGAAAATGTACCGTTTGTTATCTGGAGACAATGTACCTGTCCCGGCGGGGTTGCCGGCTGTACGTCTCCTTGCGATTACCCGGGCTGCTCGAATCCTCCCGTATGTCAAAGCAGCTGCACGTTATCATCATCAAGATATTGTTCGCAAGGTCTTTATTCATATGGCGATACAAGATCATACCCTCCGGGTTTTTACGAGTATATGAACGACAGAAATGGGGGTTCTAGCCCGTATACAATCGTATCCGCAAATCAGGTTCTTCTTAAAACCAACGACGGCGCTTTAATGGTTTTTGAAAACGGCAGCCCAACAGCAAATGCCGATAGCGAAAATCTGATAACAGATACTGGTTCAGATCAAACAGTCCTGGGAGTACAAAATAGCGATTCTGGAATCCCGGTTATAACTTATGACGAAGCAGATAACTATATTAATAAAGTTGTAACCATAACCGGACGCATCGTTTCAGCGAAAGATAATCTACCGAAAGCGATTTACCTTGGATTTACTGATCCGCATGACGGATATTTGTTGCTTCGGATTTTTGCACAAGACCTGTCAAAATTTACTTTTGATCCAATGACGTTAAAGGGTAAAAATGTCCAGGTAACAGGTAAAATAACTCTTTATTGGCCCGAAAACGTTGACCCGGAAATCATACTGACTGATCCAAGGCAGTTAGAAATAGTCGAATGATCCAACTTTAATATCTATGGTTTTCAAAGGCCGCTCTCTTTACTTATGAAATACTCACCGCCCAGGAAGGGTTTTTTAAAGACAGTTTAAAAATATTCCATAACAGGGTAATATAAATAATAGCAATAACCAAGAAATTACTAAGCGGAAAATTATATGAACCTTAAATTGAAATTGAAAAACTCAAAAATTAAAATTTTCTTACTGGTACTCATTTTCCAGCTCTTTTTTACAGGTAAAGTATTAGGGGCGCCGATTACCGGGCTGGGTATATTGGGTGATAGCAATACCGATGAATACAGGGCTGATGATAACCGGGGTGGAAGCTATAGTGCAACAACTTATAATTGGTTAGAGCTTTTGGTGAAATACCGGGGTGTTAATGCGGGAGCTTGGGGATGCCGTTCGGAACCAAGACGGTGCGGGTATGCATACAATTGGGCAAGAACTGCCGCTAACGCGTCATCCATGATTACTTCGGGACAACATACAGGTTTGGCTTCACAAGTACAACAAGGATTGGTTACCCATGCAGTAATTTGGATCGGAACAAATGATTTCAGTCCTAACCCTGCTGTTGCCACGTACGATCCAATTTACAACGGCACAATGACTGATGCCCAAATTCAATCAAAAATAAACGGAATTCTTGCAAATATTACTACCGCTGTTGATACAATCCTGAACACCAAAAACATACCAATAATAATTGCCAACATCGGTGATCCCGGGCAGTTTTTGCTTATCCAATCGCTTTACCCAAATGCAACCGGACGCCAACGTGCCACCCAGGCTATTAATACAGTCAATCAGGGAATAGCAACAATTGCTTCCCAACGGAATCTCGCGTTATTTGATTTTAATAAATGGGCAAGTACACAACTTGCCGGAACCAGTTTTACGATTGCCGGCGAAACAATAAGCCTTACTTCATTCAATAATGAACCTCACAACGCTGTAATGAGTGACAGTCATATGGGTACGGTTCTTAACGGCATGCTTTCAAATAAGCTCTTCATGGAACCAATGAACAGCAAATACGCACAAACGTTTACACTCTTTTCTGATACGGAAATTCTGACCAACGCGGGAATTTCTGTTAATCCGTCTCCCACACCAACAGTGCGCCCCCCCTCCCCGACTCCGACATCCGGAGTTATCAATACTCCTACTCCCACACCGACAATCATACCGACAGCCACCCCAACGGCGACTTCCAAACCCGGAGATGCAAATGGTGACGGGAAAGTTAACGGAGCGGATTATTTGATCTGGTTTGCAAATTATAAAAAATCAACCAGTCAAGGTCCATCAGCAGGAGATTTTAATAGAGATACCATAGTTAACGGAGCTGACTATATTGTATGGTTTAGTAACTACAACAAATAATAACTTTCCAATACTATTTATATACTCTTATATCAGGCTTCTGTGGCCAATTACAAATTAGTCCTTGATAATTAAATTCTTCGTAAGATAGACTTAAGAAGTATATTAAACTTCCGTACATAGTATGAGAAATCTTTATTTTAAGATTGTATTGGTATTTTCCTTAATATTTTTAACATGCTCCAATTATGCTGCAGCTCAATCACCGCTTCCCGGAGATGCTAATGGTGACGGGAAAGTAAATGGAGCCGACTATATTGTCTGGTTTAACAATTATAAAAAGTCAACCAGTCAGGGAGCATCAGCCGGTGATTTTAATGGTGACACCATAGTGAACGGAGCCGATTACCTCATCTGGTTTAATAATTACGGTAAGGTTGGCCCCACTCCAACTCCGATAGGTGGAGGAACTGCCTCATATGAAGCGGAATCAACTTCAAATACATTTGCGGGAGCTGTTGCTGCAAGAAGCTGTACAACATGTTCAGGCGGACAAATTGTAGGCTGGATAGGTGGAGGTTCGGGGAATTACCTTCAATTTAATAATATTAGTTCTCTTTCACAAGCTGCCTACACGATGACTGTATATTATATTAGCGGCGATCCCAACCGGGATGTGTCAATAAGCATAAACGGCAGTGCTGCAGCTTTGTACTCATTCGCCAATTCAGGAAGCTGGACAACAGTTGCATCAAAAGCTATATCGGTAAGTCTTGCATCCGGAAATAACACTATAAGGTTCCTTAATAATACAGGGTATGCACCCGACATTGATAGAATTACCATAAATACATCAGGACCCAATCCCACACCCAATCCGACAAATACGCCTGTTCCCAATGCAACCAATACACCTGTCCCTCCGACTCCGACAGTCCAACAGCCAACCCCCACACCAAGTGGTCCAACCCCGACTCTGATGCCAAGTAATCCCACCACCGAATGGAGCCAACACGCTTTTAACGCTCAGAGAACCGGATGGAATACCGTTGACCTTTCAAATAGTTGGGCTTACCAATGGATGAGAAGCGATGTAGATTCCGTTTCTGAGTATCAAGTCTACCCGACTGTCGGAAATAATCGAGTATATGTACCGGCTGGAAACGGAACTTTGTACGCACTGAATCTTACCAATGGATCAAATATTTGGACAAAAAGTCTTGGAGGTCTTAACAGTTCGGCAGCATATGATTCGGGTACAGATGCAGTTTTTGTTGCATCTGGAAATACATTATACAAATTAAACGGATCAAACGGTACAACGCTCAATAGTTTTAATGCCGGAGCAAGTTTAACCACTTCCCCGTTAATTGCTGGAAACTATGTTTATTTTACCGCCAATGATGGAAAATTACATAAACTTTCTACAGCGAACCTTAGTTCTCCGGGTGGCGGGTGGCCGTATAACCCCGGTTCAGGTATTAATCAAGTTACCATGCCTTCATATTCCGCCCGGTATGATGTGATTGTTTATGCAACTGATCCGGATTTACGAGTCAGAGCGATCAACAATAGTAGTAGTACCCTCCGATGGAATGTAAAACCAACAACAAACAATTGGTATTGTGGCTCGGACGGAGAAGGTAGCGCCTGTTACGAATTCCGACATAACTGGCCTGTCATCGCTGACAATACAGGAATTGTACTCATGCGAATGCGCCATGGTTACAATGCAATGTATTTTGCTTCTCCCATGCCGACCACAAACGCCGGTATTAAACAAACCCTTGATGCGAATCCTAATTATCAAACCCTCTTCGCTTTGAGTTTGGACACAGGTGCCCGAATGTTTACCCCAGCCATTAAATTTGGAGCTTTTGGTAATGGTTGGCTTTATTCCGGTCCCCAACCAGCTGTCCGTACTCTTTCTAATGGTAAGCAGGTGGCGTACATAATCTATAGCAATGGTCAAACCTGTGCCAGCGGTTGGTGTGATTACCGTGAGGATGCCACCATGGGTGAAATGGTCTTGGATAATTCTACTGTCACCGGATATACCGGAGGTGATGCTCGATTTGTTAAGTTTATTGATATCCAAACGGATGAACAGGGTATGGTTTCCGGTTCCAGTGATATGGTTTTTCACTCACACTGGTTGGCTGTACTGGAAGGGCTGAAAATCACTGACAGAAGTGACAGTCGCGGTGCCACTTTTACAAACCCTATTAATGGTTCTTATACTCCATTCGTTTCAGCGGAGCAGTGCGGCAATTGTAACACTACTACACATTGGTGTACTAACCTCTGTGCAGAAGGTGGTAACCGTAGCTATCCCGACGGATTTTACGCTGACGGGCGGGGTTGGACAATCAATCCATATGTTCTGGTAAGCGGAAAATATATTATAGTCAAAAGTATAAATAACACCATTTTTGTTCTGAAAGATGTAGGAACTCAAGCTGATACAAATACAATATCATCTCCGGAGGTTGCAGGGATTTCCAATATTCAGCTGGGTGCTGATATCGAATCAGGACCACCACAATCTATTGCCTACTTTTACGCAATCGGATACGAATTCCAAAACATAAAAACATCTTGCGAAATAAAATATATTCATAAAAGCAGCCGTTACTATTACCTTAGTTGCGATGAGCCTCACAGTCAGTTGTTACAGGTTTTAATCCCGGTTGAACAATTAAGCAACTTCCCAAATATAGAAAAAGACTACCAGCTTCACCAATCAATTTGGGTTGAAGGTAAAGTGGAATTTTTCCAAGGTGATCCGGTGATATTCGCCACCGATCCGAGTCAAATTACTATAAAATAAATCAAAATAAATGCTATATAAAAAAGCTATTCTAATTTTTTTATTTCTTGCTATTTCTTCTGTACCGGTAAAGGCAGCCGCCCCGCAGGTTACCGGACCTGTTACGGTTTCTCCTTCGTCAGCATCGGTTAAAAAATATCAGAAAATCGAATTCTCATTTAATCTATCCAAAACGTACCCCAATCCTTATTATTTCTACGATCCGTCTGACACCCAGGCAGCAAACCCGTCGCGTATGACATGGTTTGGTGTGGATGGAGTAACCGTTAATATCAACATCACTACACCCAGCGGTAAACAGCTTGTACTTCCGGCATTCTTTTACCAGGATTACACCCGGCACATTGTCGGAAGCAGAAATGTTATGGGTAAGTCCGGTCTTCCCGTGTGGAAAGGACGGTTCACCTGGTCGGAGGTCGGAACTTATTCTTATACTGTCAGTGCTGAAGATAAAGAAGGTAAGACCCAAACCTCTGCCCAAACTTTCAGCATCACAGCCGACAATTCCAATCCGGGATTTATAAAGCCTAATCCACAGGATCCCCGGTACATGGTGTTTGACAACGGCTCGTCATATGTCCCCCTTTCCCGCGGGTATCCCTGGGGAGATAACTACGAAAGCAGATTTGTTCAGGATAAGCAGTACGGAATTAATTTGATCCGGATTTGGGACCAGAATGATTTTTCACTGGGGGTCGAAGGCGCTCATACAACCTGGATTAATGCTTCCACGACAGACGGGGCTGCCGTCGGAGTAACAATCAATACTAATACCCATTCCGGTATGAGGGCAGCTCAACCCGGAACAGCCTGGTATCAACGTTTAGCTGTCACCGAACCCAACCGCTCCCATAAATTAAAAGTCTGGACCAAAGGCACTGTCACCGTATCCCTCAGGTCACTGAATGGGGTGCTTCCGGGAAGCGTAATCTCCGGCACCCAGATCGACGCCAACTCCACCAGTTATACCCTTTCAGAACGCACATATACTCCTTCATCGGATCTAGTAGTCTACTTCCAAGGTAGTGGTTATGTTGATGATGTTGAATTCGGACCGGTAGACGCGCAGGGAAACATCCTTTATTCGATAGTAACAGACGGTGATATGGAACGGCATTTCGCCAAGGATAATGTCAATAACGATCCGAATTCGAATACAACGCTACCCCGTCCGTTAGGTAATTACTTCAATCCGGAAGAATGCTGGCTGCAAGATCAGTATATCGACGCAGGAGTAACCAATAGTGTCTATATCCAGCTTTGTTCCTGCTCGGGTCCCTGGTTTACCTGGCCGGGTAACCCTGAATCGCCTGATTCCTGGGACTGGTCGCAACCGTGGGTACTGAAAAGCTGGCAGCGGAATTTCCGTTACCGTGTGGCCCGGTGGGGATACGCAACATCAATTCTTGCCTGGGAAAACCATAATGAGCT
Source organism: Patescibacteria group bacterium (assembly GCA_035291665.1). GTDB lineage: Bacteria > Patescibacteriota > Microgenomatia > UBA8517 > UBA8517 > DATDRP01. The sequence continues at coordinate 51,536 of DATDRP010000004.1, read as the reverse complement.
TGGCCATGTTCTTCCAAATACATCAATATTTAATTTCTTCCAACAGTATGCTGATTATCAGAAGCAAACCGATATTTACCAGCACATGCGCACCACTTCCCAGGGATCTCAGGCATTCAGTCCGGCATTCTGGTCCTCCCCTGCATTCAACCTCACCAATTACCATGATTATATGATGATCAGCCGCTACTCTTCCGCTCTTACTAACGATGAAGTCAACTTCGTGCATCGTTTTGCCTGGTGTCTCTACGGCCGACAGTATGGTAAATATTACTGCGACGGTTTGGGTATCGGCGACAGCACCGATTGGACACCCGGATCGGCTCCCCGCCCGTTTGTCTGGGGTGAAATCGGTGTGGGAACGACGGAATGGAACCAGCCAAATCCGCAGGGAACCACCGGAGAGGGTGCCCACCGGGCACATCATAATGGAGCCTGGACCGGACTGTTCTCACCAATGGCTACCACTCCCATATTCTGGTATGACAATCAAAACGACAGCTCATATTCAAATTTAGTAAATCAGGAAAAACTTGTAATGAAAAATTTCTTTCAGAATATCAGTTTTTCAACCAGTAATTTCACCTCCGTCATGACTGCGGCCGACACCCCATCCGGATACACCGGTACTACGCTTTCTGTCCAAAACGATACCGGAGGTAAAACCCGCGCCTTTGCACTGGTGAGCGGAGACCGCTACCGGGCATATCTTTGGGTACAGCATCGGGATTATATTTGGTCAAATACCGGTACACCAGGGACGATCAATCCGACCGTTTCTATCCCGAACCTTCAGGCGGGAACATATAATATTGAGTACTGGAATACTTATACCGGTGCAGTTACAACCAGTGTAATCTCGTCTGGAGGTACATTGTCCATACCCGTAAGCGGTCTTAATAAAGATATTGCCATCAAAGCAGTCCACACCGGAAGTCCCGTACCAACATCCACACCTATACCAACGGCCTTCCCAACCGGAATATCTACTCCCATACCGACGATCATACCGACAGCCACCCCGACGGCGACTTCAAAACCGGGGGATGCAAATGGCGACGGAAAAGTAAACGGAGCCGATTACTTGATCTGGTTTAATAACTATAAAAAATCAACCAGCCAAGGTCCATCAGCAGGAGATTTTAATGGAGATACCATAGTTAACGGAGCTGATTACATCATCTGGTTCGGGAATTACGGGAAATAAATTGAATTTTATTGACATCAACCCTCACTTTGATGGATTATTAAATTACTTCCATGTCACATTGGTTTAAGGTTTTTATCGCAATATTAACTATTACCATCTTTGTCTCACCTGTTCAGGCAGCTCCCAAGGAAATCTTTACCGATCCGGAAACCGGCTTTGAAATATGGCGAATGACTAATACTTCTGCAAGCTACCCTACCTCTTATTACACTTCCAACCCATTCAGTCCTAATGGCCAATATATAATCACCGGACCTAATAACGTTATGAATACTGACGGAAACAATAATCACACTTTAAGCGCCCCTTCCAGCGGTGTCGGGGAAGGTCTGATGGGATGGTGGAGCCACGACAGCAAGTTCTACTATTCAAAAGAAAATCTCTACCAAACAGAAATCGCCGCTAACATATCTTCACAAATTCCAAATGCCTCATCCTGCCTCCCTTTTTATTTTTCTATGCTTAGCCCCGACGGAAGGACACTCTCAGGTATTGCTAACTCCAACGATATCAGCTCCGGGACAGGTACAGTTAAGTTCATTAACCTTGACGGTACAAATTGCCGTGGTTATGTTTCCCCCGGCAGACAGTCAGGTGGGTTTGATGTTACCCACGGCTGGCTGGGTAACAATGCCGCTTGGTATCTTAATAATAGCCAATGGGAACAATATACAGATGTACCGATGGTTTTTGATGTTAATACCGGTACATTTCTTGGCCAGCTTAATGTAGGGAACCAAACCTGGGCAGGACTTTTTGACCATCCTACCCTGTCCGATTCTGCTTATATGATTGGTGGAGGTCAAGGTTGGATCGGAGGGAATGGGTCGGATTTTCAATATGCAAATACTCTTTTTGCCCGAGATACGGCAACCAGACAATTAACTATGATAAACGGTGCAGTTTATGGCGATCACACCAACTTCAGTCCTGACGCTAAATGGATGGTTCTGGGAGCTAACCTTGGAGGCGAGGTTGGTCACGTTCTTGTCTTCAGTGTTCCGCAACCGCTCACAACTTCCGGATCGGCTCCGGTAAGAGTGGCAAATTACGGGAGTGATGCGGGCAGGGATTATGTCAACGCCAGCTTCAGTCCCGATACGACTAAAATTGCATTTAGCGGAGATATTCGCCAAGCTGGAAACAAAAATCTCTACTATGTTATTTTTAAGAAACCCGCCGCACCTTCTGATATGAAAGCGGTTTCGTCGGGCGGTAATGTAATAGTCACTTTTAAACCCGCTCCTAACCATCGGGAAATTAAGGAATATCAAATATACGGTTCCACCAGCCAGGGGGGAACTTATAACCAGATTGCATTGCTCCCCTCATTGTTAACGTACCTGAACGCTCCCAGCAAAATTACAAATAACCAAACTTCAATTAATGTAGATTCTACAACAGGTTTTCCAGATCAAGGTACACTGGAGATATCCGGTCTGTCATCCGAAAAACCAAATGAACTAGTCAGTTATACCGGCAGGACCCCCACCTCGTTTACAGGCTTGGTCCGAGGAGTACTGGGATCAACCGCGGCCGAGCATTGGAACGACTCTTTTGTCTGGTTGTATACAGGCAGTATCGGATACCAAGGATCAACATCAAATACCTGGTTTAAAGTTAAATCGGTTGAGTGGTCGGGACTGGCAAGTGAATTTTCAACAGCTATAAGTGTAAACGGTTCGATACCACCCTCGCCTACACCGCAGGCTTCATCTACTCCTACTCCGCCAACCGGCGGACCGAGTGTTACTCCAACAGCCACCCCGACGGCGACTTCAAAACCGGGGGATGCAAATGGCGACGGAAAAGTAAACGGAGCCGATTACTTGATCTGGTTTAATAACTACAAAAAAACAACCAGCCAAGGTCCATCAGCAGGAGATTTTAATAGAGATACCATAGTTAACGGAGCTGATTACATCATCTGGTTCGGAAATTACGGGAAGTGATCTATTTTCTTATACATTGATATGAAACCTCCCCACCCTCTCGCTGTCGCTTTCAGGCGGGGTATCCTTTCGGATCCGTCTAAACGAGGTTACATTCTTAATTCAATTCATCCCCATCCTTCGGCAATTGCCTTCAGATGGGGTATTCTTGAAATACGTATAAATAGCGAAATTCATTTACCCTCTTTGAATATTTTTGTTTGACAATCAATTCCTTTTAAGCATATTCTTAAAATAACCTGAGTATGCATTTTCTTAACAAATTAAAAAAACCGTTATTCCTTCAGATTTCCGCAGTCGGGATCTTATCCGTCACTTTATATATAGCCATCTTTTTTACACAAAATCCGAAAACCGCCGAAAGATCCGAAGCGTATTCCTGTTGTACAGGTCCTTCCTATTGTTCAAGTTTTGAGTACTCATCTTGTTCAAACGATACATCCTGCATTTGGTCTTGCGGAGTTCCCACCCCTACCGTCACACCGCTTCCCACACCCCCACTCGGTCTGATCACAATCACAGTCACTTCACCCCAAGAGGGTTATAGTGCTGAAGGATTGGTAAACATAACTGTCACAACTACAGGTGATGTCAAATATGTCAAATTCGGACTGGAAGAAAATTATGATAAACCAAACGTTTGGGAACTGTGTACTGACTTCTCAGCTCCATTCACCTGTTCTTTCGACAGCAATTTATATCCCGTTAGAGATTATTTGGTTGTCGCCCATGCATTCAATCCCGACCTTGGATTTAATGAGGAATGGGAAGCTTTTGATTACAATATAATAAATATTGTCGACAAAACTGCTCCGACTGCGCCGTATCTGACCGTTAAGAACACTTCAGATTATATGCAATACAGTTTTGAATTGACAAGCACTGCATCCAAAGATAATCGCGATATTCCGAATTATTCTATTTGGCGTAACGGTACAAAAATTCACAGCTTCACTCCGATCATGGATCAAGTTACTGAAAGCTATCAATATACTGATAAATCGTTGTCTTGTGGTTCTTACAGCTATGAAGTAACAGCCCAGGATAATTCCGGTAACGTATCCTCGTCTGCAAACGTAATAAGAACCGCTGTATGTGCTCCTTCAAATTTGAAAGTCACGGGAATCACATCAAAATCGGTATCGCTTTCCTGGAATTCATCTACTACTCCCTACATTTCCCATTATCGGATTGGGCGCGACGATGGCGGATACGGCCCCGATTTTACTGCAAATCAGACTTCGTATACCGATACAAGCGTTACATCGGGTAAAACATATATTTATAACGTTTCGGCTGTTAATATAAACGGATCGGAATCTGTATTGTCAAATTATGTAGAAGTGGTTGTCCCAGCTAGCGATCAGTTGCCTTCGGTATACCCGACTTCGATTCGGTCAAATTCCGGTGATGCAAATGGAGACGGCAAGGCAAACGGCGCCGATTACTTAATTTGGTTTACAAACTATCAAAAACCCACAACTTCGGGAAATATTGTCGGAGATTTTAATAGAGACGGGATCGTAAATGGCGCTGATTATATTGTTTGGTTTGGGAATTATAGTCTATAATCTAACAAGGCTATTGACAACATTACAGGAATATGATGTTGTTAATAAAGACATATTTTTTATTTATGTTAAAAAATGTAGTCGACTTAAAAAAAGCGTTTCGAGTTTTGCTTGCCAAACTTAAAAAACTTCATCCAATGCAGCTTGGATTGGTAATTTTTCTGACAATCTCTGCAATTGTGGGAGTTTATTTAGTCCAAAGAGAAATCAGACTTAGGCTGAAGGCGGCTGTCACAACAGTTAGTCTTTACTTGAGTCCTTCTACGGCATCCGTCCCTCCTTCAACAACACTCGATCTTAATATTAATACTCAGGGTGAACAGGTGGGATTTGTCGATTTGCAAGGAAATTTTGATCCTACGATGGTCAAACTTACTCAAGAAATCCAAGTAATCCCCCAATATTGGACAGTCGTTCAAAAAACTTCAATGGCCTCGGCAAATACAACGGGTAGCTTCAGGTTGGTAATCGCAATCGGATATAACGATAGTACTCCGACTCCTCAACCGGCACCACCACTCTCCGGCATAGCCAACATCGCAAAGCTGACATTCGATCAAAATACTTCAAACTCAAATCAAACAGCCGTAGTAAGCCTGTCTCAATCCACAGAAGTATATAACATGCAATCAGTTTTGCTCGGTGTTCAGACAACTCCAGCCAATATCACCGTAAATCCAGTAAGTTCTGCAAGGCTTTTCCTTACAAATCCTGGCACAAAGACGCTGAACACTCAATTTACAGTAAGTATCTATGGAGATACGGCCGGACAAAACGTTGACGGTATTGACGCGATAGTAAACTACAATCCGGCAGTACTTCAAGCCGTGACTGTTGTAAAAGGAAATGAACCAAGATTTACCTCAACCCCAAGACTAACTTTCAATAATACGACCGGAACTGCGTATATTTCAGTTAATGTCGGATCCGGCACCTCAACCACTCCTGTTAACGGATCGAATATCCATGTTGGGGATATCATTTTCAAAGGAGTCGCAGTTAGTTCCGGATCTCAGATTACATTCGACTTTACTCCGGGAGGTAGAAATGACTCGAATATGGTTCTTACCGGAACATGGAATACTCAAGATCCGGTAGATATCCTGACAAGCGTCAACGGGACGTCCGTAATAATAACAGGCAGCCAAACTCCGACAGCAACGCCGACTGTTCAACCTACCGTACAGCCAACTGCTATTCCCACACAAATTCCAACAGCCACACCGACGATTCAATCAAACTTGAATTTGGCACTCAATAAAGCAGTTCTGGCATCCAGCTCAATTGAAAACTGGGGTTGGTTCAAAACAGGTGCAGTTGACGGAAACACAAGTTCATCCGCAGCACCATTCGGATGGAGTAGTTTTAGTAATTTGAGTGTCTCCCATACTGAATGGATAACCGTTGATTTGGGAACAAACTATACAGTTGGAAAAGTCAATCTTTATCCCAGAAATGACGTTTCAAACGTCGGACAAGGCTTTCCGATCGACTTTGCAGTTCAGGTTTCCCAAAATAATTCGACTTGGACAACTGTCGCAAACCTTACGAATTATGCGCTTCCGACAAGTAACGTCCAGTCATTCTCCTTCACGCAAGTTACTGCAAGATATGTCAGGATTAATGCAACAAAGTTGAGAATAAATGCTTCTGATAATAATTACTACTTCCAGCTTGCAGAATTTGAAGTATATTCTCAACCCGGAGCCATAGTCAGTCCGACTGCAGTTCCACCCACATCTGTACCAACCGCAACACCTACAAATGTACCTCCTACTGCTACCCCGACATCGGTATCGGCTACGAATACTCCTTCTCCATCAAGTGTTACTTTGAAAATCAAGATGCAGGGAAAGTTGAGAACCGGGGTAAGTAACAGTGCGAACATCACAGTTTCTTATCGTAAACCCAATACAACAACGATCACTCAAACAACCGCAACCACAAATACAGCAGGAGAAGCAATCCTATCAATCGCCACAGGTAATTATGTTTTCCTGATTCAGACTGCAGGATATCTCCCGAGAAAATACGGAAGCGATACAAACCCTGTTGTAATATCAACCACAAACTCGTATCTTGATCTTTCAAACCCGATACTTCTGGGCGGAGACTTTAATGGAGACGGTGAAATAAACGAGATCGACTACACGCTTAATATGCTCCCCAACTACGGCACAGCTCTGTCCTTGGTTGACTTGGATCGAAGCGGAAGTATTAATAACCTTGATTATGTCATCATGAGACATAACTGGAATCTATTGAAGGATCAGCTCTAACTTTAGCTTCGTAAAATCTCTTACATGAATAAAAAAGTGCTTCACTTAAAAATATTTAGTGTCTTTTTGGTAAGTCTATTTTTGTTATCTTTTAGTGAGATTCATGCTGCCAATCCGGAATTTTATTTGGATCCAGCATCGGCATCGCTTAAGAAATATGATGTTATTGATATCTCAGTAATGATAAACACCGATGGTGAAAATTCACTTGGTGCGGGTGCAAAACTGTTCTTTAATTCAAATCTTTTGAAAGTAGTTGCAATTGACGCTTCTGATATTTACGATGACTTCCCTTCGGTTTTTTTCAATAATGACACAGGTTCCGTAACCGTATCCGGTGTTGTTAATTCACCCGACAAACCTTATAACGGAAAGGGAGAACTTGCTAAAATTAAATTCCAGGCAATCAAAGAAGGCAATGCAAAAGTCTGGTTTTATTTTGAACCCGGAAGCACTGTTGATTCAAACATAGCAGTTTCCCAAGGTACAGGTGACATTCTAAGCAGGGTTTCTAATTTTTCCGGATACATATACCAAAACACCGATCCGAAAGCAAACGATACACTACTCATTACTCCCACGGAGAATTCAACGGGTGGGTCAGATTCGGTTGATGAAACGTCTCTCACAGAAGGAATCGATGCGGAAGGACCTCTTCCCTCCTTGAATCCGAAAACAAACCCCGACACTAACCAACCCGCAGGTGAAAGGGTTTACACTTCAACTTCCGGAATTTTCAATCCTAATAATAAATTGGTTATAATTGGTGGATCGATTTTGGTATTACTAATTCTTGTCATCGCCTTTATCATTGCCAGAAAAAAAGATAAATCAAAACCAAATAAACCGATTAATATTAATTACCCCTAAGCTTAAATAGTATACGCGCCGGTAATTTAGTGAAGCAGCTTCATGAAGCGTTTTTCGTCGTCAAACGGTCCAATGACAGCCAACGATAATCTCTCGGGCTTGAATATTCTTTGAGCGTAGGCATAAACCTCTTCGAGTGTGACTTTATCAACTTTTTTGATTACTTCATCGGGGGTTTCAATTTTCTCCAATAGCAGCTCTTTCATTCCAAAAAATCCGTTGATTGCTTTTGTATCTTCCAGTGATAAAGCCAAATGACCTTTCATAAATTCCTTAGCTTTCTCAAATTCCTTTTTGGAAATCGGTTTTTTCTTTGAAGACAGTTTATAATGCTCATCAAGTATCACCTTTATGGCATCATCGATTCTTTTCAAATCTACTCCGGCATATGTACCGAAGTAACCGGTTTCTTTGAAATGTTCCGGTCCGGTACGTACCGCATATGCAAGTCCCCGTTTCTCCCGAACTTCGGTAAACATTCTAGCGCTCATTCCTCCTCCGATAACAGAAGCAAGTACCGCTTCAGCATATTTGTCTTTATGGTCTCTTTTATCACCTAAAAAACCAAGAATTAAATGTCCTTGTTCATTCTTCTTTGTTTCCAATAGTACCGTCGGTACTTTTTGTTGAGATTTGTAAAGTACTTCTTCAACTTTTTTACCGTCCTTCATTGACGAAAGGTACTTATTTGTAAGTTTTAATACTTCATTACGTTTGATACCACCGGCAACTGTTACTACAAAATTACTTCCTTTATAATGGGTTTTTCTATATGCATCAAAATCCGAACGTTTAACTCCACGTACCGTTTCTTTTGTACCGATAATATCCCTTCCAAGACGAGAGCCTTTGAAAATTAATCGTTCATAAATATCATCGATTTTTGCCATTGGAGTGTCGTCGTACATCGAAATTTCCTCGCAAATAACACCTTTTTCTTTCTCAATTTCTTTTTCGGACAAAATGGGGTTCAAAACCATATCGGACAAGACATCAAATGCTACATCAACCTTTTCTTTCCGGGCTTTAATATAAAAATTCGTCCACTCTTTTGAAGTTGAAGCATTAAATTCTCCGCCGAAGGCATCAATCGCTTCTGAGATTTTCTTTGCTGTCGGGCGTTTCTTACTACCTTTGAAGACCATATGCTCCAGAAAATGGGAAAGTCCTGCAATTTTATCTTCTTCAAACCTCGAACCGACTCCAACCCACAAAGTAACCGTCGCAGATTCCATGTTGGGAATTTCTACGGTGATTAATCTGATGCCGTTCGGAAGCTTATCGAGTTTGTAATTCATGACCTTAACGATTATATAGTCTGACTACCCATCTTTAAAGTATCAGATTTAAAGATGAATGAATCTCCACTAGCTTACGCTCACGGTTTTCTGCAAAGACGGATAAATATAGGTTATGCTGTTACGGCAAATCGATGGTTATGGTCAATGGGGTGCCTATCAAATGCACGTGCATTGAGTAGACACCCTGTTTTATCTTATTTTTATGAATTTAATGTTTTATTAGCCCTGTTTTATCTTCTCGAGGAAAACTTGATTTGCCTTACCTCCAAGCCAATCACCTGGTAATAACTCAAAAGGTATTTGAGGGTCATCCTTCAGTATTGCCAAATATCCAAACATTAATTGTTCTTTCGTAAAACCTCCGTTATTAGTCCGGTGTAAGAAATCGCGATATCTTTTGTTTATTTCAGAAAGCTTAAAGACCTTATCCATAAGCGATCGCAAATCCATGTCCCCAATTGCACCATCATTACCGAATGATGATACCAATATCATACTGTCTTCAAGAAATGAATCCGTGACAAATTCATCAATTAACTTCGTTGGGTTATATGGTGTAACCCAAACGCTTTCCTGGAGCATTCCACATCCGATAGTCCTGAGATATGTCCTGAGATAATTTCGTTGATTGTTTTTACTGACCGGTAGGTCGTAAGTAACAAGATACACATGTTTATCCCAAGTACGTTTATTGTCGTAAAAAGGAATAGTTGCGTTCAGTTTCTTTCTCCCGGTTTCTGTTATAACAGAAATATTTTCACTACTGCCTTTATTGCCGATAAAACCCTGTTTTTTCAAACCCTTCAAGGCATTTTTTATAGAATTAGAGTTTAGATATTCAAAATCACCAACTACTTTTTCACCAGCTTGCCATAGATCCCCCCGGCTGGAGAAAGCTGCTTCAAATCCGTAATACAGCATTATCAATACCATATCAGTCAATCTGCTTGCTACACCTTCAGTAAGTTCAAAAACTTTCTTTGAAAGATTGCTTTTTGGATTTTTATGAGTTTTCATCTTATTTGAAGGCTAATAATATGTAGTTTACAATAATAATATACATCATAATTGGGTGCCCATGCAATGCACGTGCATCAGGTAGAACTCCATTATCAAAATAATATTAATTAATAATAATAAGAACAATAAAATCATATAAATATTAAAATGCGGATTAATCAAAATAATCAAACTGAACCGGGGGTTCACCTTTCGGCTATATTTGAAGCTAAATTATGAGTAATTGATCGGATGCCCGGTTTAATAACTTTTTTGAAGATATTCTTAACCTCTTCTGGGAACGCTGACTTTAACAACTCTTCTTACCGGAATACGCTTGGGTTGATAATTGGCAAATGCTTTATTTATTTTATCGGCACCTTCTGATCCTTCTCGTAATTTTTCTTCTCTCAGTTCTTCCAGCACTTCATCGGAAAAAAAGCCTCTTCGATCATCATGTAGCTCTGCAAGTGTCTTTTCTTCTACCGGTTTATTTTTATTTTCCATTTTTATTATTTAAAAAAATAATATTCAAATCTTTAAAAAATTGATTGTATTTGAAAATTTCTGAATTTACCTATTAAGCTTGGTTGCTTTGTTTCGAACCTGATGTAAGGTAACCCTTAGTACTTTCCCATTCGCGTTGAATAGCATTCATAACATTTTGATCACTCAATCCGGAAGGATCAATAGGTATGTTCATGCGTCGAACAAGTGCCACACCAATCTTCAAAGCCATCCAAGATACAGCTGTATCTGCATCAGATACCATTTTTAAACCAGTCATTGGACAACTTACACCTAGTATCGATGTTGTTTCAAGACTAATTCTGGTTGCTCTATCAATACCTAAAACAGTATCCGCCGCCATCGCATCTACTTGTCTATTCCCTGCTTGTCGAACAGTCTGTTGTGCAGCTTTATTTGAATCTAATCCGTTATCTAATTCATTAGCTAACTCTGCTATGGCAGCATTGGCACGCCTGGGCAATTCGTCACCAACTTTTTCACCTTTGGATATCCTATCCAGCATTTCCGAAACCGCACCATACGCTTCATCTTTTATTCTCATTAAATTATCCTGTACTCCTACTTTAGAATCATATACTTTAACACTATTTTCCAACTGATTCTTTTTGGATAACAAACTGTCGTGAATGCTGTGTACACTTGCTTCAGTGATTTTTGTAGCATCCTGAAGACCAATTATACTATCCAAAACTACATCTTTTCTTGAACCTATTTCACTCAAGGCATCAATAAAGGGCTCATAGATATTCAATTTGGTCAATTTCTCCAAACCATTTTTTGCTTTTCGTTTATTACGACCCTTGACGACATCGTTACATATATCAAAAGCTGCTTCGGCTCTTTTATACGGATCTTCCTCTTTTACAATTGCAGCAATTCTTGAAGAAGTTTCCGCAAGAGGAATCATAATGTTTCCACCTTCTATCATTTGATCAAGAACGGTTTCAATTAATCCGATAAAATAAGACCCCTTTATTTCAATCAGGGGAAGTTTTGTACCTACACCCATCTCTCCAAGTTGTCTTGCGTACCAGACATTAGTATCTTGCATCAATGAAGCATTTGGATAACCCATTTGCAATGCCTGTGGTTCTGCATCGGCCAACCGACCCCTTGTGTGATTTACGATTTCACCTCTAATTGAACCTGCTATCTCTTGTCGCTGTTTAAGAGCCAGACTTTGCTGGGGTGTAATCGGTTTTTGTTTTCTAAATTTATTTATTAATGATTCCAATCCCATAATATAAAGTAATATATAATATTAAGTTAATTAAGTCAACAATAATACACGCTTAAACATTCTCAAAAGCTCTCAAATATTATTAATCATCAATTCTTTACATAACTGTTTTTTCAATTATAATTGACTACAAAAGACCTATAATTTATAATAATCTCATGCCAGAAAGATTTTCAAATATAACTCCGGACCAAACCGTTCAATTGGGTCATCCCGACGATCCGTTTGGATTGAACGGAGAAAAAATACCGGGATTATCTACTCGACAGATATTAAAGGATGTTGTCGAAGATAACCGGGGTTATATTAAAACGGCAGCTCTATTATTGCCTCTCACCCTCGTAGCCTGTACAGGTCAGTCCCCAGATCCAAATTCCAATGCTGATTGGGCAGTAATGAAAGGTCACATAACAGGTGCAATATTCGGTTTGGAGGAACTTGTGGAAAAAGATCCGGACAGAAATGTACCAAAAAAAATTTTCTCAACAGGCTTAAAAATTTTATCAGGGGAAGTTGTTTATCATGCTATCAATGGTAATTTGGCAGGTGAAAAGCCTCTTTTCGATTGGAAAACTTGGTTTTCAATAAATGATGGTTCGCTTAATTTAAGAACCGCCCATGTAATTGTGGCATTAGGATTAGCGGCACACGAGACCAGTGGTAAACAATTTATCGATGGGGTAATGGGTTTTTTCGTTGAAAAAGCTCAACAAGGAGGCGAGATAGTTGCAAAACCTATCATAAATTTACATGAGAGTAATAAATCCGGCGATGAAATAAGAAGGCAGGAAACCACAGTAAAAGCCAAGAAATTATTTGAGAAAGGTGATGTAAATGCAGGTATGCAAGCATTGGTAAATATTAATTACCCAGATAACGATATTATTCGGATGGCTATCGGTGGCAATCCGGCTAATCGAGAATTTATTATTAGAAAATTCCCAAGAGAATATCGGGAATGGCAGCAATCAACACAAAAAAAGTAATAAATCCATAAAATTTGATTTAAAAGTATACTCTTTAAGCTCATTTCCCCCAATCTCTTATAGCGCGGAAATAAATTTAGAGGGTTTATTTTTTCTTGCCAAATATCTTATCTAGTAAGCTCTCTTCAGACTCATTCGCTGTAATACCTCTACCCCTTTTCTTACTTTCCTCTTTCAAACCCTTCAAAATTTTAGATGTTGGATTGGGAGGTAATTCTACATTCAATTCTACTGCCACATCTGTTGGTGATCCCTTTCTTTGATTGTTCCGGATTCTTTGCCACTGTTCTTTATTAATATCGACTTTCTTTCTGACTACTGTACTTGGAAAAAGTGTTTGATCTTTATCGGAATCTGTTTTAATCTCATACATACCAAATTGGACCTGCTGGTCATAATAATGTGTAATACTTATGGTCCCGATATGGGGTATGTGATTAGTGCTGCCCGGAACGTCGATAACAGTGCGAACCGCATTTATCGCAGATCCTGAAGGAAGTGACGGATCAGAATCTTTAATTTTTTCGGTACTTACAATTCTCGCTTTGTTAAAAATCAGTTTCACAAGTTCCAGGAAATTTCGGTCTGTATTAACCGGAAGCTTACATTCTTGACAATCGGGAAACGGTGGATTTTTAAGTTTACTTCCCGGGCATAAATGGGGACAACTTGGACACAAATTAAAAGATAAATCGTCCTGTTCTCTCACTAACTTCAATCTTGATAGTTCAACAAATGCCGGATGAATAGTTGATCCTTCCCGATAAAATTTCGATAAGACATTTAAATCTTCTTTTCTTCCCATATCCGCAATTATACAATAAATATTGAGTTAGACAACCTTATAGGATAAAATATTCATTATTCAAATTTTGACTATGATTGAAAGATTTCTTACGAGAAAATCAAAAAGGGCAACCCCTCCAATTGTCCCTGAGATAACGACTATCGATGGTAAACCTTATAAAACCCCTCCGCCTGTGGAAAAAAAGGGACCGAATACCACCGGTGCTCTATTAACTATTGCAGGCGCAATCGCTACCGATGGAGGCAGAGAGATAATTGAAATCGGTTCAAGAATCGTAGTTAATGTTTTGAATGATCCTAACTTATTAAATCCTGATTGGCAGCAAAAAACACACAAGGTTGCTGAAATCGCGTCCAATGTGCTTCAAAACGTACAAGTTACATCCTCGGGTGATTTAGTACAGTATTTTGCATATGGTATGGCGCTTCTAAAAACCATCGATGTTGCTTACTTTCAAAAAAGATCTGACGTGAGAGACAAATCGATTAGAAATGTTCAGGCATTAAAAGATATATGGAATGTGCTTGGGTTTGTGTGGATGTATGATTTGCCAAAGGTTTTATCGATGCCGGCTGATGAGAGGAGCTATGCACAATGGTTTGGTATTATAGTCGGAATTGGTGTAACAGCGTTGGTTTTCAACGATATCAGGTACGGTAAACATACAATGATCAATCCCGTAATTGCGATGAGAGAAGATCTCGGACCGATACAAGAGAAAAAAGATTTTAATCCCTGAAAAACTAACTGTATGTACGAAAAGTATTATTTCTTGAATCTCTAATCACCACATCACCATTCTCAAGTTCTACTGTTTCATATCTTCCAAGTTTACCGTGAAGTATTTTTCTAGCTTTCGCAAGTTTTTCGTAATTCAGTCTCGCCTGGTCATGTGTTGTTTCTTCCTCACTTGATTTTTCAAATAATCCCGGATAGAAACTGATCGGTTCTGAGGATGGTTGATCCGTTACTTTTCCTGGAAAATAGGAATGGTTCGGTACAAAACTAACGCCTGTATATGCTTTTTTATTATCTTTTACAGCCTTACGGCATTCGTTTTCAGAAACATTACATCCTAAGATCCTTCCACCATGGGTTGCTCGTTGTACTGTCAACAACACTCTTTTGCCTGTATATCGACAATCGAGCCTGATCCCAGAACCAACTTCCGCAGAATCAGGTATTTTTAATTCATCGTCATTAGCATCTATTGAATATCGACAATAACTTTTACAATATTCATTCCAAAATATTTTTCTGTCTTTTCCATCTGCCATAATTAAATTCTTATCTTATTAGGCACCCTCTTTACATCAAATATTGTGCCATCAAACGGGATAAGCTCTTCATTATTTTGCTTTTTTTGTGGAGCGGGTACTTTGTTTTCCTCTCTTTCCCGTCCGCCATTCGAGATCCCGGTACAATATTTTCCTTTATTCTTGAAGTGGCATTCGGCCAATGGTCTTTCTCTGCCCTGTACATAAAATACTTCCATTTCCGTATAAGGATCTCTTACTTTACCTTCAAGGTTGACACAAAGACATCTTCCTTGTATTTGGGCTGTGCTATTAGTATGTAGTACTAAACCCAAGGGACAAGCACCTTCTCCTTCCCTCACTACAGGTATCTTGTATTTATGAAGACATACTTCACCCCCATGCAAGCAGCCGCTTTCTGAACCAAAATAATTCATACTTGTATTATAGGATAAATATCCTCTGTTAACAACTTTCAAACAATATGATGTAATTTAGGTCAATATGGCTCTCATGAGGTCTCAAAAGTACGGGGTTAAGAGTGTCCCGTCGCAGAGTGGTTGTACGGAAAAAGAGGTTATTTGAAGCTAATATTAAAGGGATTAGGACCTGCCACCACCATGTGCACCCCTGCCTTCCCGTGTGTCAATTCTTTGTAATAATGCATGCGAAAGCTGAGTAGATGTGTTAGCCAAACCTTTTATGTGATACAAAGCTTTTCTTTTTTGTTCTTCAGTTGCAACATTGTCAAAAACTACTGTCAGTTTACCGTCTTCACCGGGGACTAAGTAGGAACCGCCGTTGGCAATTCTTGCTTCTACTTTTGCCGATAAATGCAAACTTTCCAATACAGGTTGAAGACCTTTTTTTGCTTCTCTCCAGCTTGAGAAATTCTTTTCCATACCAATTATTTTAACATAAATGTAATAATTTTCTGTAGGACAGTTTACAAAGATATTTTGACAGGGAGTTTATGTTTAAACTGCTGACACTGCTTCACCCGGTCGCAACTACCGGTGAAGTCTTCAGGAAGTAACTTTACTGGAAGAATACTTGAAAAAAGTTAGTTTCGCGGCTTCAGTCAGAATCAAATATATTCCTGCGATCACTACGATTCTCGTAACCTGTACAAAATCGGGTTTTATAAATCCAAATACTTTATCCCCCAAGTTTGTATATGGAATCCCAAAAGTAAATCCTATCGCAATCACGGATAAAAGGATCAACAATCCCGACGCCGGTTTTGCTTTTAAGAGAAACCTTCTGCTTCTTATGGAATAAATAAAAAGTATTTCGGTTAGTACACTTCCGATGAACCAAGACGTTTGGAGAGTCTTTGCCCCGAACGGAAGGAAGCTGGCAAAGTAAATAAAATCAAATGCAGTCGAAATAGCTCCCAAAAGTAGCGATATCAGAAGAAACGACTTCAGATCGTACTTCATGGGGTATTTCAGAAGCTCGGGGTCCACATTATCAGTAGCTACAAAAATCATTGGAAAATCCGATAGCAAGTTCAGGAGAAGTAATTGTAAAGGAAGCATCGGTAAAAAATCTATAAAAAGAGAAACGAAAGCAACCGCAAAGAAATTTCCAAAATTCGATGTCATCGTCGAAGTTATATACTTTGATGTATTAATAAAAACTTTTCTGCCCTCCTCGATACCATCCATGATTACTTCCAAACCTTTTTTGAGAAGTACAATATCGGACGACTCCTTGGCCACATCAGCCGCACCCTGAACGACGATTGCCACATTAGACGCCTTAAGGGCTGGGGCATCATTAATTCCCTCCCCCAAAAAACCGACGAAATATTTTTCTTTCAATAAATTTATTATTTCGTACTTTTGCTCAGGCAAAACTCTCGCAAAGACTTGGTAATCCACAACCGCTTTGTGTTTTTCATCGATATTCAGTTTTGAAAACTCTTCACCGGTGATCACCTCATTCTCTGTCTCAATCAGATTGATTTTTTTCGCAACATCATACGCAACTTCTTTTGTATCGCCGGTTAAGATCTTAACCAAAACACCCAATTCCTTGGCTTTGGCAATTGCCAGATGTGCAGAGGGTTTTATCGGGTCGATGAAAGAAATCATTCCGATAAATTCCATCTCTTTTTCGGATTTGGATATATCAGCATTCTTTGATGGCACAGCCTTCGAGCAAACTGCCAGCACCCTTCTTCCCTCTTTCCCTTTCTCGGCTAACCATTTTTCAAAACCATTCAAATCTTTTTCCGGGATTTTACAAATATCTTTAATTTGTTCAAACGAACCTTTGCTGACAATATAATATTTTTTATCGTTTAAAACCATGCTGCTCATTCTTTTTCTGACCGGATCGAAGGGAATGCTTTTGATGATTCTGTTAAGACTTAATTCACCATTCAACCGCAGCCTGTCAATTTCCTCTTTGATTGCGTGTTCAAAAGCAATATTACCGGAATTTCTTGACATTTTTGATACAACCGACGACAAATATGCCAATATCAAAGTCTTATTAATTTTCTGTGAATAAATTTCGTCAATCGTCAATTTATTTTCCGTAAGAGTCCCTGTTTTATCACTGCAAAGGACTTTGATTTCCCCCAAGTCTTCTACAGCAGAAAGCCGCCGGACAACGACGTTTTTCTTAGTCAGTTTCGACGCCCCGATTGAAAGTGAAAAAGTTGAAACCACAGGGAGTGCTTCGGGAATTACGGAAACTGCTAGGGCAACGGAAAAAAGGGCGAGCTCGGATATACTGGGTTTTTCTTTTATCGCAAGGCTAACTGCAATTACTATAATAAGGGTTGTGGCAACAACTTTTAAAGTTAAAGCAGAAAACCTTTTTATTTCGCTTTCGAACGAGCTGGACTTGCTGGTTTTCGCGGCGAGGTCTGCAATTTTTGCATAGACCATTTTTTCACCTGTGGCAATTACAATCCCCTTACCGGATCCCCCGATTACTGTTGTTCCGGAGAATCCGATATTCCGTAGTTTATAAATATCATCTGACAATCCTTCCTGGACAATACTATATTTTTCAACCGGTAAGGACTCACCTGTTAAAACCGATTCATCTATCGACATGCTTTGGGTTTCAATAAACCTCACATCGCAGGGAAGAATATCGCCTGGTTCAAAATTAATTAAATCCCCGGGTACAAGTTCTGTCACATCAAGAATAATTTCAACGCCGTCGCGAATAATCTTCAATTTTGAGACAAGATATTTTTTCAATAATCTAATAGTTTGCTCCGAGCGGTATTCCTGATAGAACCCCAGGACTGTATTGATCAGAATAAATCCCAAAATCATACCCGAATCCACAAATTCTTTAAGGATAAATGATATAACCGATGCTCCAAAGAGAAGATACACAAAGGGAGACTTGAGCTGCCGTAAGAATATTTGGAAATAAGTAACCTGAGTTGATTTTATTGCATTCGGACCGTATATTAAGATCCTCCTTGCTGCCTCTTCAGCAGTCAAACCCTCTTTACCGCTTTTCAATTTGCCATACACTTGATTTATATCCAAACTTGCATAATCCGAATGGTTCATTAATTCATTATATTAATATGGCTTACATTTGTCATTGGTCTTAAATTGTATTTCTCCAGCAAAAAATCCAAACAAGGAGTTGATAATTCAGTGTTTTATTAAAATGTTCTAAGGAAGAAGACATCAAAAAGCTATATTTTCTGCGATCATTAAATATATTACTATATCAATACATTATTATATTAATGTATGATTATATATAAAATAGTATAACAACTGGTTATTCATCGGATGTCAATTAAAATAAGGACTTATCGTTCCCCATAACTCACAAAACCTCTCCGCTGGTAAAAAATATAATCTGGTAATATAATATGTATTATAGGACAATATGATTGATAATAAAGAAAAAATCGGTGTTGCTTACAAAGGAAATGTGGGTATGGTGTATCCGCAGGGAGAATTTGTACAAGGAATAATTGATGATTGTCCCCCAAATTCGCAATTGGTTTTATTTCCCCGCAGTTTTGACAGTCCGATCTTAATTGTTGACCGCCGCTTAAGGACTTTGGAATGGATGATTGACTGTAAAGCCGGTAAATCCACCTCTAAGCAATTTCCAAAAGTATTTTCCAATCCGGCAGAGGTTGAAGTTGTTGAAAAGGGCTTAATTACAAAAATTAGTCTGACTGATCCTCAACATTCTCTTGATAATTCCGATAAGAAAAAAATTCTTTCCATCGGATCAGATGAAAAAGTTAATTGTCCAAAGATCAATTTTTACTCAACTGCGTTTTTCGTCGAGGTAGGTAGATGCGATTATGCGTTCATTGCTCGCAGAAAATAATTGATATTAGGTTCTTCGTTTTGCTTCTTTTGCAATAGAGCCAAAATTACATTTTAAGGAGTGTTTTTATCCCGAGCAGTTTGAGGCTATTTTCAATCACTATCCCAACTGCCTTTGTTAATGATAATCGGTATTCGCTTACCTTTTTATCTTTTGTTCTTTGCTCCAAAATATCGTGCTTGTTATAAAAAGTATTATATTTCTGAGCCAGATCATAAACATAATTACATATTAAATTGGGTGAATAACTGATAGCTGAAGCCTCGACAGCTTCGGGAAAATGAAGAAGTGAACGAAGAATATTTAATTCTTCTTCGTTCAAGCTTAAAGCTGACAGACTACTGTCTACAGTTTTTTGTTTTTCTGTTATCTGTAGACTGTTGGCTGTAGACGGTTTTTTCGCTTTTTCCAAAACGCTCTGCGTTCTTGCATAAGTATATTGCAGATATGGCCCGGAATTGCCCTCCTTGGAAATACTCTCTTTAATGTCAAACTTCGTATCTTTGAGCGGTGAATTCTTCAAAAACGAATATTTTACAGCGCCTATTCCGACACTTTCGGCAATCTCTTCTTTTTCAGCTTCCGAAAGGTCTTTTCGATCCTCAACAATTTTCCTGATTTCGGCTACGACCATGTCAACAAGATCAACAGCACCGATAATTTCGCCGGTTCTCGAAGCCATTTTACCGGATTTCAGGTTTACCATTCCGAAACCGATATGTTCAAGCTTTCCTTTAAGTTCGGGCATAACTTTTTCAATAGCAGAAAAAATTACCTTGAAATACTCATTTTGTTCACTTGCGGTTGTGATAATCAGTTTGTCATATGGAAATTCTTCATATTTCAGGATCTCAAGACAAACGTCCTTTGCTTCATATGTTGGAGTATTCCTGGAAGTGATAAAAACCCGGTCGTGGAGTCCGGCTTTACTTCCTTCATAAATAACTGCACCTTCGCTTTCCGAAAATACTTTACCGATATTATTTTTAACCAATTCATATCCTTTTTGATGGACTTCCGATTCATAATAATATCGATCAAATTCAATATCTAATCTTTTTTCAAATTGTTTATAATAAGTTTTACTCCACTCTCTTGTTTTTGTAAGAATTTCCTGTACCTCCGGTACATTGTTGTAAATGTCCTGATTTAATTTATCAATTTCGTCTTTCTCCGTACCACCTTTTTCATAGGCGGCACTTCCATGCTGGTACATTAATTGGAGTAATTTAACTTTACCTTCCAGGTCCTCTGGTACCGTTGGGTTTTCTTTAAGAAATGCCCATAGACACTTTGCCACATGAGGACCAATGTCCCCTTGATAATTTGCGCGGCGAATTTCGTAGCCCGTTTCTTCCAGGATGTTTGACAGGGATGATCCCAAAATGTATGAGAACAAATGGCCGATATGGGGCAGTTTATGAGTATTCGGTTGACCAAACTCAAATGAAAGCTTTTTATTTTTATTAACAAAAAGACGACCGTAATCACTTCCCTCTTCCAAAACCCCCCGTAGAATTGTTGTCAAAGCGTCAGGTTTTAGATGGAAATTGATAAAACCCGGTCCGGCAACATCAATTTTTTCGACAACTTCAAGAAGTTCCTTATCGTTATTTAATTTATTCACTATCTCTTCTGCTAACTGACGGGGGTTGTTATAATAAGATTGCTTCGTCCCCGACAAGCTCGGATTCACAATGACATTTCCCTTATCTTCCACTCTTCCACTCTCTTGCCCTGCCAGTCCGGCAGGCGGGTCTTTTACCCCTGCAAATATTTGCATCGCTATGTTTGAGGAGTATTCTCCATACTCTTCCCTTTCAGGTACATCGAGTTTCATCACTTCCTCACCCGTTACCTTACGAAGAGAGTTTATTATTTGTGATTTAATATCCATTTTTTGATTATGAATCCTTTCGCTATCGTGAATCTCACTGGCTATTGCCTCCAAAAGGCATTGTCCTTTCGAACTTGAAAATTCCGCGTTCGACAACTGGCGCTCAAAAAAAACTGGTGCGCCTGAGAGGAATCGAACCTCCAGTCATTGGGTTAATCCGATCTGTGCCCTCGGCCAGAATTGAACTGGCATCAACAGTTCCGGAAACTGTCACTTTGTCCGTTAAGCTACGAGGGCTGAACTTCATTACCTTTAGGTATCGAAAACCCAAAGTTTTATCCTTTAAACTACAGGCGCAGGTTTAAACTGTTTATCAAATGAAAATCAATATATTTTAGCATCTTTTATGCCTTGCGTGATATAATTCGTCTCAATTATGCCAGGAAAAGAATCCTTAGGAAAGCTAGCTAGTGATTTTATTATACAGCGTGGTCGTTTGGATCTAAGTGATCCCGTCAAAAGAGAAGGGATTCTTAGGGATCCTAAGTATGGTTTTAGTGAAGAGGATATTGTAATTTTATCAGAGATAAAATACGAAAACACCTTTAGATTTTTACTTCGGGCATATACCGACCTGACGATTGCAAAACAACCTCCCAAGGGTGGTACCCAGTAGTAAATTTCTAGTCTAAAATTCTTAATACTCACCACTCACATCTCACTTCTCACAACCCATTTCTTTCTCTTAATTACTTAATTACTATATTTCCCATCTCCTACAACCTACTTCTTATTTCCTACAACCTATTTCCTACACCCTACAACTTTTCCCTACTTATTCACCCATATTTTCTCCCCATCGGTTTCTATGACAATATCCCCGCTCTCGTCCGTTCGAAATGTTTTAACATTTTGATCACTTAACATTTTCAGAATTTCCGGGCTGGGGTGGCCATAACTGTTATTTTTACCTACAGAGATCGTTGCAATCTGAGGTTGAAGAATTCTCAATAAGTTTTCGGATAAACCGTTCTTTGATCCATGATGTGGTATTTTGATATAGTTAACCGGTTTATTACCCAAATTGGTTATAAGCGAGGCTATTTCATTCGATTTTTCAGGGCTCAGGTCCCCCGTTAATATGCCGGTAAAATCCTTAAATTTAAGCTCAAATACAATTGAAAATTCATTGGGATCCATTGTCGTTGTTGAAGTCCCAAGCACCTGCCCTTCAGACTCATTATTTTTAAGGCTATTTTGTGCAATAAACTCGTGAGATGGGTTAAGTATATCCAAATACATCAAATCCAATCTATAACTATTGCCTAAGACAGGTGAAACCACTCTGGTAGGCTTACTCCCTACTGCATTTTTTAGCACTTGATAGTCATCACTGCTTGATTCAATCGAATTTGCTAAGAAATAATCAACTTTATAGTTGGCCATCACTTCTATCAGTCCAAAGTAATGGTCTTTTTGCGGGTGCGTCAGAATTACCATCTCGATTGTTCTATCCCAAAAAGGCATATATTTCGATAGACAGCCCAATACTTTATTATTCGGTCCGCCATCGATCAAAATGTCATATTTTTTATAAACAATGAGCGTTGCGTCTCCCTGTCCGACATCACAAGCAATCAGATGAAGGTTTCTCTTGCTTGTAAAGACTGATAACCAGACTGTGAGGCAACAAAGCATCAATATCGAAAAAAGTATTTTCCATTTTCTTTCCATTTTCTTTAAAAACTAATTAAACGAGGTTAACGACAGTCAAAAACCAACTCGTTAACGGATACGATAAATATAGTATCAATGTACCGATGGGTTCATATACCAGTGAAATCAAACCGGATATCATACCAATTAAGGTTATCGGTACAATTGTCCATAAAACAACTGCATTTATTAAAGGCGAGAAAATATTAAATTGTCCGAAGAAATAATAAAGAATTGGAAAAACACCAATCTGGGCAGCAAGTGTGGTTGACAGATCCTGACGGAAAGCTTTAACCGGTATCTTACGAAGCCTGTATTCAATCGGCTTTTCAAATTTTAAGATCGCAAGCGTTGCTAAGAATGAGAGCCAGAATCCCAAATCAAAAAACCATGAGGGGTTAATAAATAACATTACAAATCCTGTGAGGAATAACGATCGATAGGCAAAATTCCGTTTTCCCAACTCTTGCGCGGTAAATGCAATAGATCCCATCACACAGGCACGAACGATCGGAGCTTCAAATCCGCTTAACACTGCATACAGCCATACACCAATAATCGCAAATACTATTGCATATTGTCTTTTGATAAATAGAAGAAGGAAATTCAGGAGAAATCCCGCAACAAGTGTAACATTCATACCTGAAGCAACGACAACATGTGCGGTTCCACTGGATTTAAACTTTTCCCAAAGGTCGTACCCTATTCCTGATTTTGCTCCGAGTACCACCCCGGCAACGAGTGCCGCATGGTCTTTTGGAAGGCTTCTGTTATAAAAACCCAGAATTTTATTACGGAATTGATACACCATTCGACCCGAGATGTTTTGGACCAGTTGAGGACTTTTCAATTTATCTTTTTCGGTTACCCCAACAACAACTATTTCATCGCCATAACTAAGTTTTGGCTGTAAAGGTAAATAAAATTTATATCCCAAAAAGAAAACCCCTTGTGACGTATCATACTGTATCGGTTCGCTGGTCAATTTACCGGATAACTTAATTTTAGTCCCATCCGGCAATCTATTTTGAGAATTGTAAAATACAACAATCTTGAGACTTACAATCACAGTAATTGTGATAAAAATCACCATCTCCCGGACGTCATACTTTTTTACTTTTGTTCTTAACACGTAAGATCTTATGATTAATTAACGGTAACCAGTTCTTTTATCTTATCGAAGACATACTGCTTCAAAGCACTTTTAGTGACTAGCTCATTAATATCTGAGTAAGGCCTGTGTTCAACAATACTTTTCCCGTATACAGGGCCTATTCCGGGTAGTTTATCGAGTTCGTCAATTGACGCTGTATTAATATTGGTTAAACCTTCGTTACTGCCCCCAAAAACAGGTGATTCACTTTGATATATATCTAAATTATTAGCACTCTCTTCTTCTATTTGCTTACCGGGACCGGGAGTGTCCATATCATTCACTGACTTAATATAATACTTGGCACCGTCACTAAGTTTTGCTGCTTTGTTTACTACTTTGTCAATCCAAACAGTGTCGGCATCATCCGAAAATCCCCCGGACACAGAAATTAAGTCGATTATTCTGACATCTGAATTTTCAAAAGTATAAACTCCGGGTTTTTTAACGGCACCTGCAATTTCGACAACGATTTTGTTTTCTGTCTTTTGGCTTTCTGTAGCCGTGCTTAGAACTTCGATCTTCTGTCTTCCCGTCGGACTATCATTTTTAAGGAAGAATATCCCCAGACCCGTCAGGGTGAGCCCCAGTAAAAAAATCGCCAGCGGTACTTTATACTTGTTAATAAATTTCTCAAAATCAAACGAGGTTTTTTTGGAGTCGGTGTCCTTGTCCTCAAATTCCATATAACCATCACCATCGGTTAAGCCATCCTCATCTTTTAACATAGTCCACCTGAATCATTGTATATAGGTTTAATATAACTTCGCAACCGAAGGGGTCTTTAAAGAAATTCTCGATGAAACATCTGGTTATTTCGATCAACTGACCACATAATTCACCAGTCTACCTTCAATATAAATCTCTTTTTTAACCGTTCCTGCACTCAGCCATTTGTTTACTTTTTCATTTTCCTTGGCTAAGCTCAAAACATATTCTTTATCATTTGACTTACCAGCCTCAATTTGAATTGTGCCTCTTAGTTTTCCATTAATTTGAACCGGAATAGTTATAGTTTCCTCTTTAACCAATTCCGAATCGTATTTTGGCCATTTTGCAAGATGAATAGAACTTTTGTGACCGAGGATTTTATGCCATACCTCTTCGGTTATGTGCGGAGCAAAAGGAGCAAGTAGAAGTGCAAGAGTTTGTAGATATAGGTTGTAGGTTGTAGGTTGTAGAACCTGAGAAGTGGGTGATTCTTCCATTTTATCACCACTGAATCGCTTTATTGTCAAATTTTTTGGTTGTTTAGAAATTAGAAATTTGGAATTGGAAATTGACTCGCGGAGCGAGTTCACGTATTCCATAATCGCTGCAATTGCAGTGTTGTATTTGAATTGTTGTATCTCTTCGGTCACCTTTTTTATAGTTTGATGTTGTTTTATCTCTAATTTATTTTTATTTGTGATTTGATATTTGTCGTCTGACATTTGAAAAACTTGATAAAGTTTTTCGATAAATCTTCTCATTCCCTCGATACCGGTATCCCGGAAATCGGGATATCCATCCATCGGTCCCATGAACATCAGGTATAACCGTAAAGTATCTGCGCCGTATTTCTCCACATAATCGTCAGGGTTGACAACGTTGCCTTTGCTTTTACTCATTTTGGCACCGTCTTTTATCATCAATCCGTGTGCAAAAAAGCGCGGGAAGGGTTCGTCATTTTGGGAATCAAGATATCCCAAATCCCGCAATACTTTCCAAACGAACCGCGCGTACATAAGGTGAAGTACAGCATGCTCTGCTCCGCCGAAGTAAAGATCAACCGGAAGCCATTCCCTGGTTACCTCCGGTGACCAGGGAAGTTGTAAGTTGTCGGTTGTAAGAGGTAAGTTGTTTTTATCTTCTACTCTTCTACTCTCCTGATCTTCTATTCTTACGCTTGGATAACGAAGAAAATACCATGCACTATCAAGAAAAGTATCCGATACATCGGTTTCCCTTCTAGCAACACTTGCGCATTCCGGGCATTTAGTTTTGTAAAATTCAGGATGATTCGCCAAAGGCCCCCGGCCGTTGCCTTCAGGCTGATAATTTTGAATATCGGGAAGCTCAACAGGAAGATTCTCTTCCGGATACCAGCCTGACGATGACCAATCGTCGAAATTTCTAATTTCTAATTTCGAATTTCTAATATGTTTTTTGTAGTTATCAAATTTTTCAGATGTAAACCAACTCTTACCCTTACTCTTACAGTTACTACAAAATACCATCGGTATCGGTGGTCCCCAATATCGTTGACGGCTTATCAGCCAATCCCGAAGATGATACTGTGATTTTCTTTCCCCCCAGCCATTTTTTTCTACATCAGAGAGTATCTTTTCGTAATCTTCCGGATACTTCAAACCATTCCATGAACCGGAATCGACTAATACCCCATTCTTATTGTGGCAAAACATATAGTTATCCTTGTTGTCCCAGTCTATTTGTTCTTCAGTAACAGAAATTTCTCTTGCATAATCTTTCGCCTGCTCATTTTCATTTTCGATACTGAAAACTTTATCTTTAAAAATAACAGCTTTAAGACTTCCGTCGGTATGCACATACCAAGGACCAGATTTTAGAAACTTTTGAATGACCTCAATTAATTTGTGCTCATCTGAAGCTGGAAGAACTAATCCATAACCCCAATCAAAATAATCAGTCAGATACCAATTGTTTTTTTGAATTTCATCGGAAAAACCATCCTCCAAGCTGTTTTTTATCAAAACCGTATGCGTTTCCAAGGTCTGATCTATTACCTTATGAATCGGTAGATTAAATTTCTTCGCAAATGCAAAATCTCTTTCATCATGAGCAGGAACTGCCATAATTGCCCCTGTCCCGTAATCTGATAATACATAATCGGCTACATAAATAGGAATATCTTTCTTGGTTGCCGGATTAAGAGCAAACAATCCCGTTTCAATGCCGGTTTTTTCCTTATTTAATAGTCTGATGTCCTTTGTTTTCTTTAAGGATATATTGATATATTTTGTTACATCGTTTATTTTATCTTCAGATATATATTTAAGTAGATATTTTTGCGCATATTCCGGGGCAACCACCATAAATGTTGCACCAAATACCGTATCTGGCCGGGTTGTAAAGACTGTAATTGGTTGTAGGATACTTTGCCCTTCCGAAGCCTTGTGCGCAGGGGGGTGGGTTGTAGGTTGTAGGTTAAAAGTCAAAAGCGCCCCGGTACTTTTTCCAATCCAATTCTTTTGCGCGGTTTTTATTTTTTCCGGCCAATCAATACCCCCAAGACCGTCAAGAAGCCGGTCTGCATAATCAGTAATCCGAAACATCCACTGTTCAAGTTCTTTATCCTGAACCAAAAAGCCGCATCTTTCGCAAACCCGCATCCCCTCTTCCTCTTTAACGATCTCCCCATTCTCATCCCTTGGATCCTTACCTGCTTGGGCAGGTGTTACAACCTGTTCATCCGAAATCACAGTTTTACACGAAGGGCACCAATTTACCTTGACATATTTGCGATATGCAAGACCGCTTTTAAACAATTCAACAAATATCCACTGTGTCCATCTATAGTAATCTATATCGGACGTTGTCACTGTTTTAGTCCAATCATACTCATGACCTATCATTTTGAATTGATTCTTGAAGTGTGGCAGAGTTCTACCTAGTGTAAACCGTGGATTTTCCCCTATTTTAATCGCGTAATTTTCAGAGTGAATGCCAAACGAATCAAAACCAATCGGTTGAAAAACAGAATATCCGTTCATACGCATAAATCTCCCGTAAACGTCACTCCCTGTTGATGAAAAGATAGTTCCTACATGAACTCCTTCTGCCGAAGGATAGGGAAACATCCAAAGGTTATAAAATTTGTTTTCAGATTTATGAATATCGGGAGTGTACAGACCTTCTTTATCCCAAACTTTTTGCCAGTATTTCTCAACTTCCGAATGATTGTAGCTGATTCTTCTTGATCCGGCTTTATGTAACTTTCTAATTTCAGTCATATTTTGTACTTAATTATATGACAAAGGATTGTAAGTTCAAAGAAGAGGAAAATGAAAAAGATATTAGGAGATTAGGATATTGGGATATTAAGTAATTTGCAACTACAATCAATGCAAATATCTTATCCAAGTCCCAGCATATTCCCTAATGGTAATTATCTGCGACATTCAGCCGAATTAAAGCACCATAATTCGACTCCCCGCACTCCTTGACATTGGTGTTATACTTCCCTTCAATCAAATAATTTCGTAAGAATTACGCAGATTCCAAGCAAGTACCGGAATCGTACTATATACTTTTTTGCGACAATATTATAAGTCTTACCAGACCACCTCTAATAAGTTGTCTGGCATTTAATCCTTTTGCCCCTCCCCACCTTTAATATTTGATAAAGTCCCAACAAATTAATACAAAATACCCTTTTATTTTATTAGCAGTCAAGTAAACTGTTTGCCATCGAAGATTTTTGTCGATCTTATAATATTAATACTGAATTCTTCTATATTGTTTAATAATACGGTAATTATCTTATTCGGGAGTTTTATATCCGAAAGCAATTTGCATAATATTCTTGTAGTCAGCACATATTGGGCGTAAACCTCATTATATAATAGTATATGCATAGAATTTCATATACCTAAGAAGATATCAACTTTGCTTTCGTAGACTCTCATAACAGCATTTTCGATCTTCATATTTTTTATATCACCGCCTGAGATTTTATATTTTATAAAATCTTTTATCAGTGAGATAAAATTCGTATGTTCGGGTAAGACATCAAATCTGCCTTTATCGTTTATGGAAGTCACATATTCAACTTCACCACGAAAAATATCACCCTGCCTTTGTTTAATTGTTAAAATAAGCGGCCTGATCAGCATTTTTTATATCAGAAATAGTACTAAT
Organism: Patescibacteria group bacterium; assembly: GCA_035291665.1. Classification (GTDB taxonomy): domain Bacteria; phylum Patescibacteriota; class Microgenomatia; order UBA8517; family UBA8517; genus DATDRP01. The sequence goes on along the minus strand of DATDRP010000004.1, from coordinate 22,611 downwards.
ATATAAAAACTCATCTTCCGGTACTTTGTCATACTTACCCATAATAATTCCATTTAAATCTTTCAAGGCCACGTCCAGTAACACATAATCACCTTTTTCACCTCTTTGCGTTTCCGCAACGAAAAAGTTTTGCGTCATATAATTTTTTATTCTCTTTGCCCGGCGATAAGAAATTTGATCTTCGCGCGAGAGTTCAGCTTCCCCTACCAGTGAAACTATTCTTTCCAAACTTTCGGCACGTTTCAGAATATTTCTTGCATTTATGACAACTTCATAGTGAAATTGGCCAACCAGACCCGGATCAAGCGCAACTGATGATGAAGCCAGAATATCAACCGCCGGTACCAAACCCTGCTGGTAAATATCCCTGGAAAGAATTGCAATTGATTCCAAATAAGGGAATATTGATTGGACTGCATAGTCAAGCATATCATCAGAAGGCACATAGATGGCTTCAATCGCGCTTATTGATGCATGCTTGGTCGACGATAACCGTTCGTGGAAAGAACCCATTTCCGACTCGAGCGTGGCTTGATAGCCGTCTTCAGACGGGAGGATATTCATCAGGGTTGCAAGTTCATTACCAGCCTGGGCAAAACGGAAAACATTATCAATAAAGAACAAAACATCCTTATTCAGATCGTCGCGATAGTACTCAGCAAGCCTCACGGATGAGAATGCAGTTAGGAATCTGATTGCGGCGTTTTCTCCCATATTTCCAAATACCAGCGTTGATAAAGGCATGGCATTTGTCCTTTGTAAAGCTTCGTAAAGTTCAAGCCCCTCACGCGATCTTTCTCCCACTCCTGAAAAAATCGAGACGGTTTTCCCCTGAGCTGAACCGACGACATTGTGAAGTACTTCGGTGAGAAGCATTGTTTTACCAACTCCGGCGCCTCCGAATAAGCCCATTTTTCCTCCTTTAACCAGCGGACAGAAAATATCAACTACCTTTATCCCTGTCTGGAGAATGTTTCCGCTTTCCACCACTTCCAAATTGCTTTCCTCATTTGAATACACCGGGACCAGTTTATCAGAGAAAACTTTACCTTTATTATCAAGCGGGTTGCCGAATGCGTCCAGAACCCGCCCCAGTATCTTATTTCCAACAGGAAACTGGACAGCTTTTTGAGTATTTATAACTTTCAGACCTCTTTCAAGATTTTCCCGCCCCTTGAGGCAGAAACAATAAAAAGTATTATCTTTCTGAGACATATAAACCTGAAGCATAACTTGGCTATCTCCCTCAGACACGAGAAGGTCGTTGACCGATGGATACAAGTCATTGAATTCCACAACGACAACGTTGCCCTTTATAGCTGTAATTTTTCCTGTATTTTTTGCGTTCATTTTACATTACTGCTTGCATATACGCTGGACATAATCCCAAGTTGTTTTCGGTTTTGAATATTATGAACCAATCTGTTGCGAATAAAATTCATTTTCTTTAATTCAATGTCAATATTATTTCTCGCACGATCCATGGCCACAAATCTTGATGCATATTTAGCAAGTCGCGACTCATCAACGCTTTGCTGGAAAAGAGATGCAAATATCTGTGTTTCAAAGTACATCAATATTTTTTCCAGACTGGGTTCAAACATATAAGCAACTTTGACCTGTCCCGGTTTTTGAGACAAATCAATTCTGGAACTGACTGTGAGTTTCACCGGATCCTGTTTAATAATATTCTTAAACTCTCCGAAATAAATATCAATTTCATCATATTGAACAACATGATTAACAATCTTCCCCAACTCAACCAAATCGTCACCATAATCAGGCAGATCGAAAAAGGAATATGGCTTTCCCATCTCTTCTGATAAATACAATGACAAACCGTATCTACCTATAATCGTGATTTCACTATTGGAATTTCTTATGTCATTAATAAATAAGTTATAAGTTTTTGATATAACCTCACCATATAATCCGGCGTTAGCCGACAACAATACCGCCACAGTTTTTCCGTTATGGGGAATAAAGGTTATTTGTTTTTGTCCGCCTTTTTTCTTAGCTAATCGTTCAATTTCCTGAGAATAAGACAGTCTAACCTGGTCAAAAATGGCATTGATTTGATTCTGATAATTACGGTTCTCCAATACTCTGTCGCGATTGTTTTTCATTCTGATTGATGATATTTCCTCATATGCATTAACGAGGTTTTCAAGACTTTTTATACTTTTTATTTCTTCTGAAATTTCAGGTATGTTCGACATAATTAATACCGTTTGAAATGATCTAGTTATTTAACATTAGATATATATTGATATATATTCATTTGATTATTCTTAAGCTTATCAATGAGAGTAGAAAAAGTATTTGATTGTTCTATTAAGTCATCGATGTACTTTCTGAACTCAGGATTGCTGCGATAAAATTTATCAACCTTTAAAAGTTCATTTTTGAGTTGGGTCGGGTTTTTTTCATTCCAATAACCGGACCAAATCATGGAAAACATAATTACGCTCAAATTGTAGGGAATAATCACCCCATGGAACTGTTCCAATAGGTTTGTAATTTTATTTCCGACTAGGAGTAGCTTTTGAGTTTCCTCCGAAAGCTCAGCTCCAAAATGCATAAACTCTTTCAGTTTCTCATACTTGACCAAAAAACTGGTCAGCTTGGTTGTTAATTCCCGGGATAAGTTGCTTTGCGCTTGCCGTCCTACCCTTGTGACAGATAAGAAGGGATTAATCGGAGGCCGACGGCCTTGATTAAAATAGTCCCTATCAAAAAAAATGTGACCATCAGTCATCGCCATGAGATTGGTTTGGATGTATCCCGACAAATCACCCATCACCATTTCCGCAATCGGCATACAGGTAATCGAAACTTCTGATTCTTTACCGTTATTGGTATAACCGAAATTTCCCGCCCTTTCCAAAAGCCTCGAGTGAATATAAAAAATATCTCCCGGGTATGAATTTCTACCCGGAAATCTGCCTGACATAAGACTTATCTCCCGATAATATTTTGCATGGGCTGACAAATCATCAAATACGACAAATACATTTTTACCTTGATCTCTGAAATACTCTGCAACGGACATAGCTACATATGGCGTCAGATACACCAGCCCGGGTTGTTCATCAGGGTTTGTGGCAATCATTATTGTGTTATTAATTATTTTATTGTCCTTAAAATACAGCTCAAATGAGGCTATATCGGCTCTTCTTTTGGCTATAGAGGTATAAATGCAAATGGTTCCGAAAAGTGCCTGAGTATGCAGGCATTGAAGAAGAAATTGAGTTTTGTTGGTTTTCCGATCTCCAATTACTAATTCTCTTTGCCCTTTTCCAAGCGGTAATACCAAATCAATAACCGTCACACCTGTCACAAACGGTGCACTTACGTTTCTTCTTATTGAAAGACCGGGTGGATCTGTATCAATATATCTCGAATCAGCACTTTTCTTTTCATCAACCGACATCGAAATCATATCAATCGGGTTAAAGGTCTTACCCAGCAAGTGCTCCCCAACACTGATTCTTAAGCGGTTGTTTGTTCTTGCAACTTTTAAGCCGACATTCAAAATCCCTTTTGATAAAATGAGAACCTCAACATAATCTTCGTCTACTGAATAGACTTGTCCCAAAAGATCGTTTTCAAATATAACAATTTCCGATACATTGATTCCCGGTAGTCCCTCGACATAAACAATTGATTGAGAAATTTTCTTGATAAACCCAATTTCTTTGTACTTTTTTAAATATTCTTCAAATTTAACCATGTTAATTTTGCCTAAGATACTTATTTATAATAGCTTCCGGATCGGAGAAAAATTGATCGATAAAACTTTTTATTGAAAAATCCAGATACTTCCCTTGGTAAATAAGTACAGCCCCCCCGACATTGACGGGGTTTACTACAAATTCAATAAGAATATTTTCTGCAACATTCACCCTTAGCCATTCTGAAATTTTAATCAATGAACTTTCCGAAGGAGATTTGGATAGTTCAATCCGAATTTCAGGAAGCCCTTTCAAATAATATTCCAGGTCGTCTTTAAACTTGAGAAAATCACCACCGGTGGTTTTTTTATAATCAATATACGATTCATAGATAATATCCGATAAATTACCTTTCAACTCGGTATCAATATCGGTCCCTTGTTTATAAAGAAGCTCACTGGCATTCTCCGATTCGTACAGGAAGTCGTTTTTTGATTTGACTGTACGAATGAATTCCAATAGCTTTACGAAGTTGTAGTTCATTTTGACTTTGTCTTATTCGTAACATCATTTTTACCGCTGCTAAAGAAACTATTCCGTTTGGCTTCCTCTAAGGCCCTTATAACAAGCGCTTCTTCCTGTTTTTTTGTTAAGCTTTGTCCTATCGCTTCTGAGGCAACATTTTTGAATATATCCGTTACAATAAAATCCAGTTTCTTAAGTATTTCAGCTTTATGCGTACCGTAATCGTTTTCAAATTGGCTATACAGTTTTGTGACTCCCTGCTGGACAATTTGAGATGATTTTTCCAACTCCATCTGGATACTTGCAGATATCTTAGTGATATCCTGATCTAGCTTTACTTTGATGCTTTGCGATATATTTTGTGATATTGTATCCGATGTTTTGCTTAGATTTGCAAGCATATTTTGATATTCCACTGATTGTTCGTTAACAAGTCCTTCCAGCTTACGTATGACTACCTGTTTTTGTTCCTCCGTGATGGCTTGAGCTGATTCAATTATTTCCGAAGCTTTTTTGTAGGCTTCGTTGAGAACTTTTTGTATTTGGGTATTATCAACTTGACTACCGGTGTTTTGAAGCTCCGAATTCTGTTTTTTCAACTCTTCTGATTCAAGTTCGATTTTCGCAATTTTCTTCTGACTTTTCAGATATAAAAGTAAAAAGACAAGAAGCAGTATCGAAATTGCACTAACCAGTAAAATCAAAACATAAAAAACTTCGGAAGAAATATCCATATATTAACAATAACATAATTGGCAACAACTTTGGATGTAAAGTATGATATCTCCAATGAGGCAATGATTTTAAATTTTAATTTCTAATTTCTAATTACAAATCCCATCTTCCTAATATCTTAATATCGTAATATCTTAATTTCTTTTCCCTATTGCGTCAGAAACGGATAATCGCTTTTGTTAAGATGCGTCGTGGGCTCACCTTCCTTAAAATTAATAAGATTATGCCCCAGCATTTCAGGCGGTTTTTGGATTCCCATTAAAAATAGGATTGTCGGAGCCACATCAGCCAGCGATCCATCAGATAAGATACCGGTTTTACCTTTAAAATCGTTTTTTAAGATGAAAAAAGGGACCGGACTATTTGAATGTTCGGTATTAACACTCCCGGTGGAAGTTGTGAAGAAAAACCCTCCCGTGGGGTATGACAAAAGTTCTTCAGCATTGCCATGATCGGCTGTAACGTACATTGTACCTCCGGCTTTCAGAGTCATTGCAGTTATATCTCCCAAAGCCTTATCCACAGCTTCAACGGCTTGTATCGTCGCTTTTATATTTCCCGTATGGGCAACCATATCTGGGTTTGCAAAATTTAAAATAAAAAAATGATAGTAATCTTTCAAAATAGCTTTCTTAAATTCCTTAACTATTTTAAAAATTGACATTTCAGGCTTCTTGTCGTAAGTCGACACATTAGGACTTGAAACAATTAAGTCGTCTTCGCCGGGTAATTTCTCTTCCCGCATCCCATCCAGATAGAAAGTAACCATTCTTTCTTTTTCACTTTCGGTGAGATGAAAGTGCTTCAACCCCTGCGCGGATAAAACTTCGGGAAGAGAATTTTTTATAGTTTCCGTGGGAAAAGCTATTCCCGACACCGGAAGGTTTTTTTGATATTCGGTCATAGTTACGAAAAAAATATTCTTTGGCCACTTCTCCCTCTTGAAAGTAGGACCTTGTGCTACTTCACCTTCTTTCCTGTGTTTTTGTTTTCCATGCGGCGTATAGCCGAATTCAACCTCCTTAAGCTGCTCAAAATCAGGAAAAACAAATGCCATTGTGAGTTGTCTGGGACGGTCAATTCTGAAATTAAAAAAAATAATAGCATCGTTATCGTTTACGGTTCCGATCGGAACATTATTTTGATGTATCACAATCGGTTCAATAAATTCATCAGTTACATTTTTAGCGTATGAATTCTTAATAGCCGTAATCGGATCCGATTCGGGAACGCCCTGCCCAAGCACGATCGCCTGATATGCTTTATGTGTTCGTTCCCAGCGGGCATCCCGGTCCATAGCCCAATATCGTCCCGATATTGTAGCAATCGAAGCCACCTTAACGCTTCTCAGATAACTTTGGATATGTTCAATAACATTGATTCCGTTTGTGGGTGGTGCGTCTCTTCCGTCGGTAAAAAGATGCAACTTTACGTTAGCGAAGCTGCTTTTCCTGCAAAACTCCAAAAGTGCATATAAATGCTCTGTCGACGAATGAACATTGCCCGAACTTACCAAGCCCATCAAATGAAGCTGAGAATTGTTGTTTTTGGCATGTTTGAGAGCATCGTTAAGCGCTTTATTTTCGTAAAACGATCCGTCTTTGATGGCCATATTTATTCTTGGCAGACTTTGATAAATAACCCTGCCGGCACCGATTGTTAAATGTCCGACCTCCGAATTCCCGGCCTCATTTGCAGGAAGTCCTACTGACTCACCTGCTGCAATTAATGTGGAAACAGGATAATTTGCTTTATAGTAATCAATATTGGGTGTTTTTGAATTTATAATCGCATTTCCATCGGAAGGCGGCGCTAAGCCAAAGCCATCCATGACCAATAAGACTCCGGGTTTAATTGTTGATTTCTCAAGCTTCAACACTTCTGCTGGTGTGAGTATGGGACCTTTGTTTTTTATAAAATCTAAAATCATGTTACTTTTTATTTATGATCATGAAGTTTATCAAATTTTTTCTATGTTCAAATCAGATTAACAGAAACGCCTTTACAAAATTAATATAATATACGCCATTCCAAGACCTACCAATATAATAACTATCGTGATCAATATATGTAACATTATACTAATCTGGATCATTCTTGATGCTAATGGATTTCGACCGATAGCTTCTATTCCCGTTTTGGAGACACGACCAAAGTAAGCAAAACCCAAAACAAACGATAATAGAAGAATCAAAGCAGCCAGGACATACCTCAAAGCTGCCAATGGTTCAAAAAGAGGAGCAGATAACCCCTCCCGGAGGACGTTTATCAAATTTGACCTTGCACCTTGAAGACCCGCGGCCGGATGTATGTTGATCGCAACTAAAATTTCCCCTACTGCATTAATATCTGAATTTTCGTAGCTTTCCAGCGCATTTCCGAGAACATAGCCATTTCTGGCTGATTTTTCACCTACACCTGGCATCTCAGAAGTTGTAATAAGATCTCCTTTAACAATATTCCCGTTAACTGACCTCACCCTAGTGAGTGCTATTCCGGAAGTCTGAACCGGAACAGTATCTTCCTTATCCTCATATTCGAAAGACGCCGCCGGATTTAAGGTTACAATGCCATAGATTTCAGAATGATATTCCCCCTCGCATAAAGAAAAGAACCCGTCTTTGTTGCAAATTATGTCTCCATTTTTGAACTCCTGGTTCGGATTAATTGGAATCGGAACTGCAATACCTGAAGTATCAATCTGTGCAAATACTTGATTTGATATTGCAAAAATATAAATTAATGAACCAATTAATATAATATATTTCCTCATAACTTCATCGTATCCTTTACTATTTATAAAATCAATTATGTTCCAAATAATGATTATTTTAATTGCTTACTATTTTAATAATCTTATTATTGTTTTTTATGATATTTTATCTATGCATTTTTATTTCCGCATTGATATATTTTCCAGTATTGAAAATATAATTTGTGGCTATTTGTCCAATATTATGTATAATATTTTGTGAAAATTATTTTGCGGTAAATATAATATAGGTGTATCAATTATATTATCGAATGTCCTACGATTATTTTAAGATTTTAAATCTACATTAGAATTTAAACTCTAAAAAAAGCTTGTATAGATTGATAATTTGATCTTTATACGTGGGTAAGAACGATTTTTTACAAATTTCTTTACTGAAATCCATTTAAATCAATTCCTGAACTTCACAGAATAAGCTATGTAGTTAATATCTTTCTGATTTCAAGTACAGATATTATTTTTTATGTAAATTGCAAAACTTCTCTTGAAACGTTTAAGTAATTTCTAATTATTTTCTGCTCGTTTGAAGCTATTAAATAACATATTCCGCAATATTCCGCAGCCTTATGCATATATATCATGATAGTTTTCAGAAAATAAAATAATTAAAATTAAAAAAATGCTTAAAAAAGACAATTATTTTTTGCTATATTATCTTTTTCCCGCAACAAAATACTACAAATATCGTTTTTTAATTATCGATTAAATTCAAAGCATTGATTAAGATCGCTTCAAATATATATGCAATGATCCTCAACTTCCTTCTTTAACTGAGGCTAAACGAAATTGAGGACATATACCCTATTGACAACTATATATAAAAAATACTTAAATGAATTTGGACAATTAAAGCTAAATGTCCAATATTATTTACAAATTTACTAAAGCTAAATAATGAACACCCTGCCCAACCAAAATATCTTAAGCATAAAAGAAGCTTCATCATACCTAAAAGTTTCTCCAAAAACTCTCCGGCGTTGGGAAAAATCCGGAAAACTAATTCCCTTAAGAACTGAGGGCGGCCACAGAAGATATGATCTTTCCAAATTAGAAATGATTAAAAAAAGTTCCAGCGGAAAAAGACTGACAATCACAAAATCATACTTCAAAACTTCTCATGACATTCTGCAATCCATGCCCACTCTACCTACTCAGGAGATAAAAACGGTTGAACCAAAAATTACAATCGACAATAATTCTTATGTAGATCTCGGCGAAAATGTTAAAAAACAAATTGCAGCCGCAAAAAAGTTATTAATAAGTTTTACCATCATAGGAGTATTTTTTGCATTGGTAATTCTTACCAATAAGTATGCAAATACTTTTTATTCCGCATTAAACGCGGTAACAAAAACTAAACTTGCATATGTTTTATCTTTAAGTAAATCTAATCAAAATGAGGATAATAAAGATGAGGCAGTTCTCGCTGATACAACTCAGTTAAATACTCAGAGTTTTAAAGTCTACGTCAACTCTGATTTTGCTAAAAGTGTAAACATCTCTGAAAATCTTAATATTGATGGTGGAAACCTGACTAGCTCCGCAACGGCATTCAATCTTTTAAATACTAATGTCCAAACAATTAATATTGGTGGTGTAGCAACGGCAATTTCCTTGGGAGCTGACACAGGAACTACTACAATAAATAACAATCTATCAGTTACCGGATCAACAAATGACATTGCAGGAACATTAAATTTATCAGGCAACAGTTTGACTTCTTCGGCAGATTTAGTTATAAACCCAACAGGGGGCGGCGTTTCAGTTGGAACCGGGACAGCCGGAAGTGCCGACCTCGCAGGAGGAGATTTTTTTGTTACCGGAGATCTCGAAGTAGACGGAACATCATTCATCCCTACCCTTTCAATCGCTGGAGATGTTATAACAGATTTAACCGGATCCGGACTTTCGGTATCGGGCGGTGCTCTTCAGACAACATTGGGAACCTCAATAGATAGTTCAGAAATAACCGACAATACTATAACAGAAGCTGATCTTAGTATATCAAACACAGCCACAAACGGATTCGCACTTACTTATAACTCATCAACGGGAGGATTCACCTGGACGGATTTGGCAAGCGCCGGAGCCGGCTGGACCGATACCGGAACAACGGTATATCTGACCGATACGACCGATGAACTGGTTCTCGGTGGTACAACTCCACTTTCATCGGCAAAGTTCTCCATTGATGGCGATACTGATCAGATACAACTTCTGATCCAGGGTAATGCTACCCAGACTAATAGTTTACTTCTCCTTGAACAATCGGGAGGGACAGATGTATTCAGTGTTTCAAATACAGGCGGAGTTACAATTCTTGACGGAGGATTTATCGATTTGGCAACGATAACACATAATGATTCAGCTCCCCAGGGATTAAGACTTCCTCAAAACTCAAGCTTTATCGCCCCTTCAACCGGCGAGGGTTACATTGCTTGGGATAGCGACGATGATGCAATAGTAGTTTATGATGGATTAACTTGGCAAAATGTCTCGGGTGGTTTTGTTACAGGAAGTGCAAATGCAGGTGAAGTTACTTTTTGGTCCAGTACAAGCGGAATAACCGGAGATTCACAGTTTTATTTCGATTCAACAAATAATCTTCTCGGTGTAGGAATAGGAGCTCCAACCTCCCGACTCCATATATCAGGAACATATTCAAGCAATCCTTTGGCTTTATTGAATGAAACCGGATCAAATACCATCATAGAAGCTCAAGTTTCATCCACACCTGTCTTTCGCGTTGCAAATAGCGGTAATGTTCTTTTGACCGGAACATTAAATACAATTTCCGGAAACTTAACTCTTGATTCTGCCGGCGGAACAACAACGGTTTCGGATAATTTTGTCGTTACGGGTACTTCTGATCTTCGCGGTAATATTTCAAACTCATCCGGAAATGTTGTTATTGACGACACGGTTGATCTGGGAAGCGCGACAACCGGTATCCGAATTGCTACAACCGGCGAAATAATTGATATCGACGGAAATATTACATTAAACGAAAACACAGATATTGCAGGCAACCTCGACATAAACGGCACTTTAACATCGGGAACAGGCAACGTGTTTCAGGTTAATGCGACCGGAAATGTTCTGACGTCGGGAACAATTACCGCGGCGGTAAATTCAACTATCAATGATATAGATATAAGCGCAACCGGAGCTGTAAGCGACGTTGAATCACTAGCTCTAACAACTGCGGGAAATACCTGGGCTAATACCGGTAACCTTACTATATCCGGTGATTTGGCGGTCAATGGAGGTGGAATTTCCTCTACAGCTACAACTTTGGATGTAGATGTTGCTGACACCGGGACAATCAGATTCAGAGACGGAACGAATAATCTTCTTCAAATTATAGATGATACAACTTACGGCAGGCTTGCTTTCACACTCGCCCCTTCCCAACCGGGGAGCTGTACGGAAGGACAGCTATATGCCAACGACAACGGCAATTTATACTATTGCGAGGCGACAAATTCATGGGTTGACATCACCAATACAGGCGGAAATGTATCCGGGTCAGCGTCTTCCGGGCAGGTAACTTATTGGGATGGCTTAAATTCAATCACAGGGACTGCTAATTTCTTCTTTGATGCGGCAAACGAATTATTGGGAGTTGGTATCGGAGCACCAACTTCGCAGCTTCATGTATCGGGAACGTATTCAACTAATCCCCTGGTTGTTTTTAATGAAACAGGATCAAATATTCCACTTGAAATTCAGGTTTCTACTACACCGGTTGCCAGATTTACTAACGCAGGCGGATTAAACATAACGGGAACTCTCGGCACCCTATCAGGCAATTTGACAATTGATTCCGCAGGAACAACTGAAGTAACAGACAATCTTAATGCCAACGCAGGCGTTGATATCACGGGAGCCAATCTGACTGTAGGCGGTGCCAACTTCACAGTTGTACCCGCCTCGGGAGATGTAACTACTGCCGGAACTGTCACACTTCCAAATGCAAATACTTTAACCGGAACTACAAATTACGTCCAATTCAGTAAAGGTATATCCGTTGGAAATGGAACTGTTTACTATCTCAATAATTCAGGGAATTTGAATGCAAATCAGGGAACTTTTGCAGGAACACTCGACGCGAACGGACAGGCTGACCTTGGCGATGGTGGAGATACTGTCACCGTATCAGGCACAACCATTTCCCTGACCTCAAACGGAGCAACAAATGATATTACGTTGTTGAGTGCAGATGATATCAGCTTCGACGATCTTCAACTAGCTTCTCCGGTTACAATTTCCGATGTAGATTCAGCCCTACCCAACTCGAACACCGGAATTGTTGATGCTATAAATGACGCCTGGAATGCAGCCATTGGAGGAGGCGGCGGAACTTGGACTCTGGATAACAATACTATTTATCCGACGATATTGGGAAATCGGGTCGGGATTGGTACTACTACAGATACAGATATTATTTCAAAATTATATGTAACAAGTGGTGATACGCAACTTACCGGAAAAGCACTGGCAATCTTTAACCAGACAGAAAGCGCGGATATATTGACGGCTTCAGCATCAGGAAACCCAAAGTTTACTATTACTGATGCGGGTAATATTCAATTCCATCAGGCAAGTTCAATTACCACAACCACCGGAAACTTAACATTAAACTCAGCCGGTTCTACAGTATTTGCTGATGATTTGAGCTGGACTGAAGGCTCCCCAACTTTAACATTAAATGACGGCGTCACATTAAATATTTCTGACGGATCACAAAATTTACTAACGCTCACCGACCAGGGATCAAGTGCTGATCTGACAGTTTCCGGAAATTTGACAGTATCTGGAGGCACAATCTTAAGCGCTTCAACTGCCAATCTGTTAAATACAGTTTCATCTGTGATTAATTTCGGTGGAGCTGCGACAAGCTTGAATATTGCCGACGCTGCCATAACAGGAACGGTTGACATCGGCGGTGTTACTGCTGACGGAGCATCTACTGTAAACATCGCAACAAACTCATCTACCGGTGACACTATAGCTATCGGAAATAACGCAGCTGCCACTAGTTTGTCTTTAACCGGCGGCGACGCTTGGAATATGTCCTCCGGCGGAGTCTTAACTTTATCTGCTGACTCGGCTCAGACAACGGCAATCGTTATCACCGATACAGATTACGATAACTCTTTGTCTATAGCCGACAATGACATTCTCGGTTCCACCGCCGATATTAATTTTGATAATTTTGATGTCACCGGATCTTCCGGAAATATAACATCTGCTGGAGATCTGGCCGTAAACGGCGGAGACTTGACATCAACTGCGACAACTTTTAATTTTGATATCGGCAACACCGGAACTCTTCGGTTCAGAGACGGAACAAATATTCTTGCATCTGTGCGTGATGGCGGTTCAAACGGAATAATTTTTGTCGGTACGACCGCAAGCGCTCCGGGCAGCTGTACCGAAGGTGAAATTTATACAAATTCGGCTGACGGAAATATTTATTACTGCGAAGATACCAACAGCTGGGTTGATTTGACTCCCGGTGGAGGCGGCGGAGTAACCGGATCGGGTGCGAATAACAGGGTTGCTATTTGGGATTCTTCAAGTTCGATTACATACACTGACAACCTCGCTTGGGACAGGACAAACCTGAGGCTCGGTATCGGCCAAAGCTCACCCATAACCAAACTCCACGTCGGATATGCCGAAACCGGAAAAGCGCTTGTCATATTGGATGAGTTGGGAGATCAAAATATCCTGACTGCCTCAGCTTCCGGAACAACGGTATTCAACCTTGACAGAAGTGGTAATGTTTCTCTCATCAATCAGGGAGATATCAGGTTCTACGATTCAGACGGCAGCAATTACACCGGCTTCCAGGCACCCAGCAACTTAACGACAAATACCGTTTACACACTCCCAACAGGTTCGGCAAGCTCAGCCGATTATGTTTTAACTTGGCAATCGGGTGATGTATTACAATGGAAGGAATTAACCGGAGTTGGCGGAGCCGGTGATATCACTGCTGTTGGAGACGTCGGGTCAGGTCCAGCATTCACAGGTTCGGATTCAGGTAATAATTTATGGTTTGAAGGAGTTACTTCTGATACATTTGATGTCCAACTTACCGCACATGATCCGACAGTTAATGCTCTTATTACTCTCCCCGATCAGACTGGATATGTCGCTTTGATGCAGCCGGATAATCCGGAAACTGCAACTAAATCAGCCGCCTCGGTACTTTGGTTTAACGAAACCGGAGGCGGAACTCCGAATTTGATTGAAATGGAAGTTGGAGGTACCGATACATTCGTTGTTGACAATACCGGCAGTATCACAACTGCAAATAATGCCACATTAACCGGAAACCTTGCAGTTAACGGCGATAATATAACAAGCGATTCAAATCTCACTTTGAATGCATCCGGGTATGTCAGAGTTGGTGATACGACGACACCGAGTCAGGCAAACGGTGATGACGACCTTTATATCGAAGGCGATCTTGAGGTTGATGGAATTATATATGATGTTAACGGAAATATAATTGCCGCCTATTGGAACAAATCCGCCGGTGTACTTTCCCCTACTACCACGACCGATGCGGTTGCTGCAACAACAAGCGCAACAACTGTCGCAACCTTTACTGCAACCGGAACAAATACAGCCTTAAGAGCGGGTGGAGCGTCAGCCGGAAATTTCCTGACAGTTGGTCCGACCGGTATTTTGGCTCTCGGAAACAGCGAATCGATAGATAACACAACTGCCGATGACATTATCGCATTTATCGGTAGCGGCGGATCGGACAACACCGATTTATATGTAAATCTTGACGGAACATACCCGGTACTTTATTCCAATACCGATACCGCTATCGGAATTGATGACGATCTAACATTTGTGGGAGCTCAAGCAATAACAACCAGCACAGGTAATTTGACTCTCAGCCCTGCCGGAAATTTGGTTATTAATACAGCAACCGTCGACACCTCCAACCAGGCTACCAATTTCGATTTGATAAATGCAAATGCCGGAGCTCTGACTTTTGAATCATCACTCCTTCGCCTTGATACGCAAAACACTTCCGTTGAAGTAACAGGAACCACCAACCTCGGAGATGGAGGTACAACCAATTATGCGCAATTTAACACGACAGGAGATTTATCATTCTTCGGTACCGCAAATACAATAACGGGGCCGGGGGCAAACGGCTTAACTCTTACCAACACATCGGGTCAACTGCAGCTTATAACCGTAACCTCAGGCGAACTTGACCTGACATCAGCCGGACTAATGGACGTTAATGCGGGCGCAAATCTTGATATTGATGTAACGGGTACTTATGACATGCTGTCAACCGGTGCTTTCTCGATTGACGGAACGGGAGCAAGTAATTTAAGCGCATCTTCAGGCAACCTAACTCTTTCAACTATCTCATCCGGTGATTTGATACTTACATCCGCAGGACTAGTGGACGTTAATTCCTCAGCGGGAGTAACAATTGATTCCGGTTCAGGGGGTACCGCTGATATCGCCTTGACTGCTTTTGATGATCTTACTTTTGATGATTCAGTCCAAACAACGGTAATCCCCTTCTCAAATGATGATGACAGTTTGGATACTCCTACCAACGCAATTGTTGATGCCATAAACGAAGCTTACAACGCCGCAATCGGCGGCGGCGGCGGGACCTGGACTCTGGATAACAATACTATTTATCCGACAACTCTTGGAAACCGGGTAGGCATTGGTACTGTCGACGACACAGCGATCATTTCAAAACTGTATATTACAAGCGGAGCAAGTCAGCTTACGGGAAAAGCTCTGGCAATTTTCGACCAAACTGAGTCGCAGGATATTCTGACCGCATCTTTTTCGGGTACTCCCCGATTAACAGTCACAAGTGCCGGAAATCTGCAATTCCACCAGGCAAGCTCAATCACAACCACAACCGGCAATTTGACTATCGACTCGGCAGGAACAACAATACTTTCCGACAGTGTTAATGTTTCGGGAAATCTTGATACGGAAGGGACTTTGACTTCCGGTACATCGAATGCTTTCCAGGTTGATGCGAACGGAAATATTTCTACATCTGGTACGACCGGATTGACATTCTCAGGAAATGAAGCAGATATTCTTTTCTCATCAACCGGTACGCATTTAATATCTGCATCCTCAGGTACTTTACAAATAGGTGCATATACACTCGGCGGTACAGTTAGCGGAAACAGTCAAACAATCTCAGGTCTCGGTACATTAAGCTTCGGAACCGGTAATGTCAGTATTAACGGTACAACCGTAGGAATTACTACCGACACTGATCTTCTTTCACTTGCATCTGGGGTTCTTACCGTGAACGGTGATATTCGAATTCCCAACGCC
Source organism: Patescibacteria group bacterium (assembly GCA_035291665.1). GTDB lineage: Bacteria > Patescibacteriota > Microgenomatia > UBA8517 > UBA8517 > DATDRP01. Next base: position 6,543 of record DATDRP010000004.1, on the reverse strand, counting down.
GGAGGTGCAACTCTTGAAGTCGGAGGCGGAGTCACAGGAGTTGCCTATAACACATTTGCCATTGCCGGAGATGTTGTTGATGAAGCGGCAATGAATGCTGCCAATGATGTATACATCGGCGGAGATCTTGAAGTTGATGGAATAATCTACAGCGATTCGGTTTATGGAAATTATACTGAAGGCTCAATAATTTTCGCCGGTCCTTCTGGCATCCTCACTCAGGATAATACAAACTTTTTCTGGGACGATACAAATAACCTTCTCGGAATTCAAGAAGGCTCCCCTTCTCATGTGCTTGAAGTCAACGGTACATATCAGGGTAATGCATTAGTCGCACTTATTGAAACCGGAAGCAATGATATATTGGTTGCCTCCGCAGGTGCAACAACAAGAGCAAGAATAACAAATGACGGGAATCTTTATATAACGGGAACCCTTAATACTATTTCAGGGAATTTGACAATTGATTCCGCAGGCGGAACAACAACAATCGCAGACACGGTTAATCTAGGATCGGCATCAACAGGTGTTCAGGTTGCAACATCAGGCCAAATTCAAGACATAGATGGCAATCTGGTACTTCTACCGGCATCTACATTTTCACTTCAGCTGGCATCAGCAACAACCGGAGTATCAATAAGCGAAGCCGGGGTTGTTGCCGATATTGATGGTAATTTGGTACTTGCCGATACAGTTGATATCGGTTCCGCCGCAAATGGAATCAGAGTTGATGCAGACGGAGTAATTCTTGATATTGACGATGCGGCAGTTTCGATAAACGATGATCTTTCGGTAACCGGAGATTTGACTGTTACAGGCGGCGACGTTTTGGGACCATCAGGGGAAAACATTGATCTTGGGGAAGCTACATCAAATACAATCACTTTTTATATTTCAGGCAACGGCGAGCTGGCACTAGGAGGAACCGCGTTAACTCCTGCTGTTGCAACCGGATTAGATCTTGGTTCCGCCACCCTTCCCTTCCAGGATTTGATACTTTCCAGCAACTTCAATGTGGGTGGCATAACAGGAACTGGTTATAATGCAATCTCAGATTCGGGAACTGCAAGCTTTGCTTCAACTGACAATGATTTATACATCGAGGACATCTTGGAAGTTGGAGGAACTTTGTATGTCGGAGGAACTCCCATTTCGACGACATCTCTTTGGGCAAATACCGCAAATGTTTATCATCCGGCAGGAGCCTACGCGAGCGTGGTTGATGTGGCAATCGGTGGAACTTCAACCGCATCAGCCGATTTCTTATTCAGAAACATTGCAACAGGGATTCCAACATTTTATGCTCCAGCGGCAGTTGCTATCGATTTCCCGGAGTTTGACGTTTCATCAGCAGACGGATCAATAACAATAAACGATGGATCTGATGCCGGACAAGTATCTGTTGAAGGAACTATTCTGGATGTCAACAGCCTGACATTCGCTGTAGCAGGTGAAATCGCAGTCGCAAATACAAATGCACTTACGTTGAATGTGGCAGGCGGCGATAATTCAGCCGAAGATTTGATAATTACAGCCAACAATACAGCGCTTGACTCAAGCGGACTTCTGTCAACAGCTGATCTGACGCTTGGAAGAAACGATACAAGCGCAACTATTGGTGTTGCTGACTCAGAAAACCTGACTGTTAACGTCGCAGGCGGCGACGCAGCCGGTGAAGATTTGATATTAACTGCCAATAACTTGACACTTCTTGCAACAGGGGCGTTGTCAATTACTCCTGACGCAGCCTTAACGACGGGAATTGATCTTACAAATGCTAACCTTGTTAACGGTCTTGCGCTGAATGATAACTTTGTTTTATTTAACAATATAAGAGTATTTGAAGGAACAACCGGACTTCTTACTTTCGAGAATACTGCTGGAAATGATTTATTCAATCTGACTGTCGAATCTAATTATGGTAACGCTACCGCATCCGGTTCACTTGCCTCAAATACCGGAATTGTCGGAATTAATTCTGATGGATCCGCAAGTAATATTTTAACTTACGGAACAATTGCTGCCGATGCAGCAGGCGGAGATCTTTTTTGGGGTAATAAATTAGTTTGTGACGCGTCGGAATCTAACTGTGGTTGGGTTACAACGGGAGGGTCAGGGTCTTCAAAATGGACTGAACTTTCAAATCTATTGTATCCAACGAATGCGGCAACCTTAAGTGTTGCAGTTGGAACCGCAACCCAATCGGAGATGCACGGACTCTTTACCGTCTCGGGAAACCGCCCGGGTCGTGCTCTTGCAATCTTCAATGATACCGGAGCTGACCAAAATATCCTGACTGCTTCGGCATCAGGAACAACCGTTGCCAACTTGGACAGGTCAGGCAATTTATCACTTTTGACTCAAGGCGATCTCCGATTGTATGATTCCGACAATACAAATTACACCGGCTGGACAGCACCAACTAACGTCACACAAACCCGAGCCTATGCCCTACCCGGAGCTGATGGTGTTTCCGGTCAGGTTCTTTCTACCAACAATGACGGTTCAACTTCCTGGATTAATGTCTCAGCCGGAGCAGGCGGAATTGGCGGAACGGGAGCCGATAACCGGGTTGCTTTCTGGGACAGCAATAACAGTTTAAGCAGTGATGCAGATTTCGCATGGAACAGGACGAGTGAACTATTAGGGATCGGTACAACTCCTGTATCAAAACTCGATGTCTCCGGAGCTGTAACTGGTAAAGCACTTGTTTCTCTGACCGAAACAGGAGACCAAAATATCCTGACTGCATCCAGTTCGGCAACCACAACCGTATTTAATTTGAATAGATCAGGTAATATTCAGGTCGCCGCAAGTCAGGGGATAGATACGCTTTCAGCCGGAGCACTTAATTTGGGTGTAACTAATGCAACATCAATAGTTGCCGGATCGGTTGGCGCACTTGTATCGTTTACGATTAACTCCTCCGGTACCGGTGATACGACAGTAGTCTTACCGGACGGTGCCATCTCCTCCTCTGAAATTCTTAACGATTCACTAACAACTGACGATTTGAACGCAACATTAACATTTGATGACGGAGATTACCTTGATTTATCAGCAATAGTTCAATCTAATGCAACAAACGAAGGCTTTCGTCTTCCAAGCATAAGTAACTTAAGTAACGAACCCAATGATCCCGGGTTTATTGCATATGACACATCTTCAAATTTGGTCAGATTCTATAACGGATCAAGTTGGCAGGATTTTTCGGGGGCATCCACTACCCTACAGCAAGCATATGACAATGATACAGATACCGGAGATGTTGTAATTGCGCTTTCCGGAAACGACGACTCGCTAATATTTCGAAATCCTGCCAGTTCGGGGACCGATTCAAGTTTTGTTTTGCAATTGGAACAATTAAACACTTCCGGGAATGCTACCGGACTTGATATAAATAATCTCGGATTAGGAGTCGGGTTGGATTTATCCTCCAATTCAGGCGGACAGGCTGCTTTAATAGTTGATAAATTAGCCGGATCCAGCGGCGACATTCTAACCGCTTCCTCATCGGGTACTTTCAGATTTAGTGTTGAAAGCGATGGGGACCTAAGACTTGCAAATTCTGCTTTAATATCAAACGTTAGCGATGGAACACTTTCTTTAACTGAACCTACAATTCAATTTGTCGGTTCCACTGCACTTGATTTTGATTCCCCTATCATAAACCTTGAGACTCAAGCAACTGATCTTGAATTAAATACTATTGCTAATGCATTAACAATCTCCGACGGTTCTACCAACTATCTTGATATTGATACGGGGGCAGGAGCCGAAGCAATAACCCTTGGTAATTCAACAGTAGATCTTACCTTTGATGCAACAGGCGGATCAAATGTATTCTTTAGCGATTACGCTGATTGTGAGTATCTCTACACCGCAGGATCAGGAGTCTTAAGCTGCGGAACATCGGTTCCTGCAACAACAGCTGATATCTACTGGACACAAAACGATGCACTGGGAGTTCTTTATCCCAAGAATTCAACTGTTGACCTTTTGGTCGGAGGAGTATCAACGGCATCAGCTTTATTTAAAGTTGAAGGCCTGACAGGTAATGCCTCAATGTCTGGAACATTGACTACTAGCACAATTCGACCTCCAACAGGTCCATTGACATTTCAGTATAAAAGTGGAGCCGATACCTGGGGTAACGCACTGACAATTGATGATGTAACGGGTTATGTGGGAATTGGAACAACCACTCCAACCAGCCGACTCACCGTTAACCAATCATCTGACCTAACAGTCAGTGATCCAAATACATATGGTTTTAATTTGTTAAATCAAGGTAACGGTAATTTAACTATAGGTTCAGATAGTACATATGCCTACATTCAATCTTGGGGTTCAAAACCAATCCAAATCAATAATGCCGGTAACAATACCCTATTAAACGTCACTACTGGAAATGTGGGAATAAGAACGACAAATCCTACTCACCAATTAACTCTTGGTACGCCAGAAACGCCCATTATTAGTGATGCTGCTGGGGCAAAATTTGCTGTCTACAATACTGGGGGTATCTACGGAATTTGGCGTGATACGACTGATGATGCCGAGGCTCTTATTGGGGTAGATTCCGCAGGTGTTATTGTTGGCGCAATGACTGATGATGAATTAAGATTCAAGGCTGGTAACAATGCGGGTACAGGGAATATAGAGTACATGAGAATAGAAAGAGGCGGTGACGTAGGTATCCGTACAACCATTCCTGACGCAGCTCTGGAAATCAATCACGCAACGGGTGATAATCTTCGACTTACATATAATGATTCTGATGGAGGTGCATCAGCTTACACAGACTTCTCTCTTTCAGTAACAGGTGATTTAACACTTGATTCGGCAGGCGGAGATATAATCTTTTCTGATGCGGATGTATTAAATATCGGAGGATCAGGAGATGACGTTACCTTTAATGCAATTGGAGACGATACGGCTAATGCAAACGGAACATGGATGGATTCTGATAATGACCTTTACATAGAAGGAAACCTGGAGGTTGATGGAGCGATTTATCAAGCCAATAATCAAGTCTGTGATACCTCCGGTAACTGTTCCGGTACTGCAGGCGGATCAAAGTGGCAGTTGGGTTCTGACAGTAAAGAAATCGCTCCATATAATCTGACACTCGATACAATGTTCGGAGGAATTGCAACATCATCAGCACATCTTCGGATAGCAGGGATTGAAACAGCTGCCGGAAATATATTAGACATTAACTCTGATACTATAACAACGGGAGTAGTTGCGGATCTGAACGCTTCTGCATTAATAAGCGGAGATATTCTCAAGCTCTCAACCACCGGCAACACTTGGACAACAGGAAAACTTCTTGATGTTACATCCGACGCTACATCGCTGACGTCCGGTAACCTTGGACTCTTTGATTGGAGTCCCAGTGCTTGGGCAACGGCATCAGGAGATCTTTTCAAAATAAACTTGGGTCAGTATGGAGATACGACAGGAAACTTATTTGCAATATATGATAATGGTACAGAACTATTCTCTGTTGATACGGCAAAAATCACATCAGCTATCCCCCATGAATTCACATCGGCCGGTGACGTTTCCTTTGCTTATGATGCCAATTTCACCAACCAAACTGCATCACAAATCGAGACAAAGGCGCCATTCACAATACTTGTGGGAGATAACTACGAATCCAATAACTTAACTTTGTCTACGTATAACTCGGGCAATATTCTTCTTAACACAGGTTCAACCGGGGGTAAAGTTTCAATCGGATCAAGCATATCTCCAACCGGACTTTTAACGGTCGATAATTCCTCAACAAATGCTTATGACAAAGCACTTGTAATTTTGAATCAGGACGAAGCACAGAACATTATTACTGCATCTTCCTCAGGTACAACTGTCTTTAATCTTTCAAGTACCGGTACTCTCGAACTTAGAAGCTCAACCAGCAATGCCGACAGGTTATTACTTCAGCCATACAGTACAACAGGAGCAACATTCACAGGAACAATCACGTCAGCCGATCTTACCAGTGAAGATAAAACCTGGACATTTCCGGATGCAACGGGAACTGTTTGTATCTCAACCGGCAACTGTTCCGGTTCAGCAGGAGGGAGTAAATGGCAGCTGGGATCTGATAGTAAAGAGATTGCTCCGTATAATCTGACACTCGATGTCATGTTCGGAGGAATTGCAAGCGCTTCTGCCCAGGCAAGAATCCAGGCAAATGGAGAGATACTTGTAACTCCGACTGCCACATTGGCAACTGCCTTGGATCTTACAGATACTGACATAACAACAGGTATTAGCATGGGAGAAAATGATATCACGGGTACCGACTGGACTATTTCAAATACATCTGATGTTGCTGAGGGATTAACATTTACTCTCGGCGGTGGAGTCGGATTTGATATCACTGGAGCCTCCACTCAGGACTTCAGGGTTACAAATACGGGTGGATCGATCGCACTTAATTCATCTGAAGCAGCTGCTGATGCAATACTTCTTAACGCATCCGATGCAGCCGGAGGAATTGATATTAACTTCGGAACAGGTGATCTTGAT